>JBIOXS010000115.1:0-39144 GCA_044869815.1 Candidatus Rokuibacteriota bacterium | reverse complement strand
GAGCGCCACCAGCGCCGCCTCCGACAGCACCAGGCCTGGGCGCTTCACCTCGGCGGCCGCCTCCTGCAAGATCCGCGCGGCGAGCAGCGGAATGTCCGCGCGGCGCTCGCGCAGCGGCGGCAGCCGCAGCACCAGCCCCTTCAGCCGGAAGTACAGGTCCTCGCGGAACGTCCCCTCGGCCACGCCACGCTCGAGGTCCCGATTGGTCGCCGCGACCACGCGGACGTCGACGGAGGTCGGGCGCGCGGCGCCCACGCGATGGAAGCTCTTCTCCTGGAGGATACGCAGCAGCTTGGACTGGTGATCGGCACGCAGCTCGCCGACCTCGTCGAGGAAGATCGTGCCGCGGTCAGCCTGCTCGAACCAGCCGCGGCGATCGGCCACGGCGCCGGTGAAGCTGCCACGGACGTGGCCGAAGAGCTCGCTCTCGAACAGCTCGGGCGGAATCGCCGCCATGTTCACCGCCACGAACGCCTGTCCGGCCCGCCCGCTCAGGCGATGCGCCGCGCGGGCGAACAGCTCCTTGCCGGTGCCCGGCTCGCCGACGATCAAGATCGGCAGCGAGGAGCGCGCCGCCTTCTCGAGATCGCGAACGAGGCCGAGCATTGCCGGATCGCGGGTCACGATGCCGACGCGCTCGCAGGCCTCGTCGGGCGTGCTCGTGCCGATCGCGGCTCGCGACTGGCCGGCGAGCGCGTCGAGGCGCCGCCGCGTCTCCTCCTCTCGCCCACGCGCCTCGTCGAGCTGCGCTTTCAGCGCCTCGGTCGCGCGGACGAGCGCGCGCTCGGCGCCCGCCGAGCGCTCCACCGCGGCGCGCGCGGCATCGAGATCTTCCGCGAGGGTGTCCACCGTCGACTCGTGTCGGGCCAGCGCTTCCCGCATCGCGCGCACCTCACCTTCCAGTCCGTGCAGCCGGCGGCGGGCGCCGATCTGTCGCCAGCCGAGCGCGCCGAGCGATGCGGCAACGACTGCTGCCAGCGGCGCGGTGAGCGGCGCCACCACGCCGAGATGGAGGAGCAGCCCGCCGGCCCCGGCCACGATGAGCGCCAGCAGGAGCGCGAGCGCCAGCGCTACCCACCATCGCAGCGACAGCCAGAGCCACGCCGCACCGACGGCGAGCGCGAGCGCGACGATCCATGTCGAGAACGCCGGGACCGGCGCCAGCGTCGAGCCGGTCAGCACGGCCTCGGCGAGCTCGGCATGCAGCCGCATGCCGGCGGCGCGGGCGGGGTCGCCGAGCACGACGACGATCTTGCCGCCGACGAGCGATCCCAGCCGCTCGGCGTCGCTGCCGCTCGCCATGCGGGACACCTCGCCCAGGCCGATCGTCGGCAGGCGTCCGCTCGGACCGATGAGAGCGCGGCCCGCGGTATCGAGGGTGACCCGCGGGCCGCTCGCGATTGTCACGACGTTGCCTTCGACCGTAGGCTCCGCGTTGAGCGCCACCGCGGCGGCGGCGAGCCCGAGGGCCGGGATCCGGCGCTCGCCGTGCGTCGCGAACATCGGAATCGTCGCGATGGCAGCGGCGCGGCGGCCCGCCGTGTGACCGACGGCGCGCGAGACAAGACCCGTCGCCTCCTCGGTGTCCGGCGCGAGGGCGAGGACGACGTTGCCGGCCTGCGCCACCGTCTGGCGCAGCAACGCCTCGCTGGCCGCGCCCGAGCGCGGCGCGCGCGAGCCAATGTCGACCACGATGGCTGCGGCGCCGGCGCGTGAAAGCCGGCTGACCACGCGTCCGAGCACGGCGTCGTCGACGCCGGTGGCCGGTCCGACGTCGCCCTCGCGCGACACGACGAGCACACCGCCGCTCGACGGCGCGGGGCGGCGCCAGCGCGCGGCTGCGGGCGCGTCGAGCGGGGCCAGCCCGCCGAGATCGAGCGCGAGCGCGAGGGCGGCGGCCAATACGCCAATGGCGGCGGGTTGAAGGCGGCGAGCGCGCGGCATCGCGACCGCTAGGGTACGAGCTCTTGCAGCAGGCGCCGGGCGTCCTCGTGCGGAATCGCGCGCAGCAGCGCAACCGCGCGCGGCACGTCCCTGGGCACGCCGAGCCCGCGGCCGTAGACTCGCGCCAGCGCGATGCGAGGGCGGGTCAGGCCTTCCCCAGCCGCCGTCTGAAACCACGCGAGGATCCGGCTGTCGTACGCGGGCACTGCTCCCGCGAGCCCGTGCTCGTACAGCGTTTCCAGCTGCTGCTGGGCGGCTTCGTCCAGCGCCGCCGCCTCACGGATCAGAAGGACCACCGCTTCCGGCCGGCGGTGGCGCGCGAGCGCGAGCCCGGCGCTCTCATCACCCTCGCGCGCCACGTCGCGCACGCCGGACCAGAGTGAGGCGCGGTAGTCGCGGAAGGCCTCCTCGGCGGCCTGGCGCTCGGCGAGGGGCCGCCGGGTCCGACCGAGGGCCAGTTGCCGGAGCGACGCCAGCGCTTCCTCGGCCGGCGCCACCCCGCGCTCGGAAGCGCGCATCCACCAGGCGATCGCCGTCGGCAGGCTGGCCGGCACACCCAGCCCTTCGGCGTACGCGACGCCGGCGAAGTATTGAGCGCGGCCGACGCCGGCCTCGGCGGCGGTGACGAACTCCGGCGTGGCCTCCGTCTCGCGCCCGCCGAGCTTGAGGACGAGCGCGAGGTTGTAGCGCGCATCGTGGTGATCCGGCTCGAGGGCGACGGAGGCTCGATACGCGTCGGCGGCTCCGCCCAGGTCGCGGTCCGCGTAACGGGCGAGGCCGAGGCTGTAGAAGGCCTCGGCGCGGTCGGGGTGACGCCGCGTGATGTCCTCCAGCTCGGCACGGGCCGCAGTCCATTCGTGTCGCGAGAGGCGCGCGGCGGCGAGCAGCGAGCGTGCCCCGACCGCGTCCGGATCGAGCGCGATCGCCGCCCGCAACTCCTCGACCGCTCCCTCGACGTCGCCGACGGCATAGAGCGCGAGACCGAGCGCGGTGCGGGCCTCCGTGAGCTCGGGCTGGAGCGCGAGCGCCTCTCTGAGGGCGATCGCCGCCCGGGCCATCTCCCCACGGCCGATCAGTGCTTGACCACGGGCCAGGGCCCCAGCGGCCTGCTCGGCGGGATCGGGTGCGGTCACCCCGGGCAACGGCGGCGCCGGCGGCGTCGGCGTCGCACACGCGGCGTGGGCAGCGGCCAGCAACACGAGCAGGATCAGCATCCGAGCTCCGCGGCGTGCACCATCCACACGGCGATCATCTCGTCCTTCTCATCAATCCAGAAATAAGTCCGCCGCCCCCGGCAACGCAAGGCCGAGAGGTAGAATGCGGCGTGCGCCAGGCGCTGGCCGTCTTCGCCGTCTACGTTCTCGCGGGCAAGCTCGGCCTTGCCTTCGCGTCGCTGCACGCGAGCGCCACGCCGGTGTGGCCTCCGGCCGGCATCGCGCTGGCGGCGCTGCTGCTGTTCGGCACGCGCGTCTGGCCGGCCGTCTTCCTCGGCGCCTTCGTCGTGAACGTCACCACCGCCGGCTCGGCGCTGACCTCGCTCGGCATCGCCGGCGGCAATACGCTGGAGGCGCTGCTCGGCGCCTATCTGGTGCGCCGATTCGCCCGCGGCGCCGCCGCCTTCGAACGGACGCAGGAGATCTTCAAGGTCGCGGCGCTCGCCGCCGTGGGCAGCACCGCGGTCAGCGCGACCATCGGCGTGGCCAGCCTGGTGCTCACCGGCTACGCCGCCTGGACGGCTGCCGGCTGGATCTGGCTGACGTGGTGGCTCGGCGACGCGTCCGGCATTCTTCTCGTGACGCCGCTCATCGTGCTATGGGGGCGGCCGAGCTCCGATCAGCGCCTCCGCGATCGCCGCGTCGAGGTGACCGCGCTCTTCGCGGTGGTGGTGGCCACCGCCGTGCTCGTCTTCGGTGGCATGCTTCCGGAGGGCTGGCGGCGCTTGCCCACCGCGTTCGTGTCGATTCCGCCGCTGCTGTGGGCCGCCTACCGGTTCGGTCCTCGCGCGACCAGCACGGCGCTCTGCGCGCTGTTCGCGGTCGCGGTGGCGGGCACGCTGAGCGGCTGGGGCCCGTTCGCGGCCTATCCGCCGAGCGTGTCGCTGCCGCTCGTGCAGGCGTTCCTCGCGATGATGGCGCTCACCGCATTGCCCCTGGCCGCCGTCGTCTCGGAGCGGCGTCGCGCCGACGAGCGCAACCGCGTGCTCGCCGACATCGCCCGCTCGATCAGCGCCTCGCTCGACATCGACACGGTGCTCCAGCGGATCGCCGAGGGCGCTCGCACGCTGTGCGGCAGCGAGACGGCCGCGATCTTCCTGCGCGACGACGGCGCCATGGTGCCCCGCGCTCGGGTGGGGCCGTGGCCGGCCGGCGATGACGGCCCCGGCATCAACGCCGGCGAAGGCCTCGCCGGCCTGGTGATGCAGACGCGCCGGCCGATGCGGACCTCGAGCTGCCAGACGGATCCACGCGTGCAACCAGCCATGCGCGCCTTCGCCGAACAGACGGGCACGGTCGCGCTCATGGTGGTGCCGATCCTGACCGCCAAGGAGGTGGCCGGCCTTCTCTACATCAGCAACCGGAGCGCGCGCCCGTTCGGCGACGACGACGAAGCGATCTCGGTCCGGCTGGCCGAGCAGGCCGCCATCACGATCCAGAACGCGCGCCTCTACGCCCGCGAAGGCGCCGCCCGCGCCGAGGCCGAGGCGGCCAATCGGAGCAAGGACGAGTTTCTGGCGATGCTGAGCCACGAGTTGCGCAACCCGCTCGGCGCCATCAGCAGCGCCATCCAGGTGCTCGACCGCGTGGGCGATCCGTCGCTGGCCGCGCGGGCCCGCGTGATCATCGCCCGGCAGACCCAGCACCTGAGTCGGCTGGTCGAAGACCTGCTGGACGTCTCGCGCGCCGTGACCGGCAAGATCGTGGTTCGCCGTGAAGTCGTCGACCTCGCCGCCGTCGCCGAGCGTGCGGTGGCAGGGTTGGCGGACCGGCACGCCGCGCGCGCCGGTGACGTCTCGCTCGCCGCGCGGTCCGTGCGTGTCCTCGGCGACGCCGTGCGCCTCGAGCAGGTGATCAACAACCTCGTCGAGAACGCGCTCAAGTACACGCCGTCCGGTGGACGCGTGAGCGTCAGCGTGCAGGAACGGGACGGAGCGGCCGTGCTCGCCGTCGAGGACAGCGGGGTCGGAATCGCCGCCGAGCTGCTGCCGCACGTCTTCGATCTGTTCGTGCAGGCCGACCGTTCCCTCGACCGGACGGCGGGAGGCCTCGGCATCGGCCTCACGCTCGTCCGCCACATCGTCGAGCTGCACGGCGGGACGGTGGAGGCCTCCAGCGCCGGCGTTGGTCGCGGTAGTCGCTTCACCGTGCGACTGCCTGCGACCACGGTCTCGCCGCCCGCGCCGGCCACCGTGCCCGCACCCGCTGAGCGCCGGCAGCGGATTCTCGTCGTGGAGGACAACGCGGACGCCCGCGAGATGCTCTGTGAGCTCGTGCGCCTGCTGGGCCATGAGGTCCACGACGTCGCGGATGGCGTGAGCGGAGTCGAGACGGCGTTGAGGCTGCGGCCCGACCTCACGCTGGTGGACATCGGCCTGCCGGGCGTCGATGGCTACGAGGTCGCGCGTCGGATCCGGAGCGACCCGCGAGGCAGGCCGCTGCGGCTCGTGGCGGTGACGGGCTACGGACGAAGCGAAGACCGCGAGCGCGCGCTGGCCGGCGGCTACGACGACCACGTCGTGAAACCCCTCGATCCGGCCCGGCTGGCGGCGCTCCTCGGCGACCCGTCTTGCGGTGGCTCTCGGCCCGTGAAATCCTCCCGGCACGGAACGGACCGATGAGGCTGCTCATGGCGCCACCGCAGACATCGACCACGCGGGCGTGGGCCGCGCGCATCGCCGCCGCCCTGCCGGAGCTCACGGTGGTGGTCGCGGAGACGCCCGACGATGCGGCGCGCGCGGCGCCCGACGCCGAGGCCGCGTTCGGCACCATCCCGCCCGAGCTCCTGCGATCGGCCAAGCGGCTGCGGTGGCTGCAGGCGCCGCAGGCGGCGCCGCCGGCGGGGTATTACTACCCGGAGCTCGTCGCGCATCCGGTGGCGGTCACGAACTTCCGCGAGATCTACAACGACCACATCGCCGCCCATATCATGGCGTTCGTGCTGGCGTTCGCACGTGACCTGCACCGCTACCTGCCATTGCAGCGCGAGCGGCGCTGGCAGCCCGCCCCGCTCGACACCGGCGTCGTGCACCTGCCGGAGGCCACGGCCCTGATCGTCGGTGTCGGCGGCATCGGCGCCGAGACCGCACGCCTCGCCGCCGCCTTCGGCATGCGTGTGCTCGGCGTCGACGCGCGCCGCGCGGATTCGCCGCCGGGCGTGGCGGAGCTCCATCCGCCGGAGGCGCTGGACGCGCTGCTACCACGCGCCGACTTCGTGATCCTCACCGTGCCGCACACGCCGGCCACCGAGGGATTCATGCACCGTGCGCGGTTCGCGCGGATGAAACGCACCGCCTTCTTCATCAACATCGGGCGTGGCAAGACGACGCGGCTCGACGATCTGGTCGCCGCCCTGCGCGCGGGCGAGCTCGCCGGCGCCGCGCTCGACGTGTTCGAAGAGGAGCCGCTGCCGCCCGAGCATCCGCTGTGGACGCTGCCCGGCGTGCTGATCACGCCGCATACCGCCGGATTTGGCCCGTACCTCGACGAGCGGCGCTTCGAGATCCTGCTCGACAACTGCCGGCGCTTCCTCGCCGACCGACCGTTGCGCAACCTGGTGGACAAGGCCAGCTGGTTCTGAGACCAGCCGCGAAAGGAGAGCGACGATGACGACGCTCAAGACCATCGATGCGATGTTCACCGACGCCGTCGAGCGCAAGGCGATGCCCGGAGTGGTCGCCATGGCCGCGAATGACAGGGGCGTGCTCTACGAGGGCGGCTTCGGACGCCGCGATGTGACGGGCACGATGGCCATGACGCCGGACACCGTGGTGTGGATCGCGTCGATGACGAAGGCGATCACTGCCGCCGCCGCCATGCAGCTGGTCGAGCGCGGCAAGCTCGCGCTCGACGCCCCCGCCGCCGCCGTGGTGCCGGAGCTGAACGCGGCGAACGTGCTCGACGGATTCGACGCCGCCGGGCAGCCGCGGCTGCGCGCGCCCAAGCGCGCCATCACCTTGCGGCAGCTGCTGACGCACACGGCGGGGTACGGCTACGAGATCTTCAATCCCGCCATCGCGCAGTACCAGGCCGCCACCAACACGCCCGGCATCACGACCTGCACCAACGCCGCACTGACCACGCCGCTGCTGTTCGATCCCGGCGACCGCTGGGAGTACGGCATCAACATCGACTGGGTCGGCAAGATGGTCGAGGCCGTCTCCGGCCAGCGCCTGGATCGCTACTTCCAGCAGAACATCTTCGGGCCGCTCGGCATGGGCGACACGTCGTTCACGCTCTCGCCCGCGCAGCGTGCGCGGCTGGCCTCGGTGCACCAGCGTGGCCCCGACGGCGCGCTGGCGCCGATCGAGTTCGAGATCCCGCAAGAGCCGGAGTTCCTGATGGGCGGCGGCGGCCTCTACGGCACCGCCGGCGACTATCTCAAGTTCGCGCAGATGATCATGCGCGGCGGCACCCTCGACGGCACGCCGGTCCTGCGGCCGGAGACCGTCGAGCTGATGTCGCAGAACCAGATCGGGCCGCTCGAGGTCGGCATCATCAAGACGGCGATCCCGGCGCTGTCCAACGACGTGGAGCTGTTCCCCGGCATGTCGAAGAAATGGGGGCTCAGCTTCGTCATCAACACGCAGGCGCTGCCGACGGGACGCGCGGCGAACAGCCTGGCCTGGGCCGGATTGGCCAACACGTACTTCTGGATCGACCGGACGAAGCAGGTCTGCGGCGTGTTCCTGTCGCAGGTGCTGCCGTTCTACGACGCGACCGCGGTCGACCTGCTCGTGAAGTTCGAGACGGAGGTCTACCGGGCGCTGTAGACGACCTCGCCGCCGAGGACGGTCATGGCCACCCCGACGTGCCGCAGGCGCTCGGCGGGGACGCGTGACACGTCCTCGGCGAGCATGACGAGGTCGGCCAGCTTGCCCGCCTCGACGCTGCCCTTCATCGCCTCCTTGAACTCGGCGTGGGCGGCGTTGCGCGTGTGCATGCGGATGGCCGTGCGGAGATCGACGCGCTCGTCCGGACCGCATACGTCGCCGTCCGACGTGCGGCGCGTGAGCGCCTGCTCGATACCGAACAGCGGCGCGTGGTGCGTGACCGGCGCGTCGGACGAGCCGGCCACCGGCACGCCGCGTGCCAGCAGGCTGCGCGCCGGGAACATCGTGTCCGCCCGCTCGCGACCGTAGTTACGGATATAGCCGTCGCCGAACTCCCAGAAGAAGGCCGGCTGCATGGCCGGCACGATCCGCTGCACCGACACCCGCTGCTGGAGATCCGGCGGGCAGATCCCACAGTGCTCGATGCGGTGCCGCAGGCCCTCGCGCGGCGCCTCGCGCTGAGCGCGCGCCATGGCGTCGAGCGTCTGCTCGATCGCGCGGTCGCCCACAGCGTGCACCGTGCACTGGAATCCCAGCCGGTGCGCGCGCCCCAGCAACCCGTCGAGCTCGTCCTGCTTCCAGTAGAGGATCCCGCAGTCGCTGCAATCCGAGCTGTAGGGCGCGCGCGTGGCCGCCGTCGGTCCGCTGCTCGAGCCATCCGTCATCACCTTGAAGGCGCCGAGCCGCAGCCGCTCGTCGCCGAGGCCGCTGTGCAGGCCGCTCTGCAGGAGGCCGAGGAGCGGATGCTCGAGGCTGTTCACGGTGGCGAAGGCGTAGATGCGCAGGCGCATGCGCCCGGCGGCCACCAGATCCTGACACGGCGCGAAAGCGGGACCGACGAGGCCGCCGGCGTCATGGACGCTCGTGCAGCCGGCCTCGACATAGGCGCGGTCGGCGGCCAGCAGCGCCGTCTCGAACTCGGCGCGCGACGGCAGCGCGGCCGCCTGCAGCGGCGTCTGCGCCGTCTCGTAGGCGACGCCGAGATTCTGGCCGCCCGCACGATCGTAACGACCGCCCGGCGGATCGGGCGTGGCGTCGTCGATGCGCGCGAGCGCCAGCGCACGCGAGTTCACCGACGCGATGTGCCCGCAGGTCCGCGTGAAGATGACGGGATGCTCGGGAGCGACGGCGTCCCAGTCCAGGCGATTCGGATGGCGGCGCTCGACCAGGCGCGACTGATCGTAGCCGCGTCCGCGAATCCAGGTGCCGGCCGGCTGCGCCAGCGCCCGCTCACGGACCGCCTTCTGCAGTGTCTCGATCGAGTGCATCCCCGGCGCTTTGCAGTCGGCGGTCATGGCCCGGCGGCCGATGGTACCATCCGGGGCCGGGAGGACCGCCCATGGAGCGCGCGCTGTGGCAGTGGGACGCGATCGAGCTGACGACGGCCATCCGCACCCGCAAGATCTCGAGCCGCGAGGCGGTGCAGGCGGTGCTGCAGCGGCTCGACGCCGTCAATCCGGCGTTGAACGCCGTCACCGTCCTGCTCGCCGACCAGGCGCTGGCCGCGGCCGACCGCGCCGACGCGGCACTCAAGCGCGGTGAGGTGCTGGGCCCGCTGCATGGCGTCCCGGTAACCATCAAGGAGAACATCGACCAGGCCGATCAGCCCACCGCCAACGGCGTGGTGGCGTTCAAGGACCTCATCGCGAAGGTGGACAGCCCGCCCGTCGCCAACTGGAAGCGCGCGGGCGCGGTGATCGTGGGCCGGACCAACACGCCGGCCTTCAGCCTGCGCTGGCACACCGACAACGAGCTGCGCGGCCGCACGGGAAACCCCTGGAGCCGCGCGCGCACACCGGGTGGCTCGAGTGGCGGCGCCGCCGCCGCGGTCGCCTCCGGCGTGGCGCCGCTGGCGCACGGCAACGACCTCGGCGGCTCCATCCGCTATCCCGCTTACTGCTGCGGCGTGGCCGGCATCCGGCCGACGCTCGGCCGGGTGCCCGCCTACAACGCCACCATGATGGAGGAGCGGCCGATCGGCCATCAGCTCATGTCCGTGCAGGGGCCGCTCGCGCGGCGCGTGGCCGACGTGCGCCTCGGGCTCGGCGCGATGGCGTCGCGCGACCCGCGTGATCCGTGGTGGGCGGGCGTGGCGCTCGAGGGGCCGACGCTCGCGCGCCCGCTGCGGGTGGCGCTGACCGTCGATCCGGGGCGGCAGGGCGTGAACCGCGCCGTCGCCGGCGCCGTGCGCGCGGCCGGGCTGGCGCTCGCCGAGGCCGGCTACGCCGTCGAGGAAGTCGAGCCGCCGGCCGTGGAGGCGGTGGCGGCGAACTGGGCGGTGCTCGTCCTCAACGAGATGCGCCACATGACGCTGCCCTACATCGAGAAGCACGGCGGTGAGGACCTGAACCGCTGCACGGAGCTCCTCCTGAGCGGCATGGCGGACGTCGACGTCGACACCTACATGCGCGCGCTCGCCGAGCGCACGCGGCACGTCCGCGACTGGATGACCTTCATGGAGCGCTACGCTCTGGTCGTCGGTCCGGTCTCGACCGAGCCGCCGTTCGAGGTGGGCTTCGACGTCAAGGACGCCGAGACGACCGCGCGGGTGCTCCGCGCGCAGCGGCTGCTGGTGGCGGTGAACCTGCTCGGCTTCCCCGCCGTCGCCGTGCCGTGCGGACTCAACGACGGCGTGCCCCTCGGCGTGCAGGTGATCGCCGGCCGCTACCGCGAGGATCTCTGCCTCGACGCCGCCGAGGTGATCGAGGCGCGCCACGGCCTGCCGACGCCGATCGATCCACGATGACCGAGCTCTGTTTCACGAGCGCGATCGACCTGGCCGCGCGGATCGCTCGCCGTGACCTCTCGGTGACCGAGGTCGTGCGCGCCCATCTCGTGCAGATCGAGCGCGTGAACCCGAAGGTCAACGCGATCGTGACGCTCACCGCCGACCGCGCGCTCGACGACGCGCGGGCCAAGGATGCCGCCCTCGCGCGCGGCGAGCGTCCCGGTCCGCTGTTCGGCCTGCCGGTCGTGCACAAGGACCTCGTGCCGACGCGAGGCATCCGGACGACGTTCGGCTCGCCGATCTACCGGAATCACGTGCCCGACGAGGACGGGCTCGTCGTGGAGCGCCTGCGCGCCGCCGGCGCGGTGACGCTCGGCAAGAGCAACACACCGGAGTTCGGCGCGGGCTCGCAGACGTTCAACGAGGTGTTCGGGCGCACGCTGAACCCGTACGATCCGGCCAGGACCTGTGGCGGCTCGAGCGGCGGCGCCGCCGTCGCCCTCGCCTGCGGCATGGTGCCGATCGCCGACGGCAGCGACATGGGCGGCTCGCTGCGCAATCCGGCCGCGTTCTGCAACGTCGTCGGGCTCCGCTCGGCGCCCGGCCGCGTGCCCGTCTGGCCGGCGGTGTCCGCGTGGATGCCGTTCAGCGTGCAAGGCCCGATGGCGCGCACCGTGGCCGACGTCGCCCTGCTGCTGAGCGCGATGGCCGGCCCCGATCCCCGCTCGCCGATCGCCATCCGCGAATCGGGCGATCGATTCCGCGCCCCGCTTGGCCGCGACTTCAAGGGCGTGCGGGTGGCGTGGAGCGCCGATCTCGGCGGCTTGCCCATCGACGGCCGCGTGCGGGACGTGCTCGACGGCCAGCGCAAGACGTTCGAGACGCTCGGCTGCGTCGTGAGCGACGCTCAGCCCGACTTCACGGATGCGCGCGAGATCTTCCAGACCTGGCGGGCGGTGGCGTTCGCCGCGAAGTACGGACCGCTGCTCGCGCGGCACCGGCACCAGATGAAGGACACCGTGATCTGGAACATCGAGCAGGCCGGCACGCTCAGCGCGCGGGACATCGGCGAGGCGGAGACGAGGCGCACCGACCTCTACCATCGCGTGCGCACGTTCATGGAGCGCCACGAGTTCTTGCTGTTGCCGACCACGCAGGTACCGCCGTTCGACGTGACACAGCCCTACGTCACCGAGATCGAGGGCGTGCGGCTGCCGACCTACATCGACTGGATGCGCGCGTGCTCGGACATCACGGTCACCGGACTGCCGGCGATCTCGGTGCCGGCCGGCTTCACGCCGGAGGGACTACCGGTGGGACTGCAGATCGTGGGGCGTCATCAGGACGAGTGGGGCGTGCTGCAGCTCGCCCACGCGTTCGAGCAGGCGACGGGCTTCGGACGCCGGCGACCGCCGCTGGCGTGACAGCGGCCTGAGGCAGCCTCCCCGCGGCGGGGAGGCTGCCCGATCATCTCAGGCGTGGACGCCGTTGATCATCCCCGGCTGCACGGCCGCCAGCCGGCGATGCACCTCGCCGAGCGGCTTCTGGAGCTCGGTGAGCTGGTTCAGCACCGACGCGAACGCCTCCGCCGCCGCCGTCTGCTCGCTGCGCTGATACTGCAGCTCACCCTGGAGGCCGGCGAGATCGCGCCGCAGCGCCTCCATCTCCTGGCGAAGCCGGTCGCTCTCGGCCTCGGCGCTCACGAGCCGCACGCGCAGGCGGTCGCGATCGTCGAGATAGCCCGGAATCAGCCGTCCCAGCAGGTACTGGCTCTCTTCGAGCCACCGATCCACACGCTGCCGATCCTCCAACATCTCCTGACCATCACTCATGCGCTTTCCCCCCTCCTCGGTACCGCACCTTGATTGGATCGACTCGGGCGCGGCCGTCGTCGCCTCCCCGCGGCGGATGACGGTGACGCCCTGGACGAGTACGACGCTGCGCGATGCGGCCGCGGGGCTCGGCCGCCGAGTCGCCCGCCGGTCGAGGACGACCGACACGGCGGGATCGCCCTTGAAACGCCGTTCGAGATATTCGAACAGCGAGGACTCCCTGGCAGGGACGAGGACGACGTAGGATTGCATTTCGGCCGCCGCAAATCGTGCTACGGGTTGCACCGATCCGCACTCTAGCAACGAGATCTGGGGCCTTCAAGCGAAATCGTCGTCTTGACCTCGCCGACGTCCGGGCGTAGCGTCTGCGCGCCGACATGCGCCACAGCGACGAGCGTCTCAGAGCAATCGGCGCCGCGATCATCCGGGCAGGCGGCAGCACGCCGGAGGAGGCGCGCCTCGTCGCCGACCATCTCGTCGACGCCAACCTCGCCGGCCACGACAGTCACGGCATCGGCATGGTCCCGGCCTACGTCCGTCACGTGCGCGCGAAGCTGGTCATACCGAACACGCGCGTGAAGACGGTGAAGGACGACGGGCCGACGCTGATGTTCGACGGACAGCGCGGCTACGGCCGTCCGGTCGCGGGCGAAGCGACGGCGGCCGCCATCGCGCGCTGCCGGGAGACCGGCGTGGTGGTGGCGACGCTCGCCAACGCGCATCACATCGGCCGCGTCGGCGCCTACGGGGAGCTGGCCAGCGCCGCCGGCCTCGTGTCGCTTCATTTCGTCAACGTGACCGACCACCGCGCGCTGGTCGCGCCCTTTCGCGGCACCGACGCGCGCTTCGTCACCAATCCCATCTGCATCGCGCTGCCCGGCACCGATCGCCGGCCACCCATCCTGCTCGACATGGCGACGAGCGCCATCGCCATGGGCAAGGTGCGCGTGGCGAAGAACGAGGGCAAGCCGGTGGACGCCGGCGTGCTCATCGACGAGACCGGCCAGCCCACCTGCGATCCGAGCGTGATGTACCGCGATCCGCACGGCGCGCTGCTGCCCTTCGGCGGGCACAAGGGCTACGCCCTCGCCATCGTGACCGAGTTGCTGGCCGGCGCGCTGTCGGGCGGGCCGACCATTCAGCCCGGAAATCCAAGAATGGGCGGCACCATCAACAACATGCTGTCGATCCTGATCGACCCGGTCCGGCTGGCCGGCGTCGACTGGCTGCGCCGCGAGATCGACGGCTTCGTGGACTACGTCAAGGCCTCGCCGCCCGCGGATTCCGCGGCGCCCGTGCTGGTGCCGGGCGATCCCGAACGACTCGCGCGTGAGCAGCGGCAGCGCGAGGGTATCGACATCGATGACACCACGTGGAGCGAGGTCCTCGCGGCGGGCCAGCAGCTCGGGCTCACGCCGGCCGCGCTCGAAAGGATCTCGGCATGAGTGTGGACGCGCTGTTCGACCGCGAGGATGGGCTGGGGCTCGCCGACCTGGTGCGCCGCCGCGAGGTCAGCCCCAAGGAGCTGCTCGATGCGGCCATCACCCGCGTGGAAGCGCTCAACCCCACGCTGAACGCGGTGGTGACGCGGATGTACGACGCCGCTCGCGCGGTCATCAGCGCCGGGCTGGCGAGCGGGCCGTTCACGGGCGTGCCCTACCTGCTCAAGGACATCGGCGTCCTCTATACGGGCGTCGTCACCAGCGCCGGCAGCCGCGCCTTCGCCGACGCTGTCGCGGATCATGACAGCGAGCTGACCGCGCGCCTCAAGCGCGCCGGCCTGGTCATCTTCGGCAAGACGAACACCCCCGAGATGGGCATCGCCACGTCGACGGAGCCCCGACTGTTCGGACCCACGCGCAACCCCTGGAGCCTCGGCTACAGCGCCGGCGGCTCGAGTGGTGGGGCCGCGGCCGCCGTCGCCGGCGGCATGCTGCCGATGGCGCACGCCAGCGACGGCGGCGGCTCCATCCGCATTCCGGCCTCGTGCTGTGGCCTCTTCGGGCTGAAGCCGACACGGGCCCGCAACCCGATGGGCCCGGACGTCGGCGAGGGCTGGAGCGGCGCCTCGGTCGGTCACGCGATCACGCGCAGCGTGCGCGACAGCGCGGCGCTGCTCGACGCCACCTCGGGACCCGACATCGGCGATCCCTACTGGGCGCCGCCGCCGGCCGGACCGTTCCTGGCCGAGGTCGGCCGGGATCCGGGCCACCTCCGCATCGCGCTGGCGACGACGCCGTGGAACGGCAAGCCCGTCGATCCGCAGTGCGCGGATGCGGCGCAGGCCGCGGCACGACTCTGCGAGCGGCTCGGCCACCACGTGGAGGAGGCGCGGCCGACCATCGACGCCGAGGCGCTCGGTCTCGCGTCGCGCGTGATCGTCAGCGCGAGCATCCGCAACGCGCTGAACCTGCGCGGCGCCGCGCGCGGGCGGCCGGTGACGGAGGACGAGGTCGAGCGGGTGACCTGGATCCGCGCCCAGGATGCCGCGACCTTCACCGCCGCCGATTACGCGCGCTCGATCCTGGTGGTGCATCGCATCGGTCGCGCAGTGGCGCGCTTCTTCACGCGCTACGACGTTCTCCTGACCCCGACCATGGCCTGCACCCCTTACCCGCTCGGGGTCCTCGACATGAGCACGGCCGACCTCGACGCCTTCTACGACGCGCTGCTGCGCAGCATCGCCTTCACCTCGCTCTTCAATTCGAGCGGCAACCCGGCCATGTCGGTGCCGCTGGCCTGGTCGCGCGAGGGCCTGCCGATCGGCGTGCAGTTCGTGGCGCCGTTCGGCGATGAGGCCCGGCTCTTCCGCCTCGGCGCCCAGCTCGAATCGGCCCAGCCGTGGGCCAACCGCCGGCCGCCGCGCCCGATTTGAGTTCGGGGCCCCCATTCGGAATCGGTCAACCGGTCACCCGGTTCGAGGACGCGCGCCTGCTGCGCGGTCGCGGCCGCTATCACGACGACGTCGATCTCCCCGGCCAGGCCCACCTGGTGGTCGTCCGCTCGATCCACGCCAACGCGCGGATTCGCGACATCGACGCCAGCGACGCGCGCGGGATGCCCGGCGTATGCGCCGTCTTCACCGCCGCCGACCTCGGCGACGAGCTGGGCACGATGAAGATGACCCTCAGGCGCAAGCGGCCGGATGGCTCGCCGATGTTCGCGCCGCCGCACCGCGGTCTCGTGCGCGAGCGGGTGCGCCACGTCGGCGACCCCATCGCGCTCGTCATCGCCGACACGCGCGCGCAGGCCGAGGACGCCGCCGAGCGCGTGCGCATCGACTACGACCCAGGGCCCTCCGTTACCTCGACGGCCGACGCGGTGAGCCCGCGGGCGCCCGCCGTCTGGGACGAATGCCCGGACAACGTCTCGAACGTTCACGAGGTCGGCGACCGGGCCGCCGTCGACGCCGCCCTCGCGCGCGCCCACCGAGTGGTGCGCCGCCGCTACGTCATCACGCGCGTGCACGCCCAGTACATGGAGCCGCGCGGCGCGCTCGGCGTGTGGGACCCCGTGGAGGAGCGCTACACGCTCCACGCCGACGTGCAGTATCCGCATCGCGTGCGCAGCGCGCTCGCGACCAACATCCTGCGCGTTCCGGAGCACCGGATCCGGGTGGTGGCCGGAGACGTCGGCGGCGGCTTCGGGACGAAGGGCTGGCAGTATCTCGAGCATCGCCTGGTCCTGTGGGCGGCGCGCAAGCTCGGTCGGCCGGTGAAATGGTCGTGCGAGCGCCGCGAGGCGATCCCTGCCGACGAGCACGGGCGTGACAACGTCACCGAGGCCGAGCTCGGGCTGGACGCCGACGGGCGGTTCGTCGGGCTCCGCGTGCGGACGCTGGCCAACGTCGGCGCGTACGTGTCGTCCGATCGCAATCTGCTCGCCACGTTCAGCAACGTCGCGACGCTGGTCGGCGTCTACACGATTCCCGTCGCCCACGTGCAGGTGACGAGCGTGCTGAGTCACACCAACCCCACCGCGCCCTATCGCGGCGCCGGGCGGCCGGAGGCGACGTACGTCATCGAGCGGCTGATCGACGATGCGGCCCGCGAGCTCGGCCTCGACGCCATCGACCTGCGCCGGCGCAATCTCATTCCGGCGGCGACGATGCCCTACAAGACCGCGCTCGGCGTCACCTACGACTGTGGCGACTTCGCCACCGGCATGGAGCGCGCCCTGAAGCTCGCCGACGTGGCCGGCTTCTCCGCCCGCCGCGAGGCCGCCGCCGCGCGGGGCCGGCTGCGCGGCCTGGCCGTCGTCAACGCCATCGAGCGGGCGGCGGGGCCGCAGCCGGAGTTCGCGGAGATCCGCTTTTCGCCGAGCGGCGCCGCCACCATCTTCATGGGCACGAAGAACCAGGGCCAGGGTCACGAGACGACGTTCAAGCAGATTCTCCACGAGCGGCTCGGCCTCGACCCCGCCTCCGTGCGCTTCGTCGACGGCGACACCGATCAGGTCGGCTTCGGCATGGGCAGCATGGGCTCGCGCTCGACGGTCATCGGCGGGACGGCGCTCTGGATGGCCGCCGACAAGGTCATCGCCAAGGGGCGAAAGATCGCCGCGAAGCTCCTCGAGGCCGCCGACGCCGACCTGGCGTTCGCGGACGGCCGCTTCAAGGTCGTCGGCACCGACCGCAGCGTGGGCCTGGCGGATGTCGCCCGCGCCGCGTTCCAGCCCTCGCAGCTGCCGCCCGGCGTCGAGCCCGGACTCTACGAGACGGGGACGTTCTCACCGCCGAGCGACACCTGGCCGAACGGCTGCCACGTGTGCGAGGTCGAGATCGATCCGGAGACCGGCATGGTGGAGCTGGCTCGCTACGCGATCGTGGACGACGTCGGGACCGTGATCAACCCGCTCACGCTCAAGGGCCAGATCCACGGCGGCATCGCGCAGGGCGTCGGGCAGGCGCTGATGGAGCAGGTCGTGTACGAGGCGGACTCGGGTCAGCTGCTGACCGGCTCGCTGATGGACTATGCGCTGCCGCGCGCCGCCGACTTCTGCGACATCGTGATCGAGTCGAACGCCGTGCCGACGAAGCTCAATCCGCTCGGCGCCAAGGGCGCGGGCGAGGCCGGCACCGTCGGCGCGCTGCCGGCCGCCTTCAACGCGGTGATGGACGCGCTGGCCCCGCTGGGCGTGCGCGCGCTCGACATGCCTGCCTCACCCGCGCGCGTCTGGGCGGCCATGCAGGCCGCGCGCGGCGCTCGCTCCTAGACGGCTGCCTTCACCTCGCGGGCCAGGCGCTCCATCGCGTGGATCATGGCGGGCACGCCTGCGCGCGGGAGGTCGAAGGTCATCCACTCGGCGCCGAGACCGCGGAGGCGGCGGATATCGGCGGCGACATCCGCCACCGTGCCCTGGAAGGCCGAGCGCCCGGTGCTCGGCGCGCCGTCGGTGAGATCGAGCAGGTTGCGCGGCGCCAGGCCGAGCGGGCCGCGCCGGCCCCGCTGGGCGGCCAGATCACGGAGCGTCGCGTAACCCTTCTCGATGTCGTCGAGGCTCAGCCCCAGCGGATGCCAGGCGTCGCCGAGCTCCGCGCAGCGACGCACGGCCGCGGCGGAGATCGCGCCCGGCGCGCCGCCGACCCAGATCGGTGGGTGAGGCTGCTGCGCCGGCCGCGGCGCGAAGGTCGCGCCGGAGAAGCTGACATAGGCGCCCTTGTAGTCGGGGACGTCGCTCGCCCAGGCGGCCTTGATCGCGCGGATGTAGTCGTCGCTCAGACGGCCGCGCTCGCGGAACGGCAGGCGGAGGTCGACGAACTCCGCCTCGTCCCAGCCCACGCCGACGCCGAAGATGAAACGCCCGCCCGACACCTGATCCACGGTGGCGGCGGCCTTGGCGGCCACGAGCGCGTTGCGATAGGGCAGCACGATCACGCTGGCGCCGAGGCGGATGCGCTGCGTGCGGCCGGCGAGATAGGCGAGCAGCGAGAACGGGTCGGGCCAGTGGCCGCCGTAATGCTGGGTCGTGGCCGGCTTGGCCAGGATGTGGTCGGGGATGAAGACGCCGTCGAGACCGAGCGCCTCCGCGCGGACGGTGAGCGACTCCGCCTCGGCCGCGGTCAGCTGCCAGATCGGAAGCACGACACCGTAGTTCATGAGGCACCTCCCGTCGGATGGCCGTGATGATCCCCGGCCGGACCGACGCTCGTCAATGGGTCGCCTCGCCTTCGCACAACACCTTCAACGGATCGGGGCCGGTGGGCGCGCCGAACCGGGTGACGAACCAGACGAGCGCCCGCAGATACCAGGGCATCCCGTCGTTCTCGATCGACACGAGCTTCGTCACCACCGTGCGGGCGCCGCGTGGCTGGAGCGTGATCCGCTGCCGGATCTCGAGATTCGGAGGGACGCCCGGCCCCACCACCGCGCTGTGTCGCAGCTCCAGGACGCGAGCCTCCTGGATGTCGGTGGCGATCGACGCGCACTGGAGCGCCTTGCCTTGCCACTCGTAGTGGGTCGTGAAGGGCTGGCCCACGCGGAATTCGCCGACCGCGTCCATGCTGCTGATCTTTTCGTTCCAGCGCCGGAAGGACTCCGCACGGATGACGTGCGGCCACACCTGCGGCGCCGGCCGGTCGATGACGGTGCGCTGGCGGATGAGCATTCAGATGTCGCGCCGCTCGCCCGCGCGCTGATCGATGCCGAAGACGTCCGCGAGCCAGTCGGCGAGCAGCTCCTGGCCGATGGTCGGATTGTCGTGCTGGCAGTGCTCGGCCCCCGTCTCCTCCGGCGTCACGAAGCGCAGCGTCGCGTTCACGCCGTGCGCCCGCGCGTACTCGTACGTCTTCGTCGCCTGCGACATGCCCAGCACGTCGTGACCGCCGTGCAGGATCAGGTAGGGACAGCGCACGTCCTCCAGCACGCCCTCGAGCGTGAAGGCCCGGAACCGCTCGACCGCGTCCTTCATCGTCGGCACGCCGAAGACCCATTTGATGTGCGTGGCCAGCCCGTGCGTCTCGTCCGCGTTCTTCCAGAAGTCGTGGATCGACCAGATGGCGCCGTGCGACACGCAGGCCGCCAGCCGGGGCTCGCGCGCGGCGGCGCGCGCCGCGTAGTAGCCCCCGAGGCTGGAGCCGCACACGGCGATCCGGGCGGCGTCGACGTCCGGCCGCGTCCGGAGGTAGTCGATGCAGCGGCCGATGGGCACCTCGTAGTCGGGCCGATTGGTGATGCCCTGACGCCGCAGCGTTCCGCCCTGTCCGGGCCCGTCGATCATGAGCACGGCGATGCCACGCTGCAGGGCGCCATGCGCCTGCATGAACCACATCTCGTCCTTGATCGAATCGAGCCCACCCATCGAAATGAGGCATGGCTGACGGTCGCCGCCTGACGGCGCCCGCACGAAATAGGCGTAGAGCACGGCGCCCCGCTCGTACGGAATCTCCAGCACCTCGCCCGGCGGACGCAAGTGCCCCAGGAAGCGCTGACTCGCCTGCTCCATCTTCGTGAACGTCGCCAGGCGTCGTGGATCGTGCGGCGCCAGGAAGAACTCCGCCTGCCGGTAGTAATCGGCCGCCCGCAGAAAGCCGTTCATGGCGGTGCGGACGTGGCCGCGCGCTTCCTCGTCGACGGCGCGATGGAAGTTGCGCTCGGCGACGGCGAGCCACTCGCGATGCCAGCTTTCCGCGTCGCCGGCCACGATCCGCGCCGCCGTTCGAAAGCACTCGCTGACGCTGCCGCCGCCTTCCTGCGTCTCGCCGAGGCCGCGCCGGAACTGGTAGGCGAACCACGGGTGCTCGGGCCAGTGGTGCCAGCCGAACGGCTCGTAGTGCGGCCGCCGATCATCCGTGACCTTCTCGATGAGATTGTCTTCTTCGAGCACGAGCCCCTCCGCTGCCAGGGATCATACGGCGACGCGGGCGCGTGCGGGCATCGGTCCTGCCAAACGACCCGTGTAGGATTTGCCAGCGGGCCGGCGTCAGAACGGCGGTCGCTCTTGGCATCACCGTGGCAGGAGCGTGCGGTAGGAGGTGCGACATGACCAGGGCTCTTTCGGTGTTCTTCGCGCTCGTGCTCGTGATCGGGGCGACCGCATGTACCGGCAACGATGGAGGTTCCCCGTCGGCGTCGCCGGACTCGAGCCGCCGCGGCTCGACCTCGTCCGATCGCCCGGCAGGAACGTCGGGCTCCTCGGCGACGGGTAGCAGCAGCACGGGCAGCGGAGCCGGCCAGAGCACAACCGGCAGCAGGACGACGCGCTAGATGCTCGATCGCGCCTGGCGCGCCGGCGTCATCGGCCGGCGCGCTCGGGCGCCGCGCGTCCTGCGCGCGCGCCCGCCGTCGTGGCCGTCGCGCTACCGGTGACCGCCGCCCGGCTCACTCGAGCACCATCTGCGTCTGGATGGTGAGCGACAGCAGCCGTCCGCTCTCGTCGGTGACGCGCGTCTGCCACACCATGGTGCGCCGTCCGCGGTGCAGCGGGATCGCCTCCGCCCGCACCGTTCCACTCCGGCCGGCGGCGAAGAAGTTGGTCTTCGACTCGAGCGTCGTGGTGGTCGCGCCGGCGGGAAGGTTCAGAAAGGTGGCGGCGGCGCCGACGGTATCCGCCAACGCCATCAGCGTGCCTCCGTGCAAGGCGCCGCCGACGGTCGTGAGCGGCGCGCGATGGGCGAGCTCGGCGAGCACGCGATCCTTGGTGGCCTCGACGAATCTGATCCCGAGCGTCTCCGCGAGCGTCGCGGCGTGAGCGTCCTGGAGCTTTGCCGTGTCCATGGCGGCATGGTGCACCGACCGGGCGCCGACTTCAATTACGTACGAGGTAATGCGGGCGGGGCATCGAACGGTGTAGAGTCCGGCGCATGGAGCGGGCGCGCGTCGTCACCGCCGACACGGGACCCGGCGCGCTCCTGCGTCAATGGCGCGCCCGCCGGCGCCTGAGCCAGCTCGATCTCGCCGTCGAAGCCGGCGTGTCGTCCCGTCACCTGAGCTTCGTCGAGACCGGCCGCGCGCAGCCCAGCCGGGAGATGGTCCTGCTGCTGGCGCGAGCGCTGGACGTTCCGCTGCGCGACCGCAACGCCTTGCTCATCGCCGCCGGCTACGCGCCGATGTACAGGGAGACGCCGCTGGCAGCGCCGGCGATGGCGCAGGTGCGCCGCGCCCTGGACTTCATCCTCCGGCAGCAGGAGCCCTACCCGGCCCTCGTGCTCGACCGCCACTGGAACGTCCTCGCCGTCAACGAGGGGAGCGCCCGCGTCCAGGCCGCCTTCCTCGACGCCGAGCGTGTCGCGAAGCTCGGGCCACCGAACGCGATGCGCCTCATGTTCCATCCCGACGCGTTCCGTCCCTACATCGTGAACTGGGAGCCGACGGCGGCGTCGCTGATCCAGTGGCTGCACCGCGATGCGGCCACCGGCGTCGGAGGCCTCGAGACGCGCGCGCTGCTGGACGAGCTGCTGTCGTATCCCGACGTGCCCCGCCAGTGGCGAACCCTCGATCTCGACGCTTCGACGGCACCGTTCCTGCCGATCGAGTTCCGGCGGGACGAACTCGAGCTGCGCTACTTCACCACCCTGACCACGCTCGGTACGCCCCACGACATCACGGCCCAGGAGCTTCGCATCGAGGCGTTCTTCCCGGCGGACGAGGCCACGGAGGCGGCGACGCGCCGGCTCATTGCATGAGCTCGCGCGGGGGCGCGGCCGCGGCTCTCGTCGCGCTCGCGCTGATCGTCGGTGGCGCCGGTGCGCGCGCCGGTGTCCGCCTCGACAACTGGGACTCCTATCCGGCGGGGCGGCTCGAGCTGACCGGCATCTGGCGACCCTATCCCGCCGAGCAGGCGTTCAAGCACGCGCCCGCGATCGTGCGCGACGGCGATCGCCCGGTCCTGTTGCTGAAGACGGAAGACGAGCCGATGCGCATCGGCCGGGCGGTGAAGATCGAGCCGCGCGAGACGCCGTGGCTCACGTGGGAGTGGAAGGTCGTGGTCCTGCCCGCCGGCGGCGACATGCGCGACGGGCGTCGCAACGATCAGGCCGGCCGGGTGATGGTGATGTTCGATGGCATGAAGGGACTCCTCTACGTCTGGGACACCACCGCGCCCGTGGGCGCCGAGTCTCGCTCGGACGGCTTCGAGCTCTTCCAGCGCGCGCTGATCGCGGTGCGATCCGGCCCCCAGTACCTCGGCCAATGGGATCACCAGCGCCGCAACGTGTACGCGGATTACCGCCGGATCTTCAACGCCTCGCCACGGACGATCAAGTGGATCGGCCTCGAGAGTCACTCCAACGACACGCACACACGCACCGAGGTCCTCTTCGGCGCCGTGCGCTTCGAGGCGCGCTAGGACGCAGAGCTACGCAGCGCGGTCCGAGGCCTGCTTCGCGCGGACCTCGGCAAGGTCGACGTCGTCCAGGTATCGGAGCGGCTCGCGGTCGAACTGCTCCTTGCACGCGTGGGAGCAGAAGTAGAAAGTGATGCCCTCGTAATCCGATTGCGCCTCGGCGGACGCCGGGTTGACCTCAGACTTGCAGACCGGATCCAGTCCCATGGAACCCTCCTGCACCCAGAGACGGTGCCGCGGTTACGGGAACGCAAACCCCATGCCGGCGACTCAGAGGATGCGGCGGGCACCGACCCAGCGGCGGCGATACCAGCTCTCGTCGATGCGGGAGACTTTCACCACGTCGCCGGGCTTGGTGGCGTGGACGAACCGGGCGTCGCCGATGTAGATGCCGCTGTGGCCGAGGCGATCGAAGAACACGATGTCTCCCGGCTGGAGGCTGTCGCGCCTCACCGCGGCGCCGAGCCGGTACTGGGCCTCCGCGCTGTGCGGCAGCGCGAGGCCATGGCGACCGTAGACGAACATGACGAATCCGGAGCAATCGAACCCCGCCGGGGAGGAGCCGCCGCGCGCGTAGGGCGCGCCGACGTATTTCAACGCCGTCGCCACGATCCGCGACTGCGAGGACGAGCCGCCCGCCGGGACCGACGAGCGCTTCGGGGCGCCGGAGGCACAGCCGGCGATCGCGACCAGCACCAGGACTGCCATGAGACGGGCGCACCCCACGCGGCAGCGTCGCAGCAAGACGGGTGCCGCAGCGTTCGCACGGTCGGAGCCGCTCACACGCGCCGTCCCGCGATCGCGATGGCACTTGCGGCGTCAGCGGGGCGTGCCATTACGTCTTCGATCGCACGTCGGCCCCTGATTCACGCCGGAAATTCGCATCCGAGGCTCGGCATCCGGCTTGCTGTTGCGACGCCCGCCCACGCCGTCATCGCCAGCAGGCGAATCGTCAGAGACCAGGAGAGCAACATGAAGGTTACGTCCGTGGTGATCGCCTCGGTGTGCTGCATGGCGTTCGCCGGCTGCGTCCTCAAGGGACCCGAGGTCCGCGTCGGGCCGCCGGTCGAGGTGAAGGTCGACGGTGACAACGGTGGCGGCGGCAAGTTCTGCCCGCCCGGTCAGGCCAAGAAAGGCCGGTGCTAGGGGCCGCCTCACCCTCGCTTGGCGCCGCTGTTCGGCGCGAGGTGCTTGAGGTCGCCGAGCTCTCGAATCGCGTTCACCATCTCCGCCGGAATGACCTGGGCCTTGAGCGAGCCGTCCTCGTTGATCCGCGCGTAGACGCGCGTCGCGCGCCCCTCGCTGACGGCGGCGCCGGTCACCGCGTTCTTGGCCTTGCAGTTCCAGTGCAGCGTGTGGTCGCCGATGTCGGCCAGCGTGATGGTGGTGACGATGCGGTCGCCGTAGGCGGCGGGGCCAATGAACCGGAAGTGGATCTCGCCCATCACGAAGGTCGTGCGGTCGTTCTTGATCATCTGCTCGATCGGGTAGCCGATGATGCGGAACAGCTCGTGCTCGGTGTCGTTGAACCAGGCCACGATCCGCGGGTAGTACACGAGCCCGAACGGGTCGGACTCGCCCCAGTTGACCGTGATCTCCTTCCAGTACATCGCCATCGGTTATCTCCTAACACACCGGCCGGGTCAGAACGTCGCCGGAAATGCGTCGCGGCACGAGCCGCCCGTCCCGAGTGTCGCCGAGGAGCCGGCCGTGTTCCACCATGACCTTGCCGCGCAGGATGGTGGTCACCGGCCAGCCCTGGATCGGCCAGCCCTCCCAGGGGCTGTAGTCGCTCACGTGGAAGTCGCTCTTCGTCAGCGTCTTGCGAACGGCCGGGTCGATCAGCACGATGTCGGCGTCGCTGCCGACGGCGAGGGCGCCCTTGCGTGGATAGAAGCCGAGCACGCGCGCCGCGTTCGTCGAGGTGACGTCCGCGAAGCGCTGGAGCGACATCTTCCGCTTGACCACGCCCTCGGTGAAGATGATGCCCATGCGCGCCTCGGCGCCGAGGTTGCCGCCGGTGACGTTGTCGAGGTCCTTGCCGCGTAGCTTCAGCTCGAGCGACGTCGGATACTCGTCGGTGGCCGTGGTCGACACGCCGTCGCGGACGAGGCCCTCCCAGAGCGCCGACTGGTCCTCCGCGTACTTCAGCGAGGGGTAGGTGTGGTAGCAGAAACCGCGCGGCGTCTTGTAGTCGTCGACGGTGAAGCACGCATAGTGGTGCAGCGTCTCGGCGTAGACGGGCTGGCGCCGGGCGCGCGCCTCCACCACCGCCTCCACGCCCTCGCGCGCAGAGGTGTGCACGAAGTAGACGGCGGCGCCCATGGCGTTCGCGAGATGGATCGTGCGGCGGAAGGCCAGTGACTCGGAGAGCTTGTTGTGGACGAGCGGAAGATTCCAGCCCTCCGTGCGCTTCTCCTCGGCGAGCTTCTCGTACATGAACTGCACGATGTCGTGATCCTCGGCGTGCACGACCATGAGCCCGCCGTGCGCGGCCACCTTTTCCATGGCCAGCTGGATGCGTCCGAAGTCCAGCCGATAACCGCCGCGCTTGGGATGGGGCGGCAGCACGTCGACCGTGAAGACCTTGAAGGACGGAAACCCCTCGGCGATGGCGTCCTCGAGCTGGTCGAAGAGGGCGATCGGCAGCGCGCCCTGCAGACACACGTGGAACGAGTAGTCCGTGTACGAGTTGGCCTTCCAGCGCGCCGCCCGCTGCTCGATCGCCTGGGCGACCGAGGTCCCCGGCCGGACGAAGCAGAAGTCGACGTGGGTGGTGGTGCCCCCGAAGACCATGCCGCGCGTGTCGTCCTCGGGCCCGAGCGTGTGGAGGTTCTCGTCGGGATGCATCGACACGAAATGCGCCAGGTGCGTGTGCGGTTCGACACCGCCGGGTACGACGATCTTGCCCGCGGCGTCGATGACGCGCCCGGCCTGTCCCAGCGACTCGCCGACGGCGACGATGCGCTCCCCCTGCACGCCGACGTCCCAGCGACCCACGCCACCCGGCGTCACCACTTCGCCTCCGCGGACGATGAGATCGAGCATGTGCGCGCTCCTATGTCAGATAGAGTCGCGCGACGTGATGGTCGACCACCACGCCCTGCGCGCTCACGGTGAAGTTCGACGTGATCAGTCCCTTCGCGCCCGAAAATGTCCCGCGGCCACCGGTCACCGTCCACATGACGGCGCCGCTCATCCAGCCCTCGACGGGTGCCGGCGCCACCGTTCCCCGGCCAACGGTCGCGAACGTGATGCCGCCGGCGCGCCCGTAGGTGATGGTGCCATCCTCCACGAAGCTGCCGTCGGGAAACCGCTCGACGACGGACTCGAGCACCGCCTGCTCGCCATCGAGCGCCTTCGCCTCGGCGTGCACCGTCCCCCCGCCGAGCACGGTCGTCAAGGACTGGCTCGGCGCCGTGCTCGTGGCCCGGCGCCTGCCGTCGGGGCCGGCGCCGGCGGTGCCGCGAAACTCGAGGACGAAAACGAGCTCGCGCATCAGAACACGATGAGTCCGCGGGCAAGCTCACCGGCGGCCAGCGCCCGGAAGGCCTCGTTGGCGTCCTCGAGGCCGTAGCGCTGCGTGATGAGCTCGTCGATCTTCAGCTTGCCTGCCTGATAGAGGCTCACCATGCGCGGCAGATCGTCGCGCGTGCGCGCGCTGCCGTAGCTCGAGCCGCGGATCACGCGCTCGCCGGTGACCAGGGGGCGGACGTCGAGCGGCACCGTCTGACCCGTGGCCGGGACGCCGATGACGATGCACGTGCCGCCCGGCGCCAGCGCCTCCGCCGCCTGAGCGACGGCCACGGTGTCGCCGACGGCGACGAACGTGAAGTCGGCGCCGCGCTTGGTGATGCGCCGGATCTCCGTCACGGGATCGTCCTTGGAGGCGTCGATGGCATGGGTGGCGCCGAACGCCCGCGCCTGCTCGAGCTTGGCGCTCTTCAGGTCGACGGCGATGATCGGATGCGCCACCACCATGGTGCCGCCCTGGACCACATTGAGGCCGATGCCGCCGGCGCCGAAGACGGCGATGCTCGCGCCCGCCGGCACCGCCGCCGTGTTGATGACGGCGCCGACGCCGGTCATGACCGAGCAGCCTATCAGTGCCGCCCGGTCGAGCGGCATGGCGGGATCGATCGCGATCGCGGACGACTCGTGGACGACCGTGCGCGAGGCGTAGGTGGCCACGTGGCCGTAGTGATAGACGGGCGTGCCGCCGAGCGACATCCGCGTGGTGCCGTCGGGCAGGACCCCGCGGCCGGGCATGCGCCGCTCGCACAGGTTCGGACGGCCGATGACGCAGTAGTGGCAGCGCCCACAGGTCGGCGCCCAGGAGAGGATGACGTGGTCGCCCGGCGCCAGCGTGCGCACACCGGCACCGACGCTCTCCACGATGCCGGCGCCCTCGTCACCGAGGACGATGGGCATCGGCACGCCCTTCCACGAGCCGTCGGCGGCGTGCAGGCAGGAGTGGCAGACGCCGCTGGCCGCCATGCGCACGAGCACCTCGCCCTCTCTCGGCGGCTCGAGCTCGAGCTCCTCGACCTTCAGCAGGGTGCGCGGCTCGAACAGCACCGATGCTCGCATGGGCTCCTCCCGTCAGCTGCTGTACCGGATCCGCGGATCCAGGCACGCGTAGAGCAGGTCGACCAGCAGGTTGATCGTCATGAACATCACGGCCACGAACAGGATGGTCGACTGCGTCAGCGGGTAATCCCGCTGGTAGATCGACCAGAGCACGAGCCGTCCGACGCCGGGCAGCGTGAACACCTCTTCGACCACCACGCTGCCGCCGAGCAGGATGCCGATCTGCAACCCGACCACGGTGACGATCGGGATCAGCGCATTCTTCAGCGCGTGCTTGAGCACGACCAGCCGCGGCACCAGGCCCTTGGCGGCCGCCGTGCGGATGTACTCGGAGCCGAGCACGTCGAGCATGCAGGCCCGCGTCGTGCGCGCGATGTTGGCGGCGCTGGCGGTGCCGAGACACACCGCGGGCAGCAGCATGATCGTGAGGTTCCTGAGCGGGTCGCGCAGGAAGTCCACCCACACGACGGGCGGCATCCAGCGCAGATAGATCGAGAGGAACAGGATCAGCATGGTGCCCTGCCAGAACACCGGCACGGAGAGGCCGAGCAGGGCGCCCACGCGGGTGACGTTGTCGAGGGCGCCGTCGCGCCGCACCGCGGAGACGATCCCGGCCACGAGGCCGAGCACGAGGGCGAAGCCGACCGCCATCGCCGTCAGCTCGAGCGTGACCGGCAGCCGCTCGACGATCAGCGAGATCACCGGCTTGCCCGTCCGCCAGGACGTGCCGAGGTCGCCCTGGGCGAGGGCGCCGAGCCAGCGGCCGTACTGCACGTACCACGGCTGGTCGAGGCCGAAGAACGCCCGGAGCTGCTCCACCATCGCCGCGCTCACCACGGCGTCGGCGCCGATCATCTGCTCGACCACCGTGCCGGGAATCAGCCGCAGCATCAGGAAGACGAGCACCGTCAGCCCGAGCAGCGTCAACCCCATCGAGTACAGACGGACGAGCAGATAGCGACCCACGCGCTCAGGCCTTCTCGAGCCAGGCGCCCTCGAACCCATAGAGCAACGTCGTCGGGTGCTGGCGGAACCCATTCACTGCCACCTGCGTGAAGTCGATCGTGTCGGCCGAGAACAGCCAGAGGTGCGGCACGTTTTCCAGGATCATCAGCTGCGCGCGGTCGTAGATCTCCTTGCGCTTCTTCGCGTCCATGGTGCGGCGTCCCTCTTCGAGAAGCGCATCGAGATCGGGCACACTCCAGCTGTTCCAGTTCTGCCCCTTGGTGGAGTGCAGCGCCCGGAAGAACGCCGTGTCGGGGTCGGCGTAGCCGGGCGTGGTGTTCATCGTCATGTCGAAGTCTTTCGCGAGCCAGCGCTTGATCCACACCGCGTATTCGACGTTCTCGATCTCGGCGGTGATGCCGATACGCTTGAGGTGGGCCGCGATCACCGGCGCCCCGGACACCATGGTCGGAAAGGTCGGGATGACGCTCAGCTTGGCGGTGAAGCCCTTGGCCTGGCCGGCGTCCGCCATCAGCTTCTTCGCCTTCTCGACGTCGGGCTTGTAGTAGCGCATCCACTGCTCTTCCGGCAGCTGCCACTGCTTCATCGGGGCGGTGGCCGGCGCCGTCAGCCGCCCGAAGCCCGAGGCGGCCACGCGCAGCACCTGGGCCCGGTCGACGGCGTAGCTGATGGCCTGGCGCACGCGCACGTCCTTGAGCGGGCCGCGGCTGGCGTTGATGTTCAGGAAGTCGTAGCCGAGACGCGAGCTGCGGTAGCCGGTGAGCGTTTTCTCGTCCTTCAGGAGGTTGTAGTTCTTGTTGTCCTCGATGAACGCGTGCTGGATCTGCCCGGTGCGCAGGGCGGCCACGATGTTGGCCTCGTCGGGAATGATGCGCAGCACGAGCTCGTCGAGGTACGGCCGGCCTTTCTTCCAGTAATCCTTGTGGCGCTTGAGCGTCATCTGCTGCTCGACCTTCCAGTCCTCCAGCACGAACGGCCCGGTGCCGAGCGCCGCCTTGTTCAGATCGCCGTGCTTCTTGATGCCGGCCTCGCTGATGATGAAGCCCCAGAACCCGCCGAGGGCGGCCAGGAGCCCGGCGAACGGCTCCTTCGTGACGAATTTCACCGAATACTTGCCAGCAGGTTCGACCTTGTCGACGGCGACGAAATCCGATTTACCAGGCGACTTCTCGAACAGCCGATCGAACGTGAATTTCACGTCCGCGGATGTGAGCTCCTGTCCGTCGTGGAACTTGACGCCCTCGCGGAGCTTGAACGTCCACGTGAGGCTGTCGGGACTGACCTGCCACGACTCCGCCAGTTCCGGCCGGGGCGTCATGTCGGGATCGAAGCGGACGAGCTGGTTGTACATCATCGGCGAGCGGCGGCTGCGCGAGAAGGCCGGCACCAGCTGGGGATCGAGCCCGGTCGCCTCCGTGGTCTGCGCCGACACGAGACTGCCGCCGGCGCGGGGCGTCTGGGCCCACGCCACGCGACTCAGGCCGAGAGCCCCGGCGGCCAGGGTCCCGGCCTTCACGAACTCGCGACGGTTCCACTGACCTGCCATGGGCCTCTCCTCTGCCGCGCTAGTGAGCGCTCGGATCGAGGACGTCGCGCAGACCGTCACCGATCAGGTTGAACGCCAGGACGGTGATCATGATGGCGATGCCGGGAAAGACGGAGATCCACGGCGCCGTTTCCAGATACGTGCGGCCTTCGTTGAGCATGTTGCCCCACGACGGCGTCGGCGGCTGCGCCGAGAGGCCGAGATAGCTGAGCGAGGCCTCGATGAGAATCGCCTGCGAGAGCGCCACCGTGCCCTGCACCACGAACGGCGACATGACGTTGGGCAGCACGTGACGGACGGCCACCGAGAGCCGCGAGGCGCCGAGCGCGCGCACCGCCTCCACGTAGTCCTTGGCGCGCTCGGCGAGCACGGGGCCGCGCATCACGCGCGCGAAGATGGGCACGTAGAGGATGGCGATGGCGAGGACGGCGCTGTTGACGCCCGGGCCCCGCATGGCGGCAATGCCGACCGCCAGCAGCAGCCCGGGGACGCTGAAGAAGACGTCGAGGACGCGGTTGATGCCGTTGTCCCAGGCGCCGCCCGCGTAGCCCGCGAGCAGGCCGAGCGAGCCGCCGACCACCATGGCCGAGACGATGGACGTCAGCGCGACATAGAGCGAGATGCGCGAGCCGTGGATCACGCGGCTCAGCACGTCGCGTCCGAACCGGTCGGTGCCGAAGATGGCCTGCGCGCTCGGCCGCGCCTCGATGAGGTCGAAGTTCTGCTCGTCCGGTGCTGCCGGCGCGAGCGAGTCCGCGAACAGCCCGCTCAGGACGACGAGCAGCGCGGCCGCGGCGCCGAGCACGACGACGGTGCTGCGCGCGGTGCGACGCCACTGGCGTCCCCACCGGACGCCGGCGGCGGCGGGCGCCGCCGCCGCGAGGTCGTGGGCGGCCGAGGCGGCGCTCACGACACCGGCGGTCGTCGCGCGGCCCACGGGCGGACTGCCTCGAACGCCGCCGAGGCCTGGAGCACGCCGAGATCGGCGCAGCGCCGGCCGACGATCTGCAGGCCGACGGGGAGCCCGGCCGCGGTGAAGCCGGCGGGCACGCTGGCCGCCGGTTGGCCGGTGAAGTTGAACGGGTAGCTGAACGACGCCCAGTCGAACCAGTCCCACTCGTGCTGGCGGAAGTGCGCGGGATTGAGCCGACCGACGTCGAAGGCGGCCACCGACACGCTCGGCGTCAGCAAGAACTCGTAGCGCTCGAAAAGCGGCCGCACCGTGTCCCAGAACGCGATCTTCCGCTCGCGCGCCTGGATGTACTCGACGGCGCTGTACCGGCGGCCCGCCTCGATGCAGGCGACGAGGCCGGGATCCATGCGCTCGCGCCACTCCGGCAGGAAGACGGCGCGGTTGCCCGCCTCGTGCGCCGACCACATGATGCGGATCAGCTCGCGCGTGTCGGCGAAGCCCGGCTTCACGTCGTCGATGACGCACCCGAGCTCCTCGAACGCGCGCACCGCCTGTCGCACGATCCGCGCGACGTCCGGGTCGACCTGGAAGAGGTCGAGGTTCGGGCTGTACGCGACGCGGACGCCTCTCAGATCGCGCGCGAGCCGGCCCACGTAGTCCTCGGGCGGCGCGTCAAGCGCCGACCGATCCCAGTCGTCGGGACCCGCGATCACGGAGAGCATCAGCGCCGCGTCGGCGACGGTGCGCGTCATGGGGCCGTTGTGCGAGGCGTAATCGTTGTTCGACAGCGGCCAGTTCGGCACGCGTCCGTACGACGGCTTGAAGCCGTAGATCCCGCAGAAGGACGACGGGATGCGGATCGAGCCCGCGCCGTCGGAGCCCTGCGCGAGCGGTGCGAGCCCCGCGGCGGCCGCGGCGGCGGCGCCGGCGCTCGAGCCACCGCTGGTCATGGCGAGGTTCCACGGGGTGCGCGTGATGCCGGTCAGCGGGCTGTCGCCGAGCGCCTTCCAGCCGAACTCCGGGCTGGTCGTCTTGCCGACCATCACGCCGCCGGCCGCCTTCAGCCGGCGCACGAGCGGCGCGTCGGTGTCCGGCACGCGGTGCTCGAACACGAACGAGCCGCCCATCGTCCGCACGCCCCTGGTGAAGTTCAGATCCTTCACCGAATAGGGCACGCCGTGCAGCGGGCCGAGTTCCTCGCCCTGCATCACGGCGCGTTCCGCGTCGCGTGCGGTGTCCATGGCGAGGTCGGCGGTGATCGTGCAGTAGGCGTTGAGGCTCGGATTGAGGCGCTCGATCCGCTCGAGGACCGCCCGTGTGACCTCGACCGGCGAGAGCGCCCTGGTGCGGATCAGGCGGGCGATCTCGGTGGCCGGGGTGTAGCAGAGGTCCGTCGAATCCATGCGCGCCTCCCGTCAGGTGGCAGGGATTCTAACCCAGCTTGCCGGCCGACTCCGGACGTGGTGGACTACCCGGCCATGAAGATCACCGACGTCAGCCTGACGCTGTTCGAGTGGCGCGACATCCCGCCGACGACCTACGGACAGATGAGCCGCGCCGCCGGCACGAGCCAGCTCGGCCTGCTGTCGATAGAGACCGACGCGGGATTACGCGGCCACGCCTTCCTGGGCTCCGCCATGCGCGGCGCCCACCTCGACGGCCAGTCGCTCATCCAGTTCCTGAAGCCCATCCTCGTCGGCCAGAACGCGCTCGAGCGGGAGCGCCTCTACCAGGAGGCGTGGAAGCGAAACCGCAACACGACGATCCGCGCCATCGGCGCCGTCGACGTCGCGCTGTGGGACCTCGCCGGCAAGGCGATGAACCAGCCGATCCACCGGCTGCTCGGCTCGTATCGCCAGCGCATCCACGCCTACGCGAGCTCGGCCGTGCTCCCGTCGAAGGAGGCGTACGCGGAGGAGGCGACGCGCTTCAAGGCGGAGGGATGGACGGCCTACAAGATCCACCCGCCGACCGTGCCCGAGCGCGACGTCGAGATCTGCCGCGCGGTGCGGCACGCCGTCGGCGGCGGCTTTCGGCTCATGCTCGACTCGACGTGGTCCTATCAGTATCCCGAGGCGCTGCGCGTGGGGCGCGCCATCGAGGAGCTCGACTACCACTGGTACGAGGACCCGCTCGCCGACGACGATCTCTACAACTACGTCAAGCTCAAGCAGCATCTTCACATCCCGATCCTCGCCACCGAGTACAGCCCGGGAGGCTTCACCGCCTACGCGCCGTGGCTCACCGCGCAGGCGACGGATTATCTACGGGGCGACGTGGCGGTGAAGGGCGGTATCACCGCCCTCGTGAAGACCGCGCATCTGGCCGAGGCCTTCCATCTCAACTACGAGGTCCACCACGGTGGGAACTCGCTCAACAACGTGGCCAACCTGCACGTCATCATGGCCATCAAGAACACCGAGATGTTCGAGGTGCTCCTGCCGGCCGGCGCCCAGAAGTACGGTCTCGAGCGCGACATCGAGGTGGATCGCGAGGGCTACGTGCACGCCTTCGACGGCCCCGGCCTCGGCGCCGCCATCGACTTCGCCCTGATCGAGCGCCAGAAGATCGCGGTCCTGCGCTAGGAGGCTGGCATCAGCGTGGCGCCTCGTCGAAGACCTTCTTGGCGATGCGGCCGGCGCTCATGGCCGTCGGCCACCCCGCATAGAACGCCAGATGCGTGATCAGCTCGCCGATCTCCTCGCGCGTCACGCCGTTGGCGAGCGCGCGCTCGAGATGGCCGGTGAGCTGGTCGCCGCGGTACATGGCCACCAGCGCGGCCACGGTGATCAGGCTCCGGTCGCGCTTGGACAGGCCCGGCCGCTCCCAGATGTCGCCGTACACGACGGACTCGGTGAGCTCGATGAGCCGGGGCGCGACCTGGCGCACTTCGCTGCGGGCGGTCGAGGCGGTCTTGGGTATGCTCACGGACAGCTCCTTTCAGAGAGGTGAGACATGTACGAAGTCTACGCGCTCAAATACGCGGAGCGGGACACGACGAAGTGCCAGTTCTTCTTCCGCGAGTCGTCGCATGAGACGCTGACGCTCCACTACTTCGTCTGGCTGATCCTCGGGGGCCCTCACCCCGTCCTCGTGGACACCGGCTTTCTCGAGGACGAGGCGCGCGCCCGCCAGGTCCGCAACTACGTGACCCCGGCTGAGATGGTTCGGCGCGCGGGCTTCACCCCTGATCAGATCCCGGTGGCGCTCATCACCCACCTGCACTACGACCACTGGGCGGGCCACAGCCTCTTTCCGAAGGCCGAGTACTGGATCCAGCACGACGAGGTCGCCTTCTGGACGGGCCCCTTCGGCAGCACGCCCGCCTTCCGAGGGTCGGCCAACGTCGAGGCCCTGGCCGGCCTCGTCACGCTGAACTACGGCCGGCGCGTCAAGATCGTGCAGGGCGAGCGCGAGGTGCTGCCCGGCATCCGCGTGCATCGTGTCGGCGGCCACACGGCCGGGCTGCAGATCGTCAGCGTGCAGACGGCGCGCGGCACCGTCGTGCTGACTTCCGACGCCTCGCACTTCTATCACAACGTCGAGACACGGCAGCCCGTGCAGATCTTCACCAACCTGCCCGAGATGCTCACGGCCTTCGAGACGATCCACGAGCTGGCCGGCAAGGAGAAGCTCATCGTGGCCGGTCACGATCCCCAGGTGAGCGAGCGCTTCAAGGAGGTCGACAAGGGGATCATCAAGGTGGCGTGAGGTGAAGCGCCCCGGCTACGCGGGGCGCTCCTCTATATCGCTACTGCAAGGGCGAAAACGTTGCCGGCAGCATGATCTTGTTCTTCATCTCGAGGAGACGATCGCCGCCGCCGGGCGGCGGCCACACGCCGCGCTTGCGCGCCTCCTCGCGGATCTGCGCGCGCTGATCGAGGCTCGAGTAGGCCCAGATGTGGACGAACGCGTTGGCCTTGCCGAACTCCACGCCGCCCGCGAGCACGAGGGGCGAGATCTTGATCCGTTCCGGCAGCGCACCCTCCCACGCCTTCGCCAGCTCCGGCAGCTTTCCGGCCTTCAGCGTGTAGTAGCGCAGCTCGAAGATCGGCCCGAGCTTGCCCGGCTGCACCTGCGGCACGAAGCCGAACGGCACCACGATCTCCGAGCTCATCTTCCGGATGAACTCCTGGATCTTCGGCGGCCAGTTCGGATCCTTCGACGCCTCGGCCCGGATGCGCGCGCGCTCGGCGAGATCGCTATAGCCCCAGATGTGGATGATCTCGTTCAGCGGGCCGATCTCGGTGTGGAAGAAGCCCGTCAGCTCGGAGTACTTCTTCCGATACTGGTAGGCTTCCCCGTAGCGCTTCTCGACCTCTGCCTGGCTGCCGGGAGCGAGCTGGTACGTGCGGATCTCGTAGATCATCTGGACTCCTTTCACACAGCGCGGCGTGGAGGGCCGCGCTGTCGCACCTCATGGCGGCCGATGGTACGCGAAGGCCGGCGGCTGCGCAAAACGGTCACGCCGCGCTGAGCCGGCGGAGGCCGACGATCTCGAGCAGCGTGAAGCCCAGCACGGCCACCGCCACCGCGGCGACGGCGACGTTGCCGCCCACCAGCCGCGCGACGCCGGGCGCGGCGTTGCCGATCAGGCTCGAGACGGGACCGGCGGCGACGAGCAACAGCACGCCAGTGAGTCCCGAGGCGACGCCGAGGTAATCCGGCCGCGGCCGCGCCGTCGGCGGTATGATCCCGCCGGGCCTGTGCCCCGGGAGGTCATATGGTTAACCGGGATCCCCTGACGCCCGCCGAGCGGGCCTTCTATACAACCCAGAGCGAGACGTCCGGCGGCGGCGATCTCACCAAGCTGCTCGAGCCGCTGGCTGCGGATCCGTCGAGCGTCGTCCGGGTCGTCTCCCGGCTCGTGATCGATCCCGTCTCGCTGGCGCGGAGCGGCGGCACCCATCCGTACCTCGCGGCGCGCGACGCCGAGGCGCGCGCCGTGCGCGAGCTCCTTCGTCGCCTGGCCGAGCGCGATCAGGCTCCCCTTGCGGTCGCCCGGCCCGTCGAGCACAGGATCGTCGGCACGTGTCGTCATCACGCGATCCTGGCCACGAGCATCTTCCGGCATCACGGGATCCCGTCACGGGTGCGCGTCGGGTTCGCCAGGTACTTCGTTCCCAGATTCCACGAGGACCACTGGGTGTGCGAGTACCGCGACAATGGCGGCTGGCGGCTGCTCGACGCCGAGCTCGGCGATGAGACCATCGCCAAGCACTTCGCGATCGACTTCCCGCCGACGGACGTTCCGCGCGACCGCTTCCTCACCGCGGGCGAGGTCTGGCGCGGCCTGCGACGTCGCGAGATCGCGGAGGCGACCTGCGGCGTATCGTTCGTTCCCGCGGTGCGCGGCGCCTGGTTCGTCGGCTCCAGCATCCTGCGCGATCTCGCGGCGCTGAACGGGCGTGAGCTGCTGCCGTGGGACTACTGGGGCCTGGCGCGTGACTTTCGGCCCGGCACCACCATCCCGCCGGCGAGCGCCACCCGCCTCGACCAGGTGGCCGAAGTCCTCGCGGGCAGCGCGCCGGACTGGTCAGCTGTGCGCGCGCTCTACGAGGCGGGCGATGACCTCTGCGTTCCCCGGACGGTGCTGTCGTTTCCGGGAGGCGCGCCGGTGGAAGTGGAAGTGTAAGCGGACCGCCGCAGGCGAACGCGCGGGCTTAGGCCATGGTCCTCCGCCGCGCCAGCGCCGAGAGCACCGCACGCAGCGAGGCGGTGACGATGTTCGAATGCACGCCCACGCCCCAGCGCGTCGTCCCTTCGCCATCGACCGTCTCCACGTACGCCACCGCCCCGGCGTCCGCGCCCTGGCCGAGCGCGTGCTCCGCGTAGTCCACGACGTCGAGCTCGACGCCGAGGTCCTTGCGGAGGCCGTCGACGAATGCCGCGATCGGGCCATTGCCGGTCCCTGTCATCGTGCGCGGCCGGCCGCCGACGGAGAGCTTCGCCGTGATCCGCGTCGTGCCGTTGTCGGACACTTCCTCGTGCGTGTCGAGTTGCCAGTCGCCGCGCAGGTACTGCGTCTCGAAGGCCTGCCACATGTCCTTCGGGCTGATCTCCGTCCCGCTGTCCTCGGTGATCGTCTGGATCGTCTTGGAGAACTCGATCTGCAGCCGCCGTGGCAGGTCGAAGCCATGCTCGGCCTTCATGATGTAGGCGACGCCGCCCTTGCCGGACTGGCTGTTGACGCGGATGACGGCCTCGTACGTGCGACCGACGTGCTTGGGATCGATCGGCAGGTACGGGACTTCCCAGACCTTGTAGCCGCGCGGGAGCGCCTCCATGCCCTTCTTGATCGCATCCTGATGCGAGCCCGAGAACGCCGTGTAGACGAGGTCGCCCACGTATGGGTGCCGCGGGTGCACCGGAAGCCGGTTGCAATGCTCGGCGATCCGGCGCAGGCCGTCGATGTCGGAGATGTCGAGGCCGGGATCGACACCCTGCGCGAAGAGGTTCATGGCCAGCGTGACCACGTCGACGTTCCCCGTGCGCTCGCCGTTGCCGAACAGCGTGCCCTCGACCCGATCGGCGCCGGCCAGGACGCCGAGCTCGGTGGCGGCCACCGCGCACCCGCGGTCGTTGTGCGGGTGGAGCGACAGCACGACCCGGTCGCGGCGGGAAACGTGGCGGAGAAACCACTCGATGGTGTCCGCGTACAGGTTGGGCGTGTACATCTCGACGGTGGCTGGCAGGTTCAGGATGATCTTGCGGTCGGAGCTCGGCTCGATGACGTCCATCACCGCCTCGCAGATCTCGACGGCGAAGTCGACCTCGGTGCCGGTATAGCTCTCCGGCGAGTACTCGTAGAAGACGTCGGTGCCGGGCAGCGTGGTCTCGAGCTTCTTGCAGAGACGCGCCGCGTTCACCGCGATGTCGACGATGCCGGGCTTGTCGAGGCCGAACACGACCCGCCGCTGGAGGATCGAGGTGGAGTTGTAGAAGTGGACGATGGCCCGGCGGGCGCCGCGGAGACACTCGTACGTACGCTCGATCAGCTCCGGCCGGCACTGCACGAGCACCTGGATGGTGACGTCGTCCGGTACGAGGTCATCTTCGATGAGCAGCCGGACGAAGTCGTAGTCGGGCTGCGAAGCGGAGGGGAAGCCGACCTCGATCTCCTTGAAGCCCATCTTGACGAGCGCCTCGAACATCCGGCGCTTCCGCTCCGGGTCCATCGGATCGATCAGGGCCTGGTTGCCGTCCCGCAGGTCGACCGAGCACCACCGGGGCGCCTTCGTCAGCTTGTTGTCCGGCCACGTCCGGTCACGGAGCTCGACCGGGACGAACGGACGGTACTTGTCGAACGGCATGCGCTTGGGCGTCACTGGCGGTGGCGTCATCTCCCTGGCTCCTCTTGGCTTCCGGTCCCTGAAAAGACGAAACCTCCCGGCCCGGTCGGGCGCAGGAGGTCGGCGAGCGCGCGCGCTCGGCGCTCGCCGTTATCGCAGTAGCAGCTCCAGGAACCGCGTCAACATCGTGCCCGGCAGGATGCCAGTAAACGGGGGCCTTGTCAAAGGGGGTCTTTTGGGCGCGAAGGCGCAGGAATGCGCCTGACCGTCTGCGAACTGCCCGATGACGTCGAGCGCCGAACAGCCGCCTGGGCGGAGCTCCGAGCGATGATCGCGAGCGGCGGCCGTATCTAAAAGATCTCTCTTGACACTGTATTGCAGGCACGCCGTCAGCTGGTCCCCCAGGGACGGCAGGAACCATCTTACGCGGCCGACATCTGCCTCTTCCGCATCGTATCGGCACGCCATGCCCATGCGATGTCATCACCACGCGTTCGTCGTTCCTGGAGCCTCACGGCTCGCGAAAATCGGAGGTATAGAGTCGGCGTAGAAGACAAGGAGACGCGCCGATGAAGATCTCGATGCCTACCTTCGACCCCAGAGCGCAGTGCGAGGTCGAGCTGCGGCGACTCGGCGACGAGATCGCTGAGCTCGCTGCGCACCTCGATGCCGCGACGGCCCGCCTGCTCGACTTGATCCGCGAGTTCGATGCGCGCGGTGGCTGGGGCAACGGCTTTCGCTCGTGTGCGGAGTGACTGACGTGGCGGATCGGTCTCGCGCCCGGTGCGGCGCGCGAGCACGTGCGCGTCGCGCGCGCACTCGCATCGCTCCCGCGGTTGGCGGAAGCGCTCGCCCGTGGCGAGTTGTCGTACTCGAAGGTTCGCGCACTGACGCGTGTAGCGAGCCCGGAGACCGAAGAGCTCATCCGCGGACGCTTGGAGCCGGGGGCGGGCGCGGTGCTGATGCAGGCTTTGACGGCCGCGCGCGCGACCGTCTATCAGGAGGG
>JBIOXS010000114.1:0-3519 GCA_044869815.1 Candidatus Rokuibacteriota bacterium | reverse complement strand
CGCGGCCGGTGTTGATGAAGAGCGCCTCGCGCTTCATCAGGCGGAAATGCTCCTCGCGCAGCATGTGATGGGCATCCGGCGTGGACGGCGCGTGCATCGAGACGATGTCCGAGCGCTGGAGGAGCTCGGTCAGGCCGACGGGCTCGACCCCGTACTGCGTCATCACGAGCTCCTCGACGTACGGATCGTACGCGAGCATCCGGAGACCGAAGGCGCGGGCGCGGGTGGCGACCGCGCGCGGCACGTGGCCGAAGGCGATGAAGCCGAGCGTCTGACCCATCAGCCGGGGGAAGCCGTGCAAGTACGGGCGACCCTCGCGCCAGCGGCCCTCGTGCACCCACTTGTCCATCAGCGTGAGGCGCCGGTAGGTCGCCAGGATCAGCATCATGGCGTGATCGGCCACCTCCTCGATGAACGTGTCCGGCACGTTGGTGACCGGAATGCATCTGGCAGTGGCCGCGCGCACGTCGACCGAGTCGGAGCCGACGCTGCCGAGCGTGATCACCTTGCAGCGCTCCAGCCCGTCAATGATCGTCTTCGTGATCGGCCGGCCCTTCGCGTAGATGGCGTCGGCATCGCGGGCGGCCTTGACGAACTCCTCGTCCGTATTCACGGCCACCTCGACGATCTCGGCGCCGATGGGCCCGAGCGCCTCCATCTCGTACTCGTAGCCGACCGTGCCCGGGTTCCCGTAGCTGATGCCCGCCGGAGTCACCACCTTGAACTTCGCCACGTGCCGCCTCCTGTCGACAATCTGCGACCGGCGGCGATTCTATCATCAGGCCGTCTCCGGCCACCGGCGCGGCGGCAGGATGCTCGAGACGCTCGATCAGGAGACTCGCCGGAACCACGCGGGCCCGGCGGCGTTCCCGCGGGAACGCCGCGATTACCTGCTCAAGGCCGCCCGGAGCGCCTCGCTTGTGATCGGCAGGTCCGTCACCCGCACCCCGGTCGCGTCGGCGATGGCGTTGGCCACGGCGGCGGGGACGGCCACCACCGGCGGCTCGCCTACGCCCTTGGCGCCGAAGGGCCCGTGGTCGGAGGGCACTTCCACGATGACCGTGTCGATGCGCGGCGCCTGCAGGCTGTGCGGCAGCGCGTAGTCCATGAGCGTGGCCGCCAACAGCTGACCGTGCTCGTCATAGGCCATGCGCTCGAGCAGCGCCCAGCCGAAGCCCTGAACGACGCCGCCGTGGATCTGGCTCTCGACGGCCGCCGGATTGATGGCGCGCCCCACGTCCTGGACCGCGACGTGGCCCAGGAGCTCGACGCCGCCGGTGTCGGGATCGACGGCGACTTCCGTGAGGTGCGCGGCGAAGGCCGGCGACCGCGCGGTGGTGGCGCTGGCGCCACGGCCGAAGACGGGCTCGTACTTCGCGCCGAACTGCATGGCCGCCTTGGCGAGCTCGGCCAGCGTGACGGTGCGCGTGGGGAAGCCGCGGACGCGGACGGCGCGGTCCACGATCTCGAGATCGTCGGGCGCCGCCTCCAGCTTGTCGGCGGCGATCAGCAGGAGCTGCCGGCGCGCGTCGCGGGCGGCGCGCTCGACGGCGAGCCCGACGGTGTAGGTGATCTTGCTGCCGCCGCTGGCGCCCGCGTAGGGCGCCGTCTCGCTGTCGCCGTTGACCACGCGGACGTCCTCGGCCGGCACGCCGAAGGCCTCGGCCGCGATCTGCGCGAAGCCCGTGTTCGTGCCGCTCATGTCCACCGAGCCGACGATGATGCTGATGGTGCCGTCGCGATCCATCCGGCAGGCGGCGTTGGCGGGCTCGATGCCGCCCATCCAGCCGCCGACCGCCACGCCGACGCCCAGGCGGTGGCCGTCACGCGGCGCCCGCCGCGGCCGGTTCTTGCGCTCCTGCTTCAGACGCTCGAGGCACTGGCGCAGACCCATCTTCGGCCACGGCTGCCCGGTGACCATCGGATCGCCGGGGTCCGACGCGTTCCGGAGACGGAAGTCGATGGGATCGAGGCCGAGCTTGCGCGCGAGCTCGTCCATCAGCGACTCGACGACGAACGTGCCCTGCACGGCGCCGGGCGCGCGGTACGCGCCGACACCGGGCTTGTGGGTGAGCACCTCGTAGCCGCGCAGATCGACGTGCGGCACCTGATAGTAGCTGCCCATCAGCAGCAGGGCGATCCCCACCGGCGCGCCGGCGTACGCCCCGGCATCGAAGATCACGCGCGCCTGCATGGCCGTGAGCTTCCCGTCGCGCCGGGCGCCCATCTTGATCTCGAACGTCGCGGCCGGCGCCGGCGTCGTCGCGAGAAAATCCTCCCGGCGCGTCATCACGACCGAGACCGGCCGCCGTAGCTTGCGCGCCAGCGCGGCCGCCAGCGGCTCCAGCAGCACGAACTTGGCGCCGAAGCCGCCGCCCATCGGCGTGGCCACGACCTTGACCTCGTGCTCGCGGAGCCCGAGCGCCTCGGCGATCTCCGAGCGCGTGAAGAACAGCGCCTGGGTGGCCGTCCACACGGTGAGAGCGCCGAGCGGGTCCACGGCGGCCAGCGCCGCGCGGGGCTCGAGATAGCCCTGGTGCACCATCGGCGTCGTGTACCGTCCCTCCACGGTCACCTCGGCCTCGGCGAAGCCGCGTGCGAGGTCGCCACGGGTGAAATGCTGGGTGGTGACCACGTTCGGCCCGACATCTTCGGCGAGCTTCTGGGCGCCGGTGGCGGCGCCGTGCATCGCGAGCTCTTCCTCGCTGCTGGCGCCGTCGCGCGCGCGCACGCGCGGCGCGTCCTTGCGCATGGCGTCGAGCGTGTCGAGGGCGGCCGGCTGCGGATCGTACTCGACCTCGACCAGCGCCGCCGCGTCCTCCGCGATGGCGGCCGTCTCGGCCACGACGGCGACGACCGGGTGGCCGGTGAAGACGACGCGCTCGATGGCGAGCGGCGACTTGTTGCGCGACGTGGGATCAGGTGTGGCGATGCCGAGCTCGCGGCCGGTGAAGACGCCGACCACGCCGGGCCGCGCGGCCGCGGCCTTGGTCTCGACGCGCAGGATCCGCGCGTGCGCGTGCGGGCTCAGGACCAGGCGCGCGTGCAGCATGCCGGGCAGCGAGAGATCGGCGGCGAAGCGCGTGAGACCGGTGACTTTCTCGCCGCCGTCCACGCGGCGGAGCGAGCGACCGATGACGGATTCGTTGGGCATGGCTCACGCTACCACGGCGGACAACCGCCATCGGCGACGTGATTGACAAGGCGCCACAACGGTTTCAGAGTTCGCGCGGTGAGCGCTGCCCCGGCGCCGCGGCTGTTCGGGATTCTGGCGACCCGGGCGCCCATCGTGGCCGTGTTGCGACGAGGCCCCTCGGCTGGTCGCACGTCGGACGGTGGGACGTGGCGCGTGGCGTCTACGAGCCGGGCGCGTGGATCCGTGCCAACCTCTCTCCGCAGCGCTGCGATCTGTCGCCTGATGGCCGCTGGTTCTGCTATTTCACGCTCAAGATGCCGGGCCGCTGGAAGGCCGGCCACACCTACGTGGCGATCGCGCGGCTGCCGTGGCTCACCGCGCTG
>JBIOXS010000113.1:0-10159 GCA_044869815.1 Candidatus Rokuibacteriota bacterium | reverse complement strand
GTCCGAGACGCGCCGCCTCGTCGACGGCCTGGCGGACGCGCGGCTCGGCCTGTCGGATCGCCTTCCGGACCGCGACGCGGGTCTGACGCTCGACCCGTTTCAGTCGCTTGCGCGCCTCACCGCGCAGGGTGCGCGTCTGCACCTCCAGCCGCCCAAGCTGTTTCTGGAGCGCCTTCCACTGTCCGTTCAACCCCGCCATGCCCGCCTCCTCCGCAACGATTGTAAGCGCAGCCACCATCCATCTAGAACAGGCCACCCACGCCTCAAGCCCAGCACGCGCGGTCGCTACAATAGAGCGATGAGCGCCATCATCGTGACCGACGACGTTCGCGTGCCGGCGGCAGCCCTCACCGTGCGCGCGGTGCGAGCCTCGGGCCCCGGCGGTCAGAACGTCAACAAGGTGGCCACGAAGATCGATTTGCGCGTCGACCTTCACCGCGTCGAGGGGCTCTCGGCCGCCGCGCGCAGTCGGCTCGATGCGCTCGCTCGCCATCGCCTGGACGCGGACGGGCGGCTCGTCGTGACCAGCCAGGCGACTCGCAACCAGGCACGGAACCTCGAGGATGCGCGGGAGAAGGTGCGCGCGCTGGTCGCCGCCGCACTGATCGCACCGCGGCTGCGCACGGCGACGAAGCCGAGCGCGGCGGCGCGCGAGCGTCGGCTCGTCGAGAAGCGGTCCCGCAGCGGCGTCAAGCGGCTGCGCGCTCGCCCGTCGAGCAACGACTAGAACCCGAGGGCGCGGACCTCGCCGCGGAATCGTCGCACGTTGGCGAGCTTGACCTCTTCGTAGCCACGAATGAGATCCGGCAGGGCAGCGAGCCGGGCTGCCGTGTCGTAGGAGCCGGCATCGAGCCCGGCCAGCGCCTTGTCGACGAGCGCGACATACTCACCGACGAGCGCGCGCTCGACGCGCCGCACCTCCGGCCAGCCGAACACGTCGAGAGAGCCCCCGCGGAGGCCGCGCATGGCGCGAAGCGCGCGGAACACGCCATCGAACCACCGGCCGAAGCGGATCTTCCGCTCCCAGCCGAAGGCGCGAAGCAGCGGCGGATGCAGGTTGTACATCACGGTCACGCCGTCGGGGTACTCGTCCTTCAGCGCCGTCGCCAGGTCGTTCTTGAGATGCAGCCGCGCCACCTCGTACTCGTCCTTGTAGGCCATCAGCTTGAACAGATAGCGCGCGACCGCCTCGCTCAGCGCCGTCCGGTCCGGCGCGACGCGACGCTCGGCCTCGACCACGCGGCATACCACGTCGACGTAGCGCCGCGCGTAGGCCACGTCCTGGTAGTCGATCAGCTCGGGCACGCGGACCTCCAGCAGGCGCCGCGTCTCACCGGTGGCGCCGGCCGCGTCGACGAGCGCGCGTGCCTCCGCGGTCATCGGCGTCGTCGTCTCCACCGCTCCGACGCGCCGCCGCTTGAGCGTGGTCACCCAGACCGGATCGGCCACGGCCAGGCGACCGGCGCGGAACGCCTGGGTGTTCATCGTCACCGACACGCCGTTCAGCGCGATGGCCCGCTCGATGGCCGCCGCCGCCACCGGAATCGCGCCGGCCTGGTAGGCGGCGCCCAGGACGATGAGATTGGCGGCCATGTGGTCGTCGAAGAGCGTCTCCGCGAGGCAGAGCGCGTCGAGGAACGCGTTCTCGTCCTTGCGGGTGCAGCGATTGACGGAGGCGAGCAGTCCCCCGGCGTCCGGAAACTGCACGTCGGTGTTGGTCACCATCGCGCCCGTCGGCACCTGGCTGGTAGAGACAACGGCGATCGTCTTGTCCGGACGGGCGTGATCGATATTTTGCGGGGAGGTGGCCACCAGGACGTCGAAGCCGAGATAGCAGTCCGCGCCGCCGGCGGAGACCTTGGCCGAGACTTCCTCGGGCCGCTCGAAGATCTTGAGATGCGAGACGACGGGCCCGCCCTTCTGGCTGAGGCCGGTCTGGTCGAGACCGCGCACGTGCTTGCCGTCGAGCAGCGCGGCCGTACCGAGAACCTGATTGACGGTCACCACGCCGGTCCCGCCGATGCCCATCATGAAGATCGACGCCGTCGACGGCACGCGCCGCGCCGGCTCCGGCAGCTCGCGGTCGACGCTGAAGATCTTCCGCTCCTTCTTCGGCGGGGCGCCCTTCGGCACGACGGTGAGGAAGGACGGACAGTCGCCGCGCAGGCACGAGTAGTCCTTGTTGCACGAGGACTGATGGATCTGGGTCTTGCGCCCGAATTCCGTGTCCACCGGCTGGACGGACAGGCAGTTGGACTTCACGCCGCAATCGCCGCAGCCCTCGCAGACCGCCTCGTTGATGAAGACGCGGAGCGCGGGATCCTCGAGCTTTCCCCGCTTGCGCAGCCGGCGCTTTTCCGCCGCGCAGCGCTGATCGTGGATGAGCACGGTGACGCCCGGCATGTCGCGCAGCATGCGCTGCGCCTCGTCCAGACGGTCGCGGTGCCACACCTGGGCGCAGCGACCCCACGTCACGCCGTGGCCGTACTTGGCGGGATCGTCGGTGGTGACGATGATGCGCTTGACGCCCTCGGCCTCGAGCAGCCGCGTCATCTCGGGCACCGGCATCGCCCCCGCCGCGTCCTGGCCCCCGGTCATGGCGACCGCGGAGTTGTACAGGATCTTGAAGGTCACGTTGGTGCCGGCCGCGACGGCCTGGCGGATGGCGAGCGAGCCGGAGTGGAAGAACGTGCCGTCGCCCAGGTTCTGGAACATGTGCTTCGTCTCGGTGAACGGCGCCATCCCGACCCACTGCACGCCCTCGCCGCCCATGTGCGTGGTGCCGACGGTGTGGCGCTCCGGCATCGCGAGCGCCATCCCGTGGCAGCCGATGCCGCCGCCGGCCATCGACCCCTCGGGCACGACCGTCGAGCGATTGTGCGGGCAGCCCGAGCAGAAGAACGGCTGGCGCGCGAGCGTGAGGGGCGCGGGACGCTCACGAAGGGCCTCGAGCAACGCGACACGAGCGGTCACTGAGCCAAGATCGATCTTCCGCTCCAGGCGGGAGGCGAGCAGCAGCGCAATCTTATCAGCGTCGAGCTCGCCGTTGGCGGGCACCAGCGGACGGCCCTGCTCGTCCTGCTTGCCGACGATGCGCGGCCGCTCCGCCTGGTTGTAGAGCGCGTCGCGGAGGAACATCTCCACGAACGCGCGCTTCTCCTCGATGACGAAGAGCTCCTGCAGCCCCTGCGCGAACTCGCGCACGATCCTGGGCTCCGTCGGCCAGAGGAGGCCGATCTTCAGCAGCCGGATGCCATACCGCCGCAGGGCCTCGTCGTCGAGCCCGAGCTCGCGCAGCGCCTCGCGAAGGTCGTAGTACGTCTTTCCGCAGGCCGCGATCCCGAGCCATGCGCCCGGCGTGGGGATGGTGATCGTGTTGAGCGGATGGGCGGCGGCGAAGGCCCGGGCCGCTTCGAGCCGACCATAGTGGATCTCGCGCTCGAGCTCGAGCCCGAACGGCGGCAGCAGCATCGGGTTCTGCGTCGGTCGCCACGGCTTGCCGTCCCAGGTGAAGCCGGGGTCGCGGATGACGACACGGTCGGGATGGACCTCGGCGGTACCGATCTCGTCGGCGACGTTGGTGACGATCTTGAAGCCGACCCAGAGCCCGGAATAGCGTGACATCTCGAAGCCGTATCGCCCGAGGTCGAGGATCTCCTGCACGCTGCCCGGAAAGAGCGTCGGAAAGAGGGCGTCGTAGAAGGCGACCTCGGAGTGGGTCGGCAGCGTCGACGACTTCGACAGCGGATCGTCACCGCCCAGCGCGAGGACGCCCCCGTAGCGCCCGAGACCCGCGTAATTGGCGTGCTTGAAGATGTCGCCGGTGCGATCGACGCCCGGTCCCTTGCCATACCACATGCCGAGAACGCCGTCGTACTTCGGCTTCGGGAACATGTTGGCGAGCTGGGCGCCGTAGATGGCGGTCGCGCCGAGGTCCTCGTTGACGCCCGAGATGAAGACGACGTTGTGCTCGGCCAGCAGCTGGGGATTGCGCTCGAGCGTGAGATCCAGTCCGCCGAGCGGCGAGCCGCGATAGCCCGAGATCAGCGTCGCGGTGCGAACGCCGCGGCGCTGGTCGGCGCGGTGCTGATCGAGCGGCAGCCGGACCAGGGCCTGGATGCCCGACAGGAAGATGGTGCCGGCTTCCTGACGGTATTTGGCGTCGAGCGAAAAGGTATCGTTGATGGCCATGCTCTCCTCAGGAGGCTCTCGTGAACGTCACGCGCGCCGTCTCGGTCGTATGATACGGGTGTGCCGACACTGGCGCAAATGTGCCGCGGAGGGACGGACGGATGGTGCCGGCGTGCCGCTGATCGTTCGACCGTGCCGGCTCGAGGAGTGCGCGCACGTGCTCGACCTCTGGCGTCAGGCCGAAGCCATCCCCCGCCCCACCGAAACCCTTCCGGACGTCCAGCGCATGGTCCGCGAGCATCCCGGCACCCTGCTCGTCGCCGACGAGGACGGACGGCTCGTCGGCAGCGTCATCGCCGGCTGGGACGGCTGGCGGGGCGGCATCTATCGTCTGGCCGTGCTGCCCGAATGTCGCCGCCGCGGCGTGGCGCGAGCGCTCGTCTCCGAGGCCGAGCGGCTCCTGGCCTCCCGAGGCGCGCGGCGTCTCTCGGCGATGGTCGCGCGCGACGAGCCGCAGGCGGTCGCCTTCTGGAACGCGGCGGCCGGCTGGGCGCGCGACCCGCGCTGGCATCGCTACGCGAAGGATCTGTAGACGTCAGCGCGCGGTCGGAGCGGGTTCCGCCCACAGGCCGCGACCGGCCTCGCGGGCTTCGCGCTGGAGCTTGAGGAAGAGCGCCTGGTGTCGCACGTTCGGCGGAACCGTCATCACCTGGGCGAAGCCGCGGCGCACGAGCTCGGCGTTGACCATGATGTCATCCACCCAGACGTACGCGAGCAGGCGACCGTAGCGATCGCGCGATTGCGCGTCAAGCTCCAGCCGGACGCGCCGGCCGCTCAGGAGATCGCGGTTCACGGCGGCGGCAGCGCGGCCGCCCGGCTCCTCACCCTTCCGCGGGTGGTGCAGCTCCGGCGTGTTGACGCCGATGTAGCGGACCTTCTCGAGGCGCTCGCCCACGCGGACATGGATCGTGTCGCCGTCGACGATGCGGATCACCGTGCCTGCGAGCGTGGATTGCGCGGCGGCGGGGAGGGCGAGAGCGAGCAGGACGAGCAACGGAGCCAGTCGCCTCGCCAGCGGCGCCACATGGCCACGCTGTCACGCGGGTGGCGTCGCCGTCAACTTTCCGAGACAGCAGGCCTGGCCGTCAGGCGTCGACGCGCACGAACGCGTAACCGAGCGAGCTGATCTGCCGGGAGACGTGCGAGCGCGCGCGGCGGTCGCCCTGCCGGCGTTCGACGTCGTGCGCAGCGCCGCGCGTTCGCCGCTCGCCCATGCGGCGATCGAACATGACGAGCACGTCGTCCTCGCTCGCGAACTCGCGCGACAGGTACTCGAAGAGACCGGGCTCGAGACGCGAGACGATGAAGAGGTGGGAAATCACGACTCGCTCGTCAATGCGGGCGCAGCCGTCCGAGGACACGCCGCGCCGCCCGCTCGACGCGGGATGGTCGGCGTGGATTGCCGCCGCGCGGCGGCGTCTCGTCGTCCTCGGGCTCGTCGTCGGTCGGCGACTCGAGCGCGGCGAGGAACTGCTCGGTCGTGATCGCCACGGCGCCCGCACGCTCCGCCGAATCCCGCACGGCCCGGTCCGAGGTCACGACCACGGCGCCCGACCGCAGCTCGGATGCCAGACGCCGGAGCACGTCGTCCGCCGTCTCCGGCGGGCGGGAGAAGAGAACCTGCACCTGGCCGCCGACGGGCACGCCGCCGGCGCGGCGGGCTCCATCGAAGACGACGGTGAACGGATCGCCCGAGGCTCGCGCAGCGCCGGCGATGAGCCTCAGGAGAGCCGCGCGGCCGTCCTCGAGACCACGCGCTTCCTGCTGGGCGAGGTCTGGGTCGCGCCGGATGACGTTGTAGCCGTCGACGAGCCATCGCATCGCCGCCGCCGGCGGCCGTCAGACGTCGTCGCGCCGTCGCGGCAGCGGCCAGCTTCGTCGCGCGAAGAACCGATCGATGCCGGCGCGGCCGTCCGCAGACGCCACGAGCTCGCCGAACCGCCGGGCCTCGAGCGCCAGACCCGCCTCGAGACCCTGCGTGAGGCCAACGCGCACGGCCTCGAGGATGGCCGCCGCCGGCGCCGCGCGCGGGATCTCGCCGTGATGGGCCAGCAGTCGCTGGACGTCCGCATCGCGCTCGACGTTGGGGAACGCCACGGTGGAGGTCTCGGCGAGCGGCGAGCCGAGGGCGCCCGGGAACTCGCCGGTGGCGATCCGTCGCGCGACGCCGAGCGCGTGCGAGAGCGCGTCGGCGGGAGCCACCTCGTCGACGGTGCCGAGCGCCAGCGCCCGCGCCGCCGGCCGGCGGCGCCCGTCGAGCAGCACGGCGAGCGCGTCGACCAGGAGCGTGTACATCTGACCGCCGCCGGCGCGGGCGCGTCGGACGGCGAGGCGTGGCAGCATCTGCGTGCCGCCGAAGCCCGGGATGACATGAAGATTGATCTCCGGCTGGCCGAGCTCGACGCGGCCGCCGGCCACGCGCCAGGCGCACGCCATCTGAAGCTCGTTTCCGCCGCCGAGCGCGTACCCGTCGACCGCGGACACCACGGGTGCCCGGAGCGCTCCGAGACGGGTGAACAGCCGCTGGGCGCGCGTCGCGAACGCAGCCACGTCGGCCGCGGTCGCAAAGGCCCGGAGCTGTCGGATATCGGCGCCGGCCACGAACATCGTCCCCGCGCCGGTCAGCACCACCGCCTTCACGTGCGCGTCGCCGTCGATGGCGTCCAGCGCGCGCTCGAGGTCATCGAGCACCTCGGCGCCGAGCGCGTTGGCCGGCGGCGAGTCGATCGTCACCAGGGCCACCGCCTCGGGCCGGCGGGGCCGGATCGGATCGACGCGCGCGCGTACGGTGCGACCGTCCACGAACCGCGAGCCCCAGGCTTCGTAGATCTCGCGCGCCGAGCGCGCGCGGTCGAGCGTCGGGGCGGCGCCGACGCGGATCGTGAGCGTGCCGGCGTGGCGATTGTCGTGGAGCGTCTGGTTGGTCTCGGCGAGCTCTTCCCACGGGTGGATCGCAGGCGGCTGCACGGTGAGGGCGCCGGCATCGAGCAGCCGCACGCACTCCTCGGCCTGGTGCGCGTTGGACAGATGGCTGCCGAGAATCGCGAAGGTCGGGAAGAGCACGCGCTTCTGGTGCATCCAGACGTTCGGCGCGTAGAACGCGAAGCGCCGATCCTCCGTGCCCTCGATGTAGACGACGACGCCGGTGAACGGACGCGCCAGGAACGTGCTGGTCCCGAGCGTGTCCTGGCCCGCGCGCTCCACGATCACGTCGGGATTGCCGCGCGGGTTGTCCGGCGTGGCGAGCAGCCGTCCTACCGCGAGGCCGAACGGCTTCAAGGTCCGGTCCTGATAGCGGCGGTAACCCTCCGCGTCGGTGTCGTAGTCCGGCATCGTCGCCGGCCACTCGAAGCCTTTCGCCGCCGCCAGCGCCTCGATGCTCACGGTGCCTGACACGCGCCACGTCTCCCGCACGCGGGCTGCCGCCGCCTCCGTCCGCGTCACCACGACGACGCGCGCGCCGGCCGCCAGCGCGGAGGCGATGGCGTCGCCGCCCACGGGGTCATCGCCGCCCGTCGCGCCGCCGTAGTAGACGAGGACACCGGCGTGGGGCCGCAAGCCCGCTCGGGCGAGCATGTCGCGGGCATTCGTGGACCCCGGCTTGCCGAGAAACGTCAGCGTGTAGCCGCTGGTGGCGCCGTAGAACACGAGGCGGCCACCGGGACCGAGCAGCTCCACCATGCGCGGAAAGAGGTCGCGTCCCACCGATGAGACGACGACATCGATCCTGGCGCCGTCGTTGCGCGCGGCGACGGCCTCGCTGAACGTCCGCCCGGCGTCGCGCCAGGCCGCGTGGGCGGAGGGATCCGCCGGCACCGGGGTGAGGACTCCGGCGAACGCCTCCTCCTTGCGATTGACGTAGGCGGCGCCGCCGCGCCGGAGCACCAGCTTGCCCTTGTCCTCCGTCGACACGAGCCCCGTCACCCGCGCCCCCCGCACCGCCGCGCACGCCACCGCGTACTGGCCGGTTCCGCCGGCCGCGCCTTCGACGAACACGCGCTCGCCGGGCGCGACGCGCGCGACGTCGTAGAGCGCCTTGTAGACGGTCTCGAGGTCGAGCATGTACGAGGAGCCTTCGGCCAGCGTGAGCCGCTCGGAGTGCGTGAGGAGCTGGGGCGCCTGGCACCGGACGAACTGCGCGAACGAGCCGTCCGGCGTCTCGTAACCCTGGATTTTGAAGTCCGCGTGCATCGGGTCCTCGCCCGCGCGCGGCGACAGCAGATTCGAGACGCCCGGGTAGAGCACCCGCAGCTCACCGACCTTGAGCCGCGCCTCGCGCGCCACCTCGGCGCCGACGGCGGCCACGACGACCACGGCGCCGCTGCCCGGCACGTGCAGATCGCGATCGTGGAGGTCGAACACGGAGATCGGCACACCGCGCGCGGCGAAGACGGTGTTGTAGGTCAGGCCGGCATAGAGCACGTAGCCGAGCGCCTCGTTCGGGCCGATCGCCGGCACGGGCTGTGTCACGCGGCAGAGCGCCTGGCGCGGCTCGCCGTGCGCCGGCCGCCCGAGCGGGTCTTTGAGCACGGCCCACACGTGCTGGCGCGCCGGCAGCGGATCCAGCCCAGGACGGAACGGCGCGCCGAGCGGCAGCGGCTCCGGCTCGCCCGCGAACCAGCTCGCGTCGCCGCTCACCGCGTCACCGGCCGAGCTCCTGGCGCACCAGCGCGGCGCCGGCGCCCAGGGCGCGGAGCTTCCGGCGCGCGACCTCCCGGGGCAGCGGGACCATGCCGCAGTTCGTGCACGGATGAAGCCGCGATGGCCCGACGTGCCGCAGGAGCTGTCGGATGGTCCCCGCGACCTGCTCGGGCGTCTCGACGTCGAGCGCGGCGACATCGATCACGCCGGCGAGCACGTCCTTGCCGCGCAGCAGCTCTAGCAGTTCCAGAGGGACCCGCGAGTTCGCACACTCGAGCGAGATCTGATCGATGCGGCTGGCGGCCAGCAGCGGGAACGTCCGCTCGTACTGTCGCCACTGCGCGCCGAGCGTCTTCTTCCAGTCGACGTTCGCCTTGATGCCGTAGCCGTAGCAGATGTGCACGGCCGTCGTGCAGCGGACCCCGTCGACGGCGCGGTGCAGCGCCTCGATGCCCCACGCGGCGACGTCGTCCATGTAGACGTTGAACGCCGGCTCGTCCAGCTGCAGCACGTCGAGCCCGGCCGCGACGAGCTCGCGCGCCTCTTCGTTGATGACGCGGGCGAAGTCCATGGCCAGCCGCGCGCGGTCGCGATAATGCTCGTCGGCGAGCGTATCGACGATGGTCATCGGACCGGGTATGGTGAACTTCAAGCGCCGGCGAGTATGCGCGCGGGCCCAGCGAACCTCGTCGAGATGCACGGCCGCAGGTCGCGCGATCGGTCCGGTGACCGTCGGCACCTCGGCCTTGTAGCGGTCGGCGCGGATGCCGATCGTCACACGCCGCGTGAAGTCGATGCCCGCGAGTCGCTCGACGAAGCCGTGGACGAAGTGCTGGCGCGACTGCTCGCCGTCCGTCACGATGTCGATGCCCGCCGACTCCTGATCCTTCAGGGCGACGAGGACGGCGTCACGCTGCGCCTCCGCGAGATGCTCGCGCGGGATGCGCCACGGCGCCCAGAGCCGCTCCGGCTCGGCCAGCCACGCCGGCTTCGGCAAGCTTCCGGCGATCGTGGTTTGCAGAGCAGTCATGGCTGACGGCGACGCGATGCTAGCACACCGCCGATGAGGCGACCGCCGAGGCTCTGCGTCGCCCGGCTCGTGACCTCGCCCAGACGGCGATAGTGGGCGCGGTACCGGCCGAGGCGAGACGAGGCGACATCGTCGTAGCGGGCCTCCAGCCAGTCGGACGACGGCGCCAGGATGTGGCGCAGGGTTGCCACGAGATCGCGGCCGCGGTCGACCAGCAGGCACGCGACCAGGTGCTCGAGCGCCCGGCGCTCCGCCGGCGCGCGATGGCGCAGGAGCCACCCCAGCGCCGCGGCCCGC
>JBIOXS010000112.1:0-61838 GCA_044869815.1 Candidatus Rokuibacteriota bacterium | reverse complement strand
GGGATCCTCTGGGCGCTGCCCCTGGCCTACGCGGTGTGGACCGCGTTCCACCCCGCGGAGTACTCGACCCGCTTCACCCCGGGCGCGCCGCTCACGCTCGAGAACTTCGCCAAGGCGTGGGCCGCCGCGCCCTTCGCGCGCTACTTCGTCAACACCACGCTGCTGGTGGCCATGATCCTGGGCGCCCAGCTCGTGCTCTGCACGCTGGCCGCCTACGCCTTCGCGCGGTTCCGCTTCGTCGGCCGCGACGTCGCCTTCCTGCTCGTGCTCGTGCAGCTCATGATCATGCCCGACGTGCTCATCGTCGAGAACTACCGGACCATGAGCCGCCTCGGCGTGCTCGACACGATCGTGGCCATCGGCCTGCCCTACATGGCCTCGGCCTTCGGCATCTTCCTCCTGCGCCAGACGTTCAAGATGGTGCCGACGGAGCTCGACGAGGCGGCGCGCGTCGAGGGGGCGGGCGTGCTCGGCACGCTCTGGAGGGTGTACGTCCCCCTGGCGCGGCCGGTGTACGTCGCCTACGCGCTGGTGTCCGTGTCGTACCACTGGAACAATTTCCTGTGGCCCCTGATCGTGACCAACTCCGTGACGTCGCGGCCACTCACGGTCGGCCTGCAGGTGTTCTCGTCGACCGACCAGGGCGTCGACTGGTCGATCATCACCGCCGCCACGCTGCTCACCTCCGGCCCGTTGCTCGTCGCCTTCCTGCTGTTCCAGCGGCAGTTCGTGCAGTCGTTCATGCGCGCCGGAATCCGCTGATCGGAGGAGCCATGCCGAACCGTCCGCTGCCGACCGACAAGGAGGTCAAGGACTACATCCGCGTCCGGCGCAACTGGGGCCGCTGGGGCACCGACGACCAGCGCGGCGCCATCAACCTGATCACGCCGGCCAAGCGGGTAGCGGCCACCCGCCTGGTGAAGAGCGGCCGCAGCGTGTCGCTGAGCCGGCCGTTTCCGAAGGAGCCTGGGATCAACAACACGTTTCCGGCCCAGCACTGGATGAAGACGCATCCGCGCGGCAACGGGGGCTTCGCCGCCGACTTCTACGGCATCTACTATCACGGCATCGCCTCCACCCACATCGACGCCTTGTGCCACACCTGGGACAGCGAGGCCATGTGGAACGGCCGCGACCCGCGGGCGGAGATCACCTTCGACGGCGCCCGCTTCGGCTCGATCGAGCACTGGTCGGACGGCATCATCACCCGCGGCGTGATGCTCGACGTGCCGCGGCATCGCGGCGTTCCGAGCGTCACCCAGGACACGCCGATCCACGGCTGGGAGCTCGAGGACATCCTCAGCCGACGCGGGATCCGGCTCGAGCCGGGCGACGCCGTCTGCGTGTACGCCGGGCGCGAGGCGTGGCAGGCCCAGCGTCCGGACACGCCGTACGGGCGGCCCTTCGGACCCGGCCCTCAGGAACGCCCGGGGCTGCACGTCTCCTGCCTGCCCTTCCTCCGCGACCACGACGTCAGCGTGCTCGTGTGGGACATGCTCGACCATTTGCCGATCGGCTACGACATCCCGTGGGCCGTGCACGCCGCGCTCTTCGCGTACGGAGTCGCCCTCCTCGACAATGCGCTGCTCGAGCCGCTGGCGCAGGCCTGCGCCGAGGAGGGCCGCGACGAGTTCATGCTCGTGATCGCGCCGCTCAAGGTCGTCGGCGGTACCGGGTCACCGGCCAATCCGCTCGCCGTGTTGTGATTGACCGCATGAGGGGCTCGACATGGCCCCCCAACCGCAGTGGCGGTGAGGCAGTGCCGGCACGGTATACTCGGCGCACCCACCCAGGAGGTCACCATGCGACTCGTGTTCTTCGAAGATTACAGGCTCGGCGTGCTCCAGGGCGACAGCGTGGTCGACGTGTCGCAGGCGGTCCGGGACATCCCGCACGCGGGCGCGCACGACATCATCAACGGCGTGATCGCGCGCTTCGGCGAGTACCGCGGGCGCCTGGAAACCGCCGCCAAGCGCGGCGACGGCGTGCCCCTTGCGCGCGTGCGCATCCGCCCGCCGCTGCCACGCCCGACCAACATCGTCTGCATGGCCGTGAACTACATGGAGGACGGCACGCGCAGCGAGCCGGCGCCGATCAATGCGTTCATGAAATCGCCCGGCGCCATCATCGGTCCCGGCGACACGATGGTGCTGCCCGACGTGCCGGCCACGATCTTCGAGGGCGAGGCCGAGGTGGCCGTGATCATCGGCCGGCGCGCCTCGCGCGTCAGCGCCGCCGAGGCGATGAGCTACGTGTTCGGCTACACGAACTTCGTCGACGGCTCGGCGCGCGGGCTGCCGCCGACGGGCAACACGTTCTACCAGATGAAGTCGCGCGACACCTTCGCGCCCATCGGCCCCGCCCTGGTCACCGCCGACGAGGTGCCGGACCCGCACCACTTGCAGATCACGCTGTCGGTGAACGGCACCGTGAAGCAGCACTTCAACACCAGCGACATGGCCCACAAGATTCCACGTTGTCTCGAGTGGGTGACGTCCATTCACACGCTCGAGCCCGGCGACATCCTGGCCACCGGCACCAATCACCGCGGGCTCAGCGCGTTCATGAACGGCGACGTCATCGAGCTGGAGACGGAGCGCCTCGGACGGCTCTCGTTCGACGTGCGCGACGACCTCAAGCGGACGTGGTCGCGCGAGACGCGCCTGGACCGGCAGCAGAAGGGCCAGGAGGGGACGACGCCGCAGCTCAGCGGCAAGTACGCGAAGTAGACGCCGGCCGCCATGCGCATCGCGACCTGGAACGTGAACTCGCTGAAGGCGCGGCTGGACAAGGTCGCCTGGTGGCTGGCGCGCGCGCAGCCCGACGTTCTCTTGATGCAGGAGACGAAGCTCGCCGACAAGGACGCCCCGGCCGACACGTTCCGCGCCGCCGGCTACGAGCTGGCTCACCACGGCCAGGGACGCTGGAACGGCGTGGCCATCGCCAGCCGCGTCGGCATCAAGGAGGTCATCACCAATTTCGGCGAGCCGCTCCGCCCCGACCCGACCCCCGACGTCTCGGACGACGAGCCCCTGGCGGAGGCGCGGATGATCTCGGCCGTCTGCCACGGCGTCCGCGTGGTGACCATCTATGCGCCCAACGGCCGCGTGGTCGACTCGCCCTTCTATCACGCCAAGCTCGGGTGGTTCGAGCGGCTGGCGCGCTGGTTCGCGACGACGCGCGACCCGAGCGAGCCGCTGGTGCTCGGCGGCGATTTCAACGTCGCGCCCGAGGACGCCGATGTCTGGGATCCCGCTGCCTGCCACGGGGGGACCCACGTGTCGGCGCCGGAGCGCCAGGCGTTCGCACGGCTCTGCCAGTGGGGCCTGGTCGACGCTTATCGTTTACGTCATCGCGAGCCCGGTCGCTATACTTGGTGGGACTATCGTGCGGGAAACTTCCACAAGAATTTTGGGATGCGGATCGACCATCTGCTCGTGACGACCGCCGTGGCCGGGCGCGTCGTGGCCGCGGAGATCGACCGCGAGGCGCGCAAGGGCAAGCCGGTCCCATCCGACCACGCGCCGCTCGTCGTCGATGTCGATACGCCGGGATCGCCGTTCGATCCGGGATGGAGGACGACCTGAAACGCCGCAAAGCCGGACGAGGCAAGAAGCGCAAGGTCGAGAGCCACGGCGGCGACAATCATCACGAGGCGTTGACCCTCGAGCGCCGCGTCCATCCGCGGGTCCCCGTCTCCTGGCCGGTGCGGTTGTGGGTCGACGGCGCCACCGTCGCCGGCCGCACCGTCGACGTCAGCGAGCAGGGACTCTGCGTCGTGCTGAGCGCGCGGACGGCCCCGATCGACATCGGAGGCTCGTACCGCATCGACATCATCATGGGCCCGAAGCACGAGGTCACGGTGAACGCCGAGGTGCGATACCTGGCCGACGCCGTGGTCGGCCTGCGCACGAAGCAGCGGCTGAAGCTGGTCTAGCGTTTCGCCGGCTGCCGGTCGATGTAGCGGATGGCCGCCTGACGTCCGGTTTCCTGGGCGGCCTTCTCGTTCTGCGACGTCGCGTTGTAGGGCACCAGCTGCCCTTCCTTCTTGTCGGTCTGCCCCGGCGCCCACACCTCCACCAGCGCCGACCACGCGCGCCCGGTCGGGCGCGTCGTCACCCGGATCTTCCAGTCCTTGTACTCGGTGTCGAGCGGTCTCATGGAGTGCGACTATATCGCACGCGCGCCTGCGGGATCACCTCGTGCGATACACAACCAGCCGGTCGGCGCCGGACTCCGGCGCCCATACCTCGCCCGGACGCCCCAGTATCTGGCGGACGTTCGCGCCGCGCTTGTCGCTCGGGAAGACCTCGAACTTCTCGCTCGCGGGATCGAAGCGGACGATCGCATTCGCCGTCCACTCGCTGAGCCACACGATGTCCTTGTCGTCGACATAGACGGCGTAGGCCCGCGGCCGGTCGCCCGGCAGCTTCCACGTCTTCCAGGTGCCAGGCTTGGGATCGAAGCGGCTGACGTTGCCCGAGTTCCATTCGCTCACCCAGATGCGGCCGCTCGAGTCCGACCAGACACGCCGCGCCCCCTGATCCTTCGTCGGCGGCTCGATCACCGTCGCCGCGCCGGAGTCGACGTTGACACGTGCGATGTGGCTGCCGGCGAGCGAGGCGTAGTACACGTCGCCGTCGGGCGTCGTCGCGATGCCGTACGGCCCGCGGCCGCGCGGCGCATCCCAGACGTGCATCGCGCCCGTCATCGGCTCCAGCCGGCCATAGACGCCGTTCTGACCGGTGAACCAGAGGCGACCGCGCTTGTCGAACGTCGCCGTATTGAGGCTGACGTAGCCACGAGCCTCCGGCAGTGGCCAGCTCCTGACTTGGCGCGTCCTCGGATCCACCCGAACGATGGCGTTCGTGCCGCTCTCCGTCACCCACGGCGCGCCGTCCGGGCCGATGATGACTCCGTGCGGTGAAGCACCGCGCCCGAGCGAGACGAGATCGACCTTGCCGGTCGCGGGATCCAGACGGCCAAGCTGGCCGCTGCGCTGCGCCGTGTACCAGACGATGCCCGCCGCATCGACGGCGACGTCGTGGGGAAAGCCGCCGCCGGCCGGCAGCGCAAAGGCCTGGAGGGCCACGTCGGCACGGGCGGGGACGGCAAGCAGCAGCGCGAGGAACCCGGTCAGCATCACTCGACTCATCGGCACTCTCCTCCGTGGATTCGTCCGAGTGTACACTCCACGGCATGCGAGACCTCGCCAGGCGCCTCGCCCGCCGGGACACGCTCGGGGACGCTTCGTGAGCGGCGTCGAGCACGATCACGAGCCGGGCGAGCACGGTGCGCCGCTCACCGAGACCCAGCTGCGCGTGCGTGCGCTCGAATCGCTGCTGGTCGACAAGGGCCTCGTCGATCCCACGGCGCTCGACATCCTCATCGACACGTACGAGACGAAGGTCGGTCCGCGCAACGGCGCGCGGGTCGTGGCCAAGGCGTGGGTCGATCCGGCGTTCAAGCAGCGCCTCCTCGCGGACGCCAGCGAGGCCATCGCCGAGCTCGGCTACATCGGCCGCCAGGGCGAGGACATGGTCGTGCTCGAGAACACGCCCAAGGTCCACAACATGGTCGTGTGCACGCTGTGCTCGTGCTATCCGTGGCCCGTGCTCGGGCTTCCACCCGTCTGGTACAAGTCCGCGCCCTACCGCGCGCGGGCCGTCATCGATCCGCGCGGCGTGCTGCGCGAGTTCGGCGTGCACGTTCCCGACGACGTCGAGGTGCGGGTCTGGGACAGCACGGCCGAGCTCCGATACCTGGTCCTGCCGGAGCGGCCGCGGGACACCGAGGGCATGAGCGAGGACGAGCTGGCCGCGCTGGTCACGCGCGACGCGATGATCGGTGTGGCGAAGGTGAAGGGGCCGCGCGGATGAACGGCGTGCACGACATGGGCGGCATGCACGGCATGGGTCGGATCGATCCGGAACCGAACGAGCCCGTCTTCCACCACGACTGGGAGCGACGCGTCCTGGCCATGGCGCTGGCGAGCGGCTTCCTCCGTCGCTGGAACATCGACATGGGCCGCTACACGATCGAGCAGATGCCGCCCGCCGACTATCTCCGCGCGACGTATTACGAGAGGTGGCTGTACCGGACCGAGCGTCTCCTCGTCGAGCGCGGCCTGCTCACGGCGGACGAGTTGGCGTCCGGGCGGTCGAACGGCCGCCCGCCCGAGGTGCGAGCCTTGCCTGCCGCCGGCGTCCAGACGGCGCTGCGCGGCCGCCGCGCCGCCCGCATGGACGATCATCTGAAGGCGCCGACCTTCAAGGCAGGTGACCGCGTGCGGACGGTGAACGTCCATCCGACCGGGCACACGCGGTTGCCGCGGTACGCACGCGGCAAGGTCGGCCTGATCGATCGCGACCACGGCGTCTTCATCCTGCCCGACGAGCACGCGAAGAGCGGGACGAAGGTGCCGTCTCACTGCTACGCCGTTCGCTTCGAGGGCCGCGAGCTCTGGGGTCCGCAGGCGGGCCCGCGTGACGCGATCTACATCGATCTCTTCGACGAGTATCTGGAGCCGGCGTGAGCGCTCCGCTGGACGCGCTGCCGGCCATCCCGCGCGACGCGGAAGGCCCCGTGTTCCGCGCGCCCTGGGAGGCGCAGGCGTTCGCCATGGTCGTGATGCTGCACGAGCGCGGTCACTTGACCTGGAAGGAATGGGCGACCCGCCTGGCCGACGAGATCGCCGGCGCGAGGGCCGGAGGTGAAGAGGACGACGGCAGCCGCTATTACTATTTCTGGCTCGCCGCGCTCGAGAAGCTCGTGACCGAAAAGCAATTGATCAAGACCGACGAGCTCGCGGCGCGCAAATGCGAGTGGGACCGCGCGGCGCGCGAGACGCCTCACGGCCACCCGATCGAGCTGCCTGGCCACCGCGGCTAGCCCAGGCGCTTCTCCTCGCGCAGGCGAACGATCGAGCGGTCGAAGGCGTCCACCATCAGGTCGACGTCCTGGTCGGTCATCGCGCCGTTCAGCCAGCCGTGAGCGGCGCCGCGGCTGTAATCGACGCCGTTGATGAGCATCGCCAGATGCAGCGCGCCGCCGACCGGGCCCATGCCGCGGTCGAGGCGCGCGGTGTCCGCCATTCCGTTGTGGAGGCCGAGCTCGGTGGCGTCGGCGCCCAGGTGAATGCGAAAGATCGACGACGCGCCGTAGACGACGCCCGGCACGCCGCGCGTCTTGAGCACCTGGTTCATTCCTTCCCGGACGCGATCGCCCAGCCGGTTCAGCTCGCGCTGGACCTCGCCGGTCTTCAAGATCCCGAGCGCGGCGACGCCGGCGGCGGCCACCAGCGGCGTGCCGCTGTACGTGCCCTGGTCGGCCACGCGCTGGGTGCGGTCGCGCTTGGCATCGCCGGCGAAGGCGACGCGGTCGAGCAAGTCGGCGCGGCCGGTCAGCGCGGCGCCCGGCAGCCCGCCGGCCACGGCCTTGGCCAGACACGTCAGGTCGGCGGTGACGCCGAAGTACTCTTGAGCGCCGCCGGCGGCCATGCGGAATCCGGTCACCACCTCGTCGAAGATGAGCACGACGCCGCGCTCGCGCGTGAGCTCGCGCAGCGCGCGCAGGAACGCCGGGTTCGTCGGCACGACCATCGAGCGGGCGCCCGCCGGCTCCAGGATGATGGCCGCCACCGGGTGCTCGTCGAGCAGCTCGCGCACGTGGGCGAGATCGTTGTTGCGCGCCACCAGCGTCGTCGACAGCGTGGACGGCGGCACGCCGGCCGAGACCGGAATCTCGAACGGATCCTTGACGGCGGCCATCACGGCGTCGTGCAGCCCGTGGAAGTGCGCCTCGAACTTCACGATGTGCTGGCGCCCGGTGGCCGCGCGGGCGACGCGGATGGCGAGCGCGGTCGTCTCGGTGCCGGTCATCGTGAAGCGCACCCGCTCGGCGCCGGGCACGATCGAGCAGATCAGCTCCGCCCAGCGCACCTCGAGCTCGGAGCAGGCGCTGTAGTGCGTGCCGAGCCGCGCCTGCTCGAGGATGGCGCTCTGGACGACCGGGTGGTTGTGACCGAGCATCAGCGCGCCGTGGCCGCTCCAGCAGTCGACGTAGCGATGGCCGTCGACATCCCACTTGTAGGCGCCATCGGCGCGGGCCACGTAGAAGGGAAACGGCGCGAACGCGCGGCCGTCGTGTGCCACGCCGCTCGGCATGCGGGCGACGGCGCGCGCGTGCAGGGCGCGCGACTTCGGTCGGGCGTCGGCGTACTCCTGTTCGATGGTCGTCATGCGCGCTAGGATAGCATCATGAAAATTACGGCGATCGACACGTTTACGCTGCGCATTCCCATCGTGAAGCCCATCGCCCTCGACTTCCCGGAGCACCGGCTGGTGGTCGCGCGCGTCCACACCGATGGCGGCCTCGACGGCCTCGGCTATTGCCTCGTCTTCGGCGGCGGCGGCTCCGAGGCCGTCGAGGCCTACACCCGCCGGCTGGCCGCCTTGCTCGTGGGCGAGGACCCCGCGCTGGTCGGCAAGCTATGGGACAAGATGTTCCGCGCCGATCGCGGCCTGCGGCGCGTCGGCATCGCCGGCTACGCCGTGGCGGCGCTGGATATCGCGCTGTGGGACATCGCCGGGAAGACGGCGCGGCTGCCGCTCGCCAGGCTGTGGGGCGCCGTGACCGACCGCGTGGCCGCCTACGGCAGCGGCGGCTGGGGAACCTACACGGTGGACGACCTGATCGCCGAGGCCTCGCGATACACCGCGATGGGCTGTCGCTACTACAAGATGAAGATCCATCACGCGGACCCGCGCGAGAACCGCAGGCGCGTCGAGGCCGTCCGCAAGGCCCTCGGCGACGGCCTGCGCATGATGGTCGACGTCAACCAGAAGCTGGACGTGCTCGGCGCCATCCGGCAGGCCCAGCTGCTCGAAGATCTCGACCTCGTGTGGTACGAGGAGCCGGTGCTCGCCGACGACCTGGCGGCGTGCGCCGAGGTCGCTCGGGCCATCAAGATCCCGGTGGCCACCGGTGAAAACAACTACACGCGCTTCGAGTTCCGCGAGGCCATCGAACGGCGCGCGGCGACCTATCTGATGCCCGACGTCTGCCGCGCCAACGGCTTCAGCGAGATGCTGCGTATCGGCGCGCTGGCGGCCGCCCACCAGGTGGCGATCTCGCCGCATGTCGTGCACGAGCTGTCGCTGCATCTCGCGGCCGCGATGCCGAACTCGTTCCTGGTCGAGTTCATCGACTGGACACCGGGCGATCTCTTCGAGGGCATGCCGCGGTGCGAGGACGGCGCCTTCCGCATCTCCGAGCGCCCGGGCCACGGCATCGCGCTCGCCCCCGACGCCGAGAAGAAGTACCGGATGCCGTGAGTCAGTTGCGCGTGGCGGCGGGCTTCGCCTTTCCCGCGCTCTTCTCGTAAGTCTCCACCGCCCTCTTGAGATCGGTGTGTTGCTCGCAGCCGAACAAGCAGAGGCGGTTCAGACGGGCCAGGTGCTCCTTGGCCTTCGGCAGGTCGTCGAGGGCGAGGTATGCCTCGCCGATGTACTCGTGGGCGCCGAGGTGCTCGGGATCGAGCGCCAGCGCCTTCTGATAGATCGGGATCGACCTGGCCGGATCGCCGTTCTTGCGGGTCGCGTAGGCGAGCCAGTTGTAGGCGTCCGCGTTTTGGGGCTGACGGTTGACGATCTCCTCCAGCATCGGGATCGCCCGCGCGTACTGCTTCGCGTCGATGGCCTGGACGGCCGCGACCATCGCGGGATCCTGGCCCTTCCCCCGACGGCCCTCGTCACCACCACCGCCGCCGCCACCACCGTCGGCGAGCGCGAATCCGTGTAGCAGCAGCACACCGACCGCTGCGAGCACCGCCGGTCGCCACGGTCTTGCCATGACACCCTCCTTCACCACCGTTCCGTCACTCGACACGGAAAACACAATCGCACGGGAGCCGCTGGATCGACGTCTGCCCGCAGAGCGCCATCGCGATGCGCAGCTCCTGCCTGAGCAGCCCGAGGGCGGCCGCCACGCCGTCGGCGCCGTCGACCGCGAGCCCCCACAGCGCCGTGCGGCCGACAGCCACCGCGCGCGCGCCGAGCGCCACGCCCTTCAGGACGTCGGTGCCGCGGCCGAACCCGCCGTCGACGACGATGTCGGCGCGGCCGTTCACGGCCTCCGCGATCGCCGGCAGCGCGTCGATGGACGCCTGCGTGCTGTCGAGCTGGCGCCCGCCATGGTTCGAGACCCAGATGAGCCGCACGCCCATCTCCACCGCCCGCACGGCGTCGCGGACGGTCATCACGCCCTTGAGGCCGATCGGCAGCCGCGTGGTCTTCATCAGGAACTCGACGTCCGACCACGTGAGCCGCGTCGGATAGTTCGGGTCGGGCCCGCGGGGATTCGGCGCCTTGGCCATGGCCTCCCGCGGGCTCCAGCGCGCGGCGATGTCGCGCTCGCGCCGGCTGTAGACCTGCACGTCGACGGTCAGGCAGACGGAACGATAGCCGGAGGCCTCGACGCGGGCGAGGTAGTCGGTGACCCACGCGCGGTCGCCGAAGTGATAGAGCTGGAACATCTTCGGTCCCGTGCTGGCGGCGGCCACCGACTCCACCGAGAAGCCGGTGGCCCCGCTGAGGAACTGCAGCGTGTCGGCGCGCTCCGCCCCCCGTCCCATCTCGACGTCGCCCTCGTCGTGGAACAGGATGAGCCCGCCCATGGGGGCGATCACCACGGGCCACGAGAGCGGGAGGCCGAGCAGCGTGGTCGTCGTATCGAGCTCGCGCGCGTCCACCAGGATGTCCTGGCGGATCGCGAGCCGCTGGATGGCGCGCCGGTTGCGCCGCAGCGTCGTCTCCGTCTCGGAGCCGCCGTCGCCGAAGTCGAATACCTCGCGCGGCAGTCTGGCGCGCGCTTCGCGGCGAAACTCGGGCAGGGTGACGAGCGGTCGGCTCACGGATGTCCTCCTCGACGTCGGGCGACGTGCTGCTCCATCTCCTCGAGCGTACGCGGCCAATCGGCCTTCAGCAGCCGGGAGAGCGCGCGATCGGCGAGCAGCCGGCCGCCGGTCTGGCACGTCGGACAGTAGTTGGTCTCGTTTTCGGCGTGCACAATGCGCTGCACGGGCGAGCCGCAGTCCGGGCACGGCTTTCCGTAGCGTCCGTGCACGGCCATGTCCTCACGGAAGGCGGTGACGCCCTCCGGAAATCCGCCGGCGGCGTCGCGGCGCAGCCGCTCGATCCAGTCGGCCAGCGTCGCGCGGGTCGCCTCGAACAGCCGCGCGATCTCGGCGTCGCTGAGCTGGCGGGTGAGCTTCACCGGTGAGAGCCGCGCGCGGTGCAGGATCTCGTCGCCATACGCGTTGCCGATGCCGCTCAGAAGATGCGGGTCGGTGAGCGCGCGCTTGAGCGTGTGGCTCTCGGCCGTGAGCGCGGCGCGGAACGCCGCCAGGTCGATGTCGAAGACCTCGAGGCCGCCGGGATCGTGCTCGCTCAGGCCCGCTTCGCCGCGCACCAGGTGGATCGCCGCGCGCTTTTTCGTGCCCGCTTCGGTCATCAGCAGCGTGCCGGTCGAGAAGTCGAGCGCGGCCACGCCGATCCTGCCCGGCACCTTGGCGCCCGCCGTCTTCCAGTGCAGGCGTCCGGCGATCATCAGATGGATCACGATGAAGCGCTCGTCGGCGAGCGCGATGACGATCCGCTTGCCGAGCCGCCGCACTCCGGTGACCGTCCGGCCCACGACGTCGGCAAGCGGCGGATCGACCGAGCGCAGCACGAAGGGCGTCGCCAGGTGGAGGCGCGCGAGGCGCGCGCCGGCGATGCGGTCGCGCAGCGCCTCCACGTACACGGTCACGTCCGGGAGCTCGGGCACGGCACCGGCATCTTCTCACGGGTACAATGGCCGGCCTATGACCCCGTCCCTTCCGGACCTGACACCCGCGCCGCCGCCCGCCAAGCGCGTCCCGCACGTCACCCAGATCCACGGAGATCGGCTCGTGGATCCCTACCACTGGCTGCGCGAGAAGGACAATCCGGACGTCACCGCCTATCTGCACGCCGAGAACGCCTACACCGACGCCGTGATGAAGGACACGGAGGCGTTCCAGCAGGCGCTCTACGCCGAGATGCTGGGCCGGATCAAGGAAGACGACGTGACCGTGCCCTACCGGCGGGGGCGCCACTTCTATTACTCGCGCACGGAGACGGGCAAGCAGTATCCGATCTACTGCCGCAAGGCGGAGAGCCTGGAGGCGCCCGAGCAGATCGTCCTCGACCTCAACGCGCTGGCGGTCGGCCATCCGTTCTTCTCGCTCGGCGCCTACACGGTGAGCGACGACGGGCGCTGGCTCGCCTACACGACCGACGTCACCGGCTTCCGCGAGTACACGCTCGCCATCAAGGATCTCGACGCCGGCGCGCTGCTCGACGTCCGTGTGGAGAAAGTCGCGTCGGTCGCGTGGCCGGCGGACCCGACCATCCTCTTCTACGTGACTGAGGACGACGCCAAGCGACCGCATCGCGTGTGGCGCCACCGCCTTCGCGCGGACGCGCGCGCGCTGATCTACGAGGAGCACGACGCGCTCTTCCGCGTCGGCGTCGGCCGCTCACGCAGCCTCGCCTGGCTCTTCATCGCCTCACGGTCGTTCCAGTCGAGCGAGTGGCGCTGCCTGCCGGCGGCCGCCGTCGACGGCGGCTGGCGGCTGATCCATCCGCGGGAGAAGGAGCACGAGTACGACGTCGATCACCGCGGCGACCGGTTCTGGATCCGCACCAACGGCGAGGGTCGGCGGAACTTCCGGCTCGTCACCGCGCCCGTCGACGATCCGGCGGCGGACCGCTGGAGCGAGGAGATCGCCCACCGGGACGAGGTGATGCTCGAGGAGCTCGACGTCTTCGCCCACCACGCCGTCGTCCACGAGCGCGAAGACGGCCTGATCCGGCTGCGCGTGCTCGACCTGGCGGGCGGCGGCTCGCATCACGTGGCCTTTCCCGAGCCGACGTACGAGGTCAGCAGCGACGCCAACGCCGAGTTCGACGTGCGCACCTATCGCTTCCGCTACCAGTCGCTGGTCACGCCGGCCTCCGTCTACGACTACACCATGGACACGCGCGTGCTCACGCTGCTGAAGCAGACGCCGGTGCTCGGCGGCTACGATCCCGGCCGTTATCGCTCGGAGCGGCGGTACGCGATCGCGTCGGACGGCACGCGGCTGCCGATCTCGCTCGTGCATCGAGTGGACGCGCCGCCGGATCCCACGCGTCCCCTGCTGCTGACCGGGTACGGCGCCTACGGCCTGCCCTACCCGGTCAGCTTCTCGTCCAATCGCCTGAGCCTGCTCGACCGCGGTGTCGGCTTCGCCATCGCCCACATCCGCGGCTGTGGCGAGGGCGGCAAGCGCTGGCACGACGCCGGCCGGCTGAAGAACAAGCCCAACAGCTTCGGCGACTTCATCGCCGTCGCCGATCACCTGGTGGCGAGCCACTACACGACGCACGAGCGCCTGGTGATCGAGGGCGGCAGCGCGGGCGGGCTGCTCATCGGCGCCGTGCTGAACCGGCGGCCCGACCTCGCCACCGCTGCCGTGCTGCGGGTGCCCTTCGTCGACGTGATCAACACGATGCTCGACGAGTCGCTGCCGCTGACGGTCGGCGAGTTCGAGGAGTGGGGCAACCCGAAGGAGCGGGATTACTACGAGCTCATCATGACCTACTGCCCCTACACCAACCTCGGCCCGCGCCCCTACCCGCGCCTGCTCGTGAGGACCTCGCTGAACGACAGCCAGGTGATGTACTGGGAGCCCGCGAAGTACGTCGCGAAGCTGCGGCACGTCTCGCCGCCGACCTCGGTCGTCTTCAAGATCAACATGGCCGCCGGCCACGGCGGCGCATCCGGGCGATACGACTACCTCCGCGAGATCGCGTTCGACTATTCGTACCTCCTCACGAGGCTCGGGAGAGACGCATGAAGATTGCGCGCCTCGACACGCTGCACGCGGACGCCGGCAAGGGCAACTTCGATTTCCTCAAGCTCACCGCCGAGGACGGCCTCGTCGGCTGGAGCGAGTACAACGAGACGTTCGGCGGTCACGGGGTCACGGCGGCCATCGAGGGTCTTTCGCCGCTGCTGCTCGGCAAGGATCCGCACGCCTACGAATCGATCGTGGCCACGATGTACGCGGCGCGGCGCCAGGCCCCGGGCGGCATCGTGCAGCAGGCCATCGCGGCCATCGAGAACGCGCTCGTCGACCTGAAGGCGCGGGCGCTCGGCGTTCCCGTGCACGAGCTCTTCGGCGGCCCGCAGCGCGAGCGGCTGCGGCTCTACTGGTCGCACTGCGGCTCCTTCCGCCTCGGGCTCTCGAAGGAGATGCAGATCCCGCCCGTCCGGAGTCTTCAAGATGTCGTCGCCCAGGGCAAAGAGGTCGTGTCCAGGGGGTTCACGGCGCTGAAGACGAACATCTTCGTCTTCGACGACGGGGCGCCGCACATGCACATGCCGGGGTTCGCTCGGAGCGGGCCGGAGTTTCCGTCGCTCAATGCCGAGCGCCGGATCATCGCCGCCCTTCGCGATCAGCTCGCCGCCTTTCGTGCGGGCGCCGGCAAGGACACCGACATCCTCGTCGACTTGAACTTCAACTTCCGGACGGACGGGTTCGTGAAGGTGGCGCGGTCGCTCGAGCCGTTCGACCTCTTCTGGGTCGAGATAGACTCCTTCGATCCGCAGGCCCTCCACTACGTCCGCTCGCGCATCCCGATGCCGCTCGCCTCGTGCGAGAGCCTCTACGGCCGCCGCGGCTACCGGCCGTTCCTGGAAGCGCAGGCGGCCGACGTCGCCATCATCGACGCGCCGTGGAACGGCGTGGCGGAGTCGCTGAAGATCGCGGCCATGGCGGACACGTACGAGGTGAACGTGGCGCCGCACAACTTCTACGGCCACCTCTCGACGCTCATGAACGCGCACTGGTGCGCGGTGGCGCCGAACTTCCGCATCATGGAGATCGACGTCGACAACGTGCCCTGGCTCGACGAGCTCTACACGGTCAAGCCCGTGATCAAGGGAGGCTATCTGCACCTGCCGACGACGCCCGGCTGGGGCACCGAGGTGAACGAGGCCGGCGTGAAGGCGCACCCGCCGAGGAGGATCGGATGAAGATCGCGCGCGTCGAACACCTGCACGCGGACGCCGGTCAGCGGAACTTCGACTTCCTGAAGATCTCCACCGACGACGGCCTCGTCGGCTGGAGCGAGTACAACGAGTCCTTCGGTGGGCTCGGTGTCTCGGCCGTCATCGACGGGCTGTCGCCTCAGGTCGTCGGCAAGGACCCGCGCGCCTACGAGGCGATCGTCACCCACCTCTACGCGATCCGCCGGCAGGCCGCCGGCGGTGTCGTGCAGCAGGCGATCGGCGCCATCGAGAACGCGCTGCTCGACCTCAAGGCGCGCGCGCTCGGCGTCCCCGTGTACTCGATGCTCGGTGGCCCCGTGCGCGATCGGATCCGCGCCTACTGGTCGCACTGCGGGACATACCGGATGTCCTGGTGGAAGGACATGCAACTGCCGCAGGTGAAGACGCTGCACGACGTCGTGAACATCGGCAAGGAGGCGCGCGAGAAGGGCTGGACGGCGCTCAAGACGAATCCGATGGTCTTCGACGTCGCCGAGCCGTATCAGCACGCGCCGGGGTTCGCGCGACGCGGGCCGGGCTTTCCCGAGCTGAACGCCGACCGCAACGTGCTCGACAACGTCCGCCAGCAGCTGGCCGCGTTCCGCGAGGGCGCCGGCAAGGACATGGACATCCTGGTCGACCTCAACTTCAACTTCAAGACCGAGGGCTTCCTCAGAATGGCGAAGGCGATGGAGCCCTTCGACATCTTCTGGGTGGAGATCGACACGCGGGACCCGAAAGCACTCCACTACATTCGCTCGCGCACGACCATTCCGGTGGCGTCGTGCGAGTGTCTCTTCGGCCGGCGCGACTACCGGCCGTACTTCGAGCAGCAGTCGATCGACGTGGCCATCATCGATACGCCCTGGAACGGCGTGGCCGAGTCGGTGAAGATCGCCAACGTCGCCGAGGCGTACGAGGTCAACGTGGCGCCGCACAACTTCTACGGCCACCTGGCGACCATGATGAACATCCACTTCTGCGCGGTGGTGCCGAATCTCCGGATCATGGAGATCGATCCCGACGTCGTGCCGTGGTACGACGAGCTGGTCACCGTGAAGCCGGTCCTCAAGGGCGGCCATCTGCTGCTGCCGACTGGACCGGGCTGGGGCACCGAGGTCGACGAGGCGGCGGTGAAGGCGCATCCGCCGAGGAGACGCTGATGACGACGGCCACGATCCGCCATCTCACCGTGGAGACGAACGGCATCCGCATGCACCTCGCGGAAGCCGGCGAGGGCCCGCTCGTCGTCCTCTGCCACGGCTTCCCGGAGTCCTGGTACTCGTGGCGCCATCAGCTGACGGCGCTGGCGGCGGCCGGCTACCACGCCGTGGCGCCCGATCAGCGCGGGTACGGCCGGACGGACAAGCCGGAGGCGATCGACCAGTACACGCTGTTCCACCTGGTGGGCGATCTCGTGGGCTTGCTCGACGCGCTCGGCGAGCCGAGCGCGGTGATCGGCGGGCACGACTGGGGCGCGCCGGTCGCCTGGCACGCGGCGCTGCTGCGACCGGACCGTTTCCGCGCGGCGATCGCGCTGAGCGTTCCGTTCCGGCCGCGGGGCACCGAGCGGCCGACCAGCATGATGCCGCGCACCGACGACGCGATCTTCTACCAGCTCTACTTCCAGGAGCCCGGCGTGGCCGAGGCGGAGCTCGAGCGGGACCCGCGCGAGGCGATCCGACGGCTCGCGTACTGGGGCTCGGGTGACGGACAGCGCGCCGCGCACACCCCGGGATCGGGCAAGGCGGGGATGGTCCCGCGCCAGGGCGGATTCCTGAGCGGACGAAAGGCGCCCGCCACGCTGCCCGCGTGGCTCACGGAAGCCGACATCGACTTCTACGCGGGCGAGTTCACGCGCGCCGGGTTTCGCGGCGGCCTCAACTGGTACCGCAACATCGACCGCAACTGGGAGCTGCTGGCGCCCTGGGCGGGCGCGAAGGTCACCGTTCCCGCGCTCTTCGTGACCGGCGATCGGGATCTCGTGCTGACGTTCCGGGGCATGGATCGGCTGTTGCCGGCGCTGAAGCACTTCGTGCCCGATCTGCGCCAGACGATCGTGCTGCCGGGATGCGGGCACTGGACCCAGCAGGAGCGCGTGGGCGAGGTCAACGCGGCGATGCTGCAGTTCCTGAAGACGGTGGCCTGAGCGTGCCCGCCATCGCGTTCGACGTCGGCCTCCGCCGCCCGCTCGCCGACGGCAAGCCGTTCGGCGACGCCGGCCCCTACGAGGAGCTGAAAGGCCGGCTCCGCTTCGCCATCGATCCGACGCACGCGGCCAACCGCGGCATCACCGACATCGCGCTGGCGCCAGTGAACGCACGCGGCCTTGTCGAGTTCGCCGCAGACCTCTCGCTGCTGCTGCCGGTCGACCGTGCACGGTGCCGCGGGCGGGTGCTGGTCGACGTCGTGAACCGCGGCAACACGGTGAGCGTGCCGAACTTCAATCACGCCACGCGGCCGGTGTTCGGCCCCGACTCCGACCCGAACCCACCCATCGACGTGGGCGACGGCTTCTTGATGCGCCGCGGCTGGGTCGTCGCCTCGTGCGGCTGGCAGGGCGACCTGCCCGAGCTGCCGGGCCTGTTCCGCCTGCAGGGCGTGGAGGCACGCGAGAACGGCGCGCCGCTCACGGGCCGCGTCTACGTGCAATGCCAGGCGCCGGAGGACGTGCCGCACTTCCTGCTCTCGGATCGCGGCCATCAGCCGTACCGCGCGGCGGACCTCGACGAGCGCGACGCCGTCCTCACCGTCCGCGACATGCCGGACGCGGAGGCGGAGACCATCCCGCGCGCTCGCTGGAGGTTCGCGCGGGTCGATCGCGGTCGGGTCGTTCCCGACGCCGGACACGTCTGGATCGAGGGCGGCTTCACCCGGGGACGCCTCTATCACGTCGCCTATACCGCCGTCGGCGCGCCGGTGATGGGGCTCGGGATCGCCGCGCTCCGCGACTGCGCGGCCTGGCTCAAGCACGGCAGCGCGGCCGATGCCCATCCCGCGCCCGGCGCGCTCCGCTGGTCGTATGCCTACGGCCGGTCGCAGACGGGGCGCCTGCTTCGGACGCTCCTGCACTACGATCTCAACGTCGGCGAGGACGGCCGCGAGGCATTCGACGGCATCCTCGCCAACGTCGCCGGCGGCATGCGAGGGGAGTTCAACCAGCGCTTCGGCCAGAACTCGAAGGACCGGCCGTGGACGATGGGCCACCTGGAGCCGTTCCAGGTCGAGCCGCGCGGGCGCGTGAAGGTCTTCTACACCAACACGTCGGCCGAGTACCACCGCGGCGACGCCTCGCTCGTTCACACCGATCCGGACGGCGCGCGCGACGTCGAGCACGGCCCCAGCGTCCGCGTCTACCACTTCGCGGGCACCGAGCACGGACTCGGCGTGTGGCCGCCGAGCGACACGCAAGTCGCCGCCGCCGATCCGCATGGCTGGACGGAGCGCTCCGAGCATCTGCGCGGCGTCGTGAACTACGGCCGTCTGCTCCGCGCCTGCCTGGTAAGCCTCGATCGCTGGGTCAGCGAGGAAGTGACGCCGGCGCCGAGCCGCCATCCGCGGATCGCCGACGGCACCGCCGTTGCGCCCGAGACGCTGACCAAGCTCTTCGATGCGATCCCCGGCGCGCGCTACCCGCGGCGTCACGCTCGACCGCAGCGCATGGACTTCGGCGCTGATCCGGAGCTACGGCGCGTGAGCCTGACACCACCGCGCGCCGGCCGGCCGTACGACACCCGTGTCTGCGCGGTGAACGCCGACGGCAACGAGGTCGCCGGCATCATCCTGCCCGAGATCGCGGTGCCGCTCGCCACCCACACCGGCTGGAACCTCCGCCATGCCGACATCGGCGGCGTCGATCAGCTGCTCGTCTTCGCGGGAGCCACCCTACCGTTTCCGAGGACACGCGCGGAGCGGGAGGCCGCGGCCGATCAGCGCGGCTCGATCGCCGAGCGCTATCCTTCGCGCAGCGACTACCTCGCGCGCGTTCGCAGCGCTGCCGAGGCGCTCGTCAGGGACGGCTATCTGCTGGAAGAGGATGTCGAGACGTCGATCGCGTTCGGTCGACGGCTCTGGGAGGCGTTGGCCACCTGAGCACCATCACCACGGCGGCCACGGCCGCCAGCCCGAGCGCCGCCAGCGTGCCGTGCGGAAGGCTGTGCGGTGCCGGCGGCGCGCCGATGGTGAGCGTGGCGAGGCTCGGCCGGAAGCGCCAGTCCAGTCGCTCGAGGGGATCGCCGCCCGGGTCGACGGTCAGAAGCGCCAGCGTCGCCTCGCCGGCAGGCCCCGCGTTCCTCCAGGTCACCGTCACCGTGTCGCCGGCGGCGGCACCCGTCCGGAACGGCGTCGGCCGCGGGCGCCAGGCGCCGTCGGCACCCAGAAACGCCGCGCGCTCGGTGTAGAGCCAGACGACGTAGAGATCCCAGCGGCCGCCGCCGCCACCGCGGGGCCGAGCGGTGACGGTCGCGTCGCCGCCCGATACCACCCCGGCCGGCGCCACTGCGAGCTCGAACGGCGGCGCCGGAAGCGCGGCATCGGCACCGGAGGCGCTCAGGACCAGGGAGATGGCGGCGACGGCTGCCGTGGCGCGCGGGCGCCAGAGCAGCAGCGTCAGGACGGCGCCGACGGACAGCAGCGTGATGGCCGCGCCGAGGCCGAGCCCGCGCGGACGAAACGTGAACTCCACACGGTGGCTGCCGGCCGGCAAGGCGACCGCGCGGAAGGCGTGATTCGCGCGCGCGATGGGAACGGTGGCGCCGTCGAGACGAGCCGTCCAGCCCGGGAACCACGTGTCGGTGAGCACGAGCCACGCCGGCGCATCGGTCGAGGCAGCCACCACCACGCGCTCGGCGTCGTCCACCTCGATGCCCGCCTGCGTCCGCTGCGGCGGCGGCCCCGCGGTGAGCGGCGCGGCACAGTCGGCGAGCAGCACCTCCTTCGATAGATCGACCGCCCGCGATCTGAGGAGCGCCAGCGCCGCGCGGTCCTCCACACAGCGGGCGCGGCCGGCGACGAAGGCCCGCGGGAGCGCGGCCGGGTTCTCGAAGATTCGCGCGTCGGCCCCATCATAGGCCAGCCGCAGTCCGGGCCCGGGAGGCTCCGCGTGCCGGCCGAGGACGATCCAGCGAATGCCGACCAGATCGCGCACCGGCGAGAACAGCACGCTCAGCGGCGCCAGCGGCTCGCTGCCGTGGAGCGCGGCCACGTTCTCGGCGAAGCCGGCGAGCCGGGCGTTACCGCTGCCGATGGGCCCGGCGACCTGCTCGATGCGGCGCGGCGTCAGCCCGTCGTAACCACTCGCCTGGCGGATGCCGTAGAGGAAGCCCACCTGGTCGGCCATCACCGTGCGCGCGCCGGCCGCATGCTGCTGCAGCCAGGCGACGGCGGGCGGCGTCGGATAGAGCCATCGTGCGTCGTGCACGGGCAGGTACGTCGCGGCCACCGGCGCCACCGAGGCCACCTGCACGGCAGCCAGCGCGACGCCCCAGCGCGCGCCGCCGTCCGCGAGCCAGCGCAGCAGGAGGAGCGCGCCCGCCGTCAGCGCCAGAAGAAAGGCGAGGAACTGGATCACCAGCGACGGCCGCAGCTCGGAGACAACGGGGCCACCGATGACGCGCGCGACGGCGGCGAGGGCGATCACCACGAGCGCCACGAACCACGCACGAACGGCGACCGTCGAGCGCGTGGGGGCGCGCCCCCCGGCGGCGGCATCGAGGCCGAGCGCGCCGAGCGCGCAGACCGGGAACACGAGCAGCGGCATGAGCCGGAGCTTGTTGACGAGCGCCATGCCGGGAGCATCCGCCAGCGCGTCCGCCACCGGCGCGCCGTAGTGGATGGCGGCGACGCCCGCGGCCATGACCGCCAGCGGCACCGTCGGCGAGCGCCGCCAGGCCAGCAGCGCAAGCGGCAGCCCGAGCAACGGCACCACCCCGACGTACGTCGACATGATGCCGAACTGCCAGCCCGACCACGTCTGCGTGCCGACGCCGAAGAAGTACGGCATCAGCGCGGTGAGCGCCGACCGCGCGCCGGCGGCCAGTGGCGGCGTCCACTGGCTGCGGTAGAAGTAGACGGCGCTCTCCCGCATGTAGTCGAGCGCGGGCAGCATCTGCACGGCGGTGAGGCCGGCGGCGAGAAGGCCGGCGCCGCCGAGACCGGCGAAATAGGCGAGCGGCCGGGCGCGCCACGGCGCGCGGATGACCGCCCACGCCGCCGCCGCGAGCAGGCCATGGAATGCCGACGGCGGGTAGCCGGCGAGCACGTCGGCGCCGAGCGCGAGCCCGAGCAACGCCACCCGGCGGCGGTCCACGCGCTGCGCGAGGCGCTCCACCAGGCCGAACAGGATCGGTAGGAAGACGATGGTCGTCGAGTACGTCCACGGCAGCCACGCGATGAGCGTGGTCGACAGCATGAAGCCGGCGCCGCCGACAAAGGCGGCCAGCGGCGAGACGGCGAGCGTTCGCAGGAACCAGTACATCGCCGGCCCGGCCACGGCGACCTTGAGGATCTGCGGCAGCGTCAGCGCCAGCGTCGACGGCAGCGCCCAGCTGAGCCACGTCAACGGGAAGAACAGCGCCGTCTGGGGGTTGGAGAGAAACGGCACGCCGGCATACGCGTACGGGTTCCAGAGCGGCAGACGGCCGGCGCGGATCTCGCGCGACGTGTAGAGCGTCCACGGGTGGAAGACCTGCGAGACGTCGGCGAGCGCGGGGTTGGCGTGCGGCGGCGCCGGCGCCATCGCGCTCCAGGGGGCGACGAGAAAGAGCTGGTCGACGGGCGTGAGCGCGCGGCCGGGCAGCAGCGCGGGCGCGAAGAGCAGGAACGGCAGCAGCGCGAGGACGACGATCGCGGCCCGGTCGGGACACGCGCGCCCCAACTCGACGAGCCGGCCGATCATGCGCATCGCGCTCGATCGTATCGCACCGGCGCGCGGATCCTCGCAGCTAGAGTTGCGGCGCCAGCGCTCCGGCCACGTCCTTTCCGGGCACCACGGGCAGGATCTCGAACTGGATGACGTCGGACCAGCGCACGACCCACTGCTGAAGCAGTGTGATGTCGTCGCACTCCATCAGCTGGTAGCAGCGATCGAGATCAGCGGTCACCCACGAGCCGACGAACGTGAGGCCTTCCGGCATCTGCCGGCCCTTGTCGCGGAATCGCCGGTACACCGTCTTCGCGTCCTGGTTCTTGTAGGTCTCGATGCACATGAACAGCATGGCGGCTCCGCTCAGTGGTCCAGGATGGCCACGGCGCGTGTCCAGCCGGCGGACGCGCCGCGGATCTTCACCGGAAAGCACGCGATCGTGAAGCCGTCGGAGGGCAGCGCCTCGAGGTTGTGCAGCTTCTCCAGGTGGCAGTAGCCGATCTCGCGACCGGCCTTGTGGCCCTCCCAGATGAGCGACGGGTCGCCGCTCTGCTCGAATTTCGTCCTGGTGTGCACGAATGGCGCGTCCCACGACCAGGCGTCGGTGCCCGTGACACGCACGCCGCGCTCGAGCAGGTAGAGCGTGGCCTCGCGACCCATGCCGGCGCCGGCGGCGACGTAGTCCGGCTGGCCGTAGGCGGAGCCGGCGCGCGTGTTGACCACGACGATCTCGAGTGGCCGCAGCGTGTGCTCGATGCGCGCGAGCTCCGCCTCGACGTCCTTCGCCGTCACCACGTAGCCGTCCGGCCGGCGCCGGAAGTCGAGCTTGACGCCGGGCTGGAAGCACCACTCGAGCGGGACCTCGTCGATGGCGATGGCGCGCTCGCCCTTGTTCATCGTGGAGGCGAAGTGATAGGGCGCGTCGAGATGCGTGCCGTTGTGGGTCATGAGCCTGATCCACTCGATGGCCCAGCCCTCGCCGTCGGGCAGCTGCTCTTCCTTCAGACCCGGGAAGAACTGCGCCACGTCCTTGGCCGTGTCCCGGTGGCGCAGGTACTCGATCCTCGGGCCGTAGCCGGGAGGATCCGAGACGACGTCGTTCTCGAGCGGCATCGACAGATCGACGATCGTCCTGGCCATGCCCGAAGTTTATGCGATTCTTGTCCCCCAAAGGAGGCGTCATGACCCTGCTCGAGTCGATCAGCATCGATCTCAGGCGGCTGCACGAGGCGTTCGACAAAAGCCTCGCCGGCCTCACCCTCGAACAGCTCCACGCGGTTCCGGCCGGGCACCCGAAGGCCAACACCATCGCCTGGAACCTCTGGCACTACGCACGCACCGAGGACAACGTCGTACGGTTCGTGCTTCAGAACCGGCGCCCGACGGTGTGGGTCGAAGGAGGCTATGCGGGGAAGCTCGGGCTCCAGGCGCTCCATCCGGCCGCCCAGGGCACCGGCATGAGCACCGAGGAGGCCCAGGCGCTGCGCATCGGCGACGTCGCGCTGTTCGCCGACTACATGAAGAAGGTCTGGGCGAGCACCGCCGAGTACCTGCCGAGCCTGACGCCGGCCGATCTCGAGCGGATCGTGCCGATGAAGTTCGTCGGCGACATGCCGCTCGTGCGCGTGCTCGCCTTCGTCGGCGTCACGCACGGCTTCACGCACTTCGGCGAGGTCGAGCTGGCTCGCACGCTGGTCGGTGCCGGACCGGTCTACGGCGGATAGTCCGAGCGGTCGGCCGTCACCTCACGAGGTCGCGCAGCTCGGGGACGACCCAGAGCGGCGGACGGCCGGCGTGCACTCTGAGAATATTGTCGAAGGCGTTGCGGAAGGTCTTGGGCCAGTTGTCCCAGGTGGGGCCGGCCATGTGCGGCGTGATCGTGCACGTCTCGACGTTCAGCAGCGGGTTGTCCTTCGAGGGGGGCTCGTCGACCATGACGTCGAGGCCGGCGCCGGCGATGCGCTTGGTGATGAGCGCCTTGTGGAGCGCGCGCTCGTCCACCACCGGCCCGCGACACGTGTTCACCAGGATGGCGGTGGGCTTCATGAGATCGAACTGTGCCTCGCCCATCATGTTCTGCGTCAGCGAGGTGAGCGGCGTGTGCAGCGTCACCACGTCGGCCGTCTTGAGGAGCTCGTCGAAGAGCACGTACTTGACGCCGAGCGCGTCCTCCTCGTGCTCGGGGAGCCGGATGATGTCGTAGTAGACGAGCTTGCACTCGAACCCGCGCAGGCGCCGCGCCGTCTTCTTGCCGATGTTGCCGAGGCCCACGATGCCGACCGTCTTGCCGTCGAGCTCGTAGAGTCGCGTCTCCGAGAAATCGCCGACGCGCCACCTGCCGCCGGTCACGTTGTTGTGCTGCCAGTGCAGCTTCTTGAGCGTGGCCAGGATGAGCATCACGGCGTGCTCGGCCACCGCCACCGAGTTCGCGCCACCGTTGTTGGCCACCGGCACGCCCGCCCGCCGCGCCGCGGCCAGGTCGACGGTGTTGTAGCCGGCGCTGATGAGCTGCACCAGCTTCATGCCCTTCGCCGCCGCGTAGAAGTCCGGGCCGAGCGGATTGCGCGCGAACCCCATGAAGTACTCGGCGTCCTTGCAGGCGGCCATGAACTCGGGACCCGTCGGGTCGGTGACGATCAGGTCGAAGCCGGCCGGCTTCATATCCAGCATGACGTCGACGAGCGCCTTCGGCAGCTTGGGGGCGAAGACGATCCGCGGCATGCTAGCTCCTCTCCGAGCCGACCACGCTGACGAACGACACGCACTCGCCCGGCGCGCCGCCCAGGTTGTGCGTGAGCGCGAGCTTGCGCCCGCGGGCCACGCTGGCGATCTGGCGCGTGCCCGCCTCGCCGCGCAGCTGCAGCCAGCACTCGAACAGCATCCGCAGCCCCGAGGCGCCGATCGGATGACCGAACGACTTGAGCCCGCCGTCCGGATTCACGGCCAGCTCGCCCTCGAGGTCGAAGGTGCCCGCCAGCACCTCCTTCCAGCCGGTGCCGCGGGCGGCGAAGCCGAGGTCTTCCATCAGCACGAGCTCCGTCGGCGTGAAGCAGTCGTGGACCTCGGCCATCGCGAGCTCCTGCCGGGCGTCCTTGATCCCCGCCTGGGCGTACGCGTCGGCGGCGGAGGCGACGACCTCCGGGAACGTGGTGTAGTCGTAGCCAGGATCGATCGGCCCCGCCGCCGGACCGGCCACGAACGACAGCGCCTTCACGTAGAGCGGCTTGTCGGTGTACCGGTGCGCGTCCTCGACGCGGACGATGATGGCCGCCGCCGAGCCGTCGCTGACGCCCGAGCAGTCGAAGATGCCGAGCGGCCCCGCCACCAGCGGCGAGCAGGCGATCGTGTCCTTCGGCACTTCCTTGCGGAACTGCGCGCGCGGATTCAGCGCGCCGTTCTTGTGGTTCTTCCACGCGATGCGCGTCATCACTTCCTTCAGCTGCTCGTCGCTGACGCCGTACTTCTTGCCGTAGGCCGGCGCCAGGAGGCTGAATGTCGCGGGCGCCGTCAGGCCGGCGCGCGTGCCGTCGCCGACCGAATTGCTGCTCGGCAGCCCCGAGAACCCCGAGTCCTTCAGCTTCTCGACACCGATGGCCATCGCCACGTCGTAGGCGCCGGAGGCCACCGCGTAGCAGGCGTTGCGGAATGCCTCCGACCCGGTGGCGCAGTAGTTCTCGAGCCGGCTCACCGGCTTGTAGTCGATCTTGAGCGGGCGCGACAGCGTGAGCCCGCTCTGGCCGGAGAAGAGCGTGCCGAGCCAGAAGGCGTCGATGTCCTTCAGATCGACGCCGGCCGACGCCGTCGCGTCCTTGGTGGCATCCACCAGGAGGTCGCTGGCGCTCTTGTCCCAGTGCTCGGCGAACTTCGTGCAGCCCATGCCCACGATCGCCACGCGGTCGCGAATGCCGTTGCTCGCCATCAGCCCTGCCCTCCCCGGATCGGACGCGCCTTCCAGAAGTAGTTGTGAATGCCGTTCGCGGTGTAGAGCCGACGGAACGTCAGCTCGACGCGGTCGCCGATCTTCACGGTCTTGGGATCCACGTCGGTCATCTCGCACTGGAACCGGCCACCACCCTCGAAGTCGACGACGGCGACGACTACCGGCGGCGACATCGAGTATGCCAGCCGATCCACGGTGAAGGTCGCGATCGACGCCGGCACATCGCGCATCGGCTCCGCCGTCATGCGGTCGATCGCGTGGCACTTCACGCACACGCGCTGCGGTGGCACGTGGCGCGCTCCGCACGCCTGGCACCGGCTGCCGGTGAACGCGTACTTCCACGCCTCGGCGCGCGCGGCCGCCGGCGCATCCGGCGGCTGCGGATCCGGCCGCCGCGGCGGCTCGCGGCGGATGACGCCGCGCCACGTCAGGAACGTCGCGTAGGGCACGCGGCCCGGGCTCGTCAGCTGGGCCGCCACCGTCGAGCGCGAGCCGCGGGCCGCGAGGGCGGCCGTCGTGCGCCAGATGGTGACGTCGGCGCCGTCGGCCAGCGACACGACGGCGATGACCTGATCCGGCTGCGCCCGATCGAGGACGTCGGCGAGCAGGAGCCCCGCATGGGCGGCGCCCGTGTTGCCGATGACCACCGTACGATCGTCGACGGCCGCTTCCTTGCGCGTGCCGGCGGAGGCGGCCACGCGCTTGTTCGAGCGGCCATGCGGCCCTGCCACGATCAGATGATCGACCGCCTGCGCGGTGATGCCGGCGTGCTTGAGCGCCTCGACCAGCGCGCCCTCGCCGAGCGGCACGTAGGCGAACTCGCCGAAACGCTCCTCCCACTGCCGCGAGTACCCCTCCCCCGGGACACGCCAGCGATCGAGGAACTCCGCCGTCAGCGACGCGTGGCCGATCGGTTCGGCCAGGACGTTGCCCTCGCCGAACAGAAACGCGACGGCGGCGTCGCCGCCTTCCTTCTCGTCGCCGCCGCCCGGCAGGCCGCTGCGGATGTCCGACAGCACGGCCAGCGCCGTGACGCGCGCGTCGAGCGCCGCGCGCAGCGCGCCCGCCGCCGAGCGCACGGAGCCCGCCATGTCGATGGCCATGGTCGACGGCGGCAGATCGAGGGCGGCGTGGATCGCGTTGGCGTTGGTCTTGTCGAGGTACGGCGGATCGGAGGTGGCGAGGTAGAGGAGCTCTGGGACCGCGGGCGCGTCGCGCAGAGCGGAACGCGCGGCCTCCACGCCCATCGACGTCGTGTCCTCGTCATAGGAGGCGACGGCGCGCGTGCCCGAGCCGGCGGGCGCGCCCAGGGCCTCGGCGATGGACTTACGGTCGAGTCGCGCGTACGGCACGTACGCGCCACAGGCGAGGAGGCCGCGCATCGGCGTCATCGTATCTCAGCCCACGTGCTGTCGCAGGAACTGCAGCGAGCGGTCCATCGCCTGATCGGCGCTGGGCTTGTGATACGAGGCGCGCTCGTCGCAGTGGAACCCGTGGCCCGCCGGATAGACGTGCTGGGTGAGGTTCGGGTGATGCTGCTTGACCTTCTCCCAGTGCTCCTTCGGGATCGACGCGTCCGTCTCGCCCCAGTGGAAGATGACCGGGCACTTCGGCTTCTCCACCGCGGCGTCGGCGACGCCGCCACCGTAGTACGCGATGGCGGCCGACACGCCGTCGATGCGGGTGGCCGAGAGCCAGGCGATGGTGCCGCCGAAGCAGTAGCCGACGACGCCCACCGTGAGACCGGACTTCGCCGCCTCCTTCACGGCCGCCCGCACGTCCTTCACCGCGTCGTCGATGGCCAGCTTGCCGCGCACCGCGCGCCCGCGCTCGATGTCCGCCTGCTGGTAGCCCGTCTCGAAGCCACGCTCGACGCGATCGAAGAGCGCCGGCGCGATGGAGAGGTACCCCTCCTTGGCGAAGCGATCGGTGACGCTCTTGATGTGGTGGTTCACGCCGAAAATCTCCTGGATCACGACGAGCGCGCCGCGCGGCTTGCCCGGCGGCGTGGCCTTGTAGGCGGAAAGCTTGTGTCCGTCCTCGGCCGTCAGCGTCAGCATCTCACCCATGTTGGCTCCTTTATGTTTGCCGTCGGGGCGCCTTCGCAGGGCTCCGGCGCCCGACGGTCGGCGAATCGCTGCGGGGCTATCGGCGCCCGTGGCGGGATATCATGCCGCATGCGCGAGCCGAGGGCAAAGGCGGTCCCGACGGTGAAGATCGACAACGAGGCCGTCCGCGTCACCGAGTGGCGGTTCGCGCCGGGCGCGCACACGGGCCACCACCGCCACGAGTTCCCCTACGTCGTCGTGCCCATGACCACGGGCGCGCTCGCCATCACGAGCGCGACGGGCGAGGCGGCCGCGGACCTCACCACGGGCGAGCCGTACTTCCGCCCCGCCGGCGTCGAGCACGACGTGGCGAATCCCAACGCGACCGAGTTCGTTTTCATCGAGATCGAGCTGAAGCGTCCCGGTCAATACCTCGGGTAGAACGCGTCCTGGCCGGGCTGGTAGGTCGGCTGGCGCTGGGCCGGGTTGCGGTTGACGAGTGGGCGCGCGTACATCGGGTGCGTGAACGAGCGCACCTCGTGCTCGATCTCGTAGAGGAGCTTGCCGCTTTCCGGATCGACGATCTCCTGGAAGCGATACTGGTACGGGTTCGACTCCTGGCTGATGATGCCGCGCTCGTTCAGCCGTGCGTGCGAGCCGCCGAAGTCGGTGACGTAGACCGCGATGTGGTAACCGTCGTAGGGCCGGATCTCGTCCCGGGTCTCGCGGAAGCGCAGCGACTGGCCGGCGCCGACCTGCACGTGCGCGGCCACGCCGGCGCCGTCGTCCTCCACGCGTGCGGCCGCGCGCATCACTTCGGTGTAGAAGCGCGCGATGCCGTCGGCGTGGCCCTCGGGCACGGGGAACTCGACGTACGGCATGCCGAGCGTCATGAAGCCGAAGTTGTGGCCGGCGCGATGGAGGCGGATGCGGTTGCCCCACGGACACGTCACGTCCGCATGCGTGCCCTCCACGCGATAGCTGTACTTGGTGCCGGCAAGCCACTTCTCCGCCTCGCGCAGGCGCCCCTCCAGCGCGTCGAAGTCCGGGATCACACAGCCCACGCGGCCGCGCGACACGTTTGGCGTCCCCGTCGGAAGGTGGAACTGTGACCTGCCGAGGTTGATCCACATGTTGTCGAGGCCGACCATCAAATACGGGTCGCGGGTGAAGCCGAGCCCGGTCACGTAGAACGCAGTGGCGAGCTGCTGATCGGGCACGCGAAAGTTCACGTGCTCGAGGAACACGATGTTGCCGACGCCCTGTTCGGTGCGGTCGAACATTTCAGCCATTGTGCTCCCTCCCAGGTGCCCAAGCGTATACCATCCCGCCGCGCGGTGCAGGCCTTGACAGCGTTCAACGCCTGTACGTACACTCGCGCAATTTTCGCGTCCGGGTCAGACGCCGCACGTCCGCGTTGAGCCTCTCCACCAGGACCAGGAGGTCATCGATGGCTCGTCGGATCGCGATTCCCGTCCTCGCCGCATTCATGGCCCTCGGTCTCGCCATCTCGTCCGCCGAGGCGCAGTCACCCAGGCGCGGCGGAGTCCTACGTATCGCCGATCGCGAGGCGCCGAACCTCGATCCGCACCTCTCCGTCAGCTTCCTGACGCACTCGTGGGCCAACATGGTCTACAGCCAGCTGGTCCGGTTCGCGCACGGACCCGAGCAGAAGCATTCCGCCGATTACACGATCGTGCCCGATCTGGCGGAGCGCTGGGAGTACAAGACCCCGACCGTGCTCGTGTTCCACCTCCGCAAGGGCGTCAAGTTCCACAACAAGCCGCCCGTGAACGGACGCGAGGTCACCGCCGAGGACGTCAAGTACTCACTCGAGCGCTTCATGGCGAAGTCCGGCTTTCGGTCCCGGTTCGATGCCGTGCAGTCGATCGAGGCCGTCGATCGTCACACGGTCCGCATCACGCTGAAGGAGCCCTTCGCGCCGTTTCTGAATCACCTGGCGAACCCGACCTACACGGCCATCCTCGCCCGCGAGGTCGAGGAGAAGTTCAAGGACTTCAACCGGCCCGAGGCGGTCATCGGCACCGGCCCCTTCGTGCTCCGCTCGTACGAAAAGGGCGTCAAGGTCGTCTTCGATCGCAATCCCGATTACTTCATGCCCGGCCTGCCGTACCTCGACGGGGTCGTGCTCGAGATCACGCCCGACGCGGCGGCGCGCCTGTCGCTCTTGCGCGCGGGCAAGGTTGACCTGCCGCACATGTGGGGGTTCCTCGCACCCGAGGAAGGACGCTCCCTCAAGCAGACCAATCCGGAGATGGTCGTCACTCCCACGCTCGTGACCGCGCAGGGCATGATCTACATGCGCACGGACCAGCCACCGTTCAATGACGTGCGCGTCCGACGCGCGGTCTCGCTGGCCATCGACCGCAAGGGCTGGAACGAGACCCTCCTCCTCGGCGAGGGCTGCGTCGTGTCCGGCCCTCTGCCGTGCGCGATGAAGGAGTGGAGGCTGGAGACGTCGACGCTGGAGCCCGCCCGGGCGAAGTATCTCGACGGCTACGACCCGGCGGAAGCCCGACGGCTGCTGGCGGAGGCGGGCCACCCCCGCGGCTTCACCACGCCGATGTTCCACTGGCCCGGCTACGCCACACCGTGGCGCTTGTATTACGACCTCGCCGCGGACAACCTCGCCAAGATCGGCATCAACGTCGAGATGAAGCCGGAGGAGTACGGCAAGTACATCTCCACGACCTATCTCGGCAAGTACGAGAAGATGGCGATGGGCCCGATCACGCCGTTTACCGAGCCCGACGACTTTCTCTTCGGCGCCTTCTATCCGGAGCAGCCGAACAATCGCAGTCACGTGGCGGACGCCGACCTGAACAAGCTGCTGCTGGCCCAGCGTCGCGAGATGGATCCGAGCAAGCGCCGCGACATCGTGCTGGCCATCCAGCGCCACGTGGCCGACAAGGCGTACTACACCTACCTTCCCGGCACACCGCAGCACATCTCACATGCCCCGCATGTGAAGGGCTTCAAGCACCACGACGGCTTCGGCATGGGTCTCCGCCTCCTCTTCACGTGGCTCGAAAAATGACCGGCGGATCGAGGGGCGCCACGGCTCCGCCGGGGCGTCCCGAGCGTCGGGGGGCTTGGGGGGCGCCCGGAGCCCCCCATGTCATCAAATGAGACAGTACGTCCTCCGCCGCGTCGCACTGGCGGTGCCGACACTGGTCCTCGTGAGCCTCATCGTGTTCGCCATGATGCGGCTCATGCCCGGCGACGTTGCCACCCGCATGGTGGAGGGTCACGCGTATGCGCCCACCCTGGCCGCGCTCCGTGCGGAGCTCGGGCTCGATCGCCCCGTTCACGTCCAGTACGTCGCCTGGATCGGCGCGATCCTGACGCGCGGCGATTTCGGCACGTCCTACTGGACGCGTCAACCGATCTGGGACGAGTTCGCGCGACGCTTTCCGGTGACGCTCGAGCTGGCCCTCCTGACCATCCTCGTCTCGGTGGTGATCGGGGTGCTCGTCGGTATCGTGTCGGCCGCGCGTCAGGACTCCGCCTCCGACTACATCGGCCGGGTCCTCGCCATCCTGGCCCTGTCGGTGCCTTACTTCGGCCTCGCCGTGCTCGTGGTGGTGCTGCCGTCGATCTACTTCAAGTGGACACCGGTGTGGACCTACGTGCCCTTCACCACGGATCCGCTGGAGAACCTCAAGATCCTCAGCGTCCCCGCCCTCGTCTTCGGCATCACACGCGCCGGCCCGATCATGCGAATCATGCGCTCGTCGCTGCTCGACGTCCTGCGACAGGACTACATTCGCACCGCATGGTCCAAGGGTCTCGCCGAGCGGGCGATCGTGCTGCGCCACGCGCTGAAGAACGCCATGATCCCCGTGGTCAGCCTGATCGGCCTTCAGATGCCGCTCTACATCGGCGGTTCGGTGATCATGGAATCGATCTTCCGGCTGCCTGGGGTGGGGCTGTTCTTCTTCGAGGCCCTCACGCGCCTGGATTATCCGGTCGTGCAGTCCGTGAATCTCATCGTGGCGGCCATGGTCGTCGGTCTCAACCTCGTCATCGATCTGTCGTATGCGTATCTGGACCCGCGCATCCGCTACCGCTGATCTCGCGAACACGCCGTCCGTCTTGGGCGACACACTCCGCGCGCGGACGCCGTTCGCCCTCGCGCGTCGGAGCGCACGACCGTGGTACGTGGACGTGTGGATCCAGATGCTGCGTCGCAAACCGCTCGGGACGGTCGGCGGCGTCATCGTCGCCGTCATGCTGGTGGCGGCGGCGCTGGCCGACGTGCTCACGCCGTACGGGTTTGCCGAGACGAACCTGCGCGAGCGGTTCATCGCCGGCAACGCCGCCCACTGGCTTGGCACTGATCAACTCGGGCGCGACATGCTCACGCGGCTGCTCTACGGCGCCCGTATCTCTCTCTACGTGGGGTTTGGCGCGGTCGCCCTCGCCAGCGTGCTGGCCACGGCGCTGGGGATCTTCTCCGCCTACTTCGGTGGCCGTCTGGACCTGCTCCTCCAGCGCGCCGTCGACGCGTGGATGGCCTTTCCAGGGTTGCTGCTGCTGATGTCGATCATGTCGCTGCTCGGGCCAAGCGTGCTCAACATCACCGTCGTGCTCGGCGTCGCCGCCGGTATCCGAGAGTCGCGCGTGATCCGCGGCGTGGTGCTGTCGATCAAAGAGCACACCTACATCGAAAGCACGCGCGCCCTCGGGGCCGGACACGCCCGGGTCACCGTCGCTCACATCCTGCCCAACGTCCTGCCGACCGTCATCGTCGTCGCCACCACCGGCCTCTCCACCGTGATCCTCACCGAGGCGAGCCTCTCGTTCCTCGGCCTCGGTGTGCCGCCGCCGTACCCGACCTGGGGCGGCATGCTGTCGCTGGCGGGGCTCGACCACATGTACCGGGCGCCCTGGCTCGCGATCTGGCCGGCCGTGTCGCTGTCGCTCGCGGTGTTCGGGTTCAACATGCTCGGCGATGCGCTGCGCGATCTCCTCGATCCCCGGCTGCGCGGCGGCGCGTGACCGCCTGTCACACCACCGGCCACGGATAGCCATACGCGCTACTGCCGTCAGGAAAGCGACCCGCGTCGAGTAGCGCCTGGGCGCGGGCCAGCAGCGCGCTCCGCTCGCCGGGCTCGAGCAGCGCCGTCAGGGCCTTCGGCAGCCCCTGGCGCACGAGCTGCGTCAAGCCGGCGACGACGTCGGTGGGGAGCGGCTGGTCGGCGAACTCCCAGATCACCGTCCGCAGCTTCGGCGCGACGTTGAAGCACAGACCGTTGTCGATCGCATAGATCACCTGGTCGGGGCCGAGCAGGCAGTGGCCGCTCTTGCGATCGGCATTGTTGGCCACCACGTCGAATGCGCAGAGGCGACGCAGGCGCGCGTGGTGGGCGCCATCCTCGTAGAGGGTGAAGTAATGCTGCGTGAAGTCGGCGTGCACGAACGCCTGCAGCGAGCCGTCGCCGTACGGGCCCTCGCGGCGGATGGTGAGCGGCACCAGATCCCAGCCGAGCGTCTCGGAGAGATGGTAGGCGGCGAGCTCGCGCTTGAAGAGTCCCGGCGGAAAATCCCAGAGCGGCCGCTCGCCGCGCTGCGGCTTGTAGACGGCGAGGGCGCGCGCCTCGCCGAGCGCGACCTCGGCGAGAAAGGTGGCATTCGTCGACTGCGGCAGCCGGCCCTTCAGCGTGATGTCGCCGCGGGTCAGCAGCGCCCGCGCGTCAGCGGACGACGTGACCATTGCTCCGCGGGCACACGTGGCCGCTCGGATCTTTCGGCTGGCTGCACATGGGACAGATCGCGCGCCCGCCTTTCATGAGTGTCTGCGCACGGGTGACGAACGCCGCCGCTTGCTCGCGCGTCACCGCGAACTTCGCCGTCGGCGCCTCGGCGCTCTCGTCTTCGACCACGGCCGTGGCCACGATCACGATGCGCCGGGTGTCGTCGTCGTAGCCGAGCCCGATGGAGGCGATCGGCCACGCCGGCTCGATCGGCTCCACGAGCGCGGCCTCCGGCAGCTTGACGCCGGTCCCCGCCGGCAGCTTGTCGAGCAGCTCGGCGAGGTACTCGCCGAGGGCGCGGACCTGCTCCTTCTCGCTCTTGAGAGTGACGAGCCGCCGCCCTTGCCGAGCCTGGATGTAGAACACGCGCTCGCCGGGCGCGCCGACAGTGCCGCACGTGAAGTGCTCGGGCGCCGCGAGCTCGAACGACTCGCTCATTCGTCGTGCCAACGTCGAGGCGCGCCACGGCTACGCCGGGGCGCGGCCGAGCGATGGGGGGAGTGGGGAGCCATTTCGGGGCCCCCCACGATGACAAGACGTCTCATCGGCCGGCCAGCGCGGCGACGTCGCCGTTGACGGAGTTGACCGTCAGCACGGTGGCGCCGTCCGGACGGAAGGCGACGGCGGAGATCGACGCCGGCGCGATCGCGATGCGCTGGAAGAGATCGAGCGGGACGCCGAGGACGTGCGCCAGCAGGACGCGGATCGGATCCGCGTGCGACACCACCACGATCGTGCGGCCGCGGTGGCGCGCCACCAGCCGTCGCACGGCGGCGTCCACGCGTCCCTGCATCTCCACGAAAGACTCGCCGCCGGGAAACCGGAATCCCGCCGGGTGCCGCTGCACGACCACCCACTCCCGACGGCGCGCGAGACGCTTGATAGCCGCTCCCGTCCAGGTCCCGATATCCGACTCGAGCAGACCGCGCTCGATCCGCACGGCGAGGCCGCGCGCGCGGCCGATGGCGGCCGCCGTCTCGCGCGCGCGCTCGAGCGGGGAGGAGTAGACGGCGGCGATCCGCGGCAGCGCGGCGAGGCGTCTGGCGGCGCCCTCGGCCTGCCGGCGGCCCTCGTCGGAGAGGTGCAGCCCACGGGCGCGACCCGGAAGGATCGTGCCCGTGGTCGGTGTCACGGCATGGCGCACCAGCAGCACGAGCGTCGACGCCGATGCGGGTCGGGCGGGCATCGACGGCAGCATAGACAGCGGCCGGAGGCGTCCGCAAGCGAGTGGCTGGTAGCGCCCTTGCTGCCACCGGGCGCGGAGGTGCCCCTGATGGCGCGGACGCCCCTCGAGCGGCAATGGCGGATGGTCGGTGGCCTCGCCGTCCATGCGCGCGTGGCCGACCGCGTACCGTCGTGGTTTCCGGCCGTCGCGCTCGTGCACGGCCTCGGTGTGTCGAGTCGGTACATGCTCCCGCTCGCCCACGAGCTGGCGCCCTTCTATCGCGTCTTCGCGGTCGACCTGCCCGGCTTCGGCCTCAGCGAGCGACCGGCGCCGCCGCTCGGTCTCATCGAGCTGGCCGAGGCGCTGGCGAGCTGGATGCGCGCCACGGGGCTTCGCTCCGCGACGCTCGTCGGCAACTCATATGGCTGTCAGATCGCCGTCGAGCTCGCGGCGCGCCGACCGCGGCTCGTCGAGCGACTCGTGCTCGTCGGCCCGACCCCCGATCCGGCCTACCGCACGCGGCGCCGGCAGGTGGCGCGGCTGCTGCTCGACGCCGTCCGCGAGCCGATCTCGCTGCTCGGGCTCGCCGTCAGCGATTACGTGCGATCCGGACCGCGCGTGATGCTGAAGTTGCTCGCCGATGCGCTGGCGCACCCGGTAGAGGCGCGCCTGCCGCTGGTGGTGGCGCCGTCGCTCGTGGTGCGCGGCATGCGCGACCCGCTCGTGAGCGCCGCCTGGGCCGAGCGCGTCGCCTCGGCGCTGCCCGCCGGCCGGCTCGCCGTGGTGCCGGGCGTCGCCCACGCCGCGCACTACGCCGCACCGCGCTCGCTCGCCCGCACGGTCCGCCGCTTCGTCGACGAGCAACCGGCGTCGCGTGTGGCCGTCGCCTAGTTACGCCAGCTCGCGGACCTTCGTGACGATGGCGGCGCGGCTGATGCCGTAGCGCTCGAGCAGCTTCTTCGGCGGACCGCTGCGGGGGATCTCGCGCACGCCGAGCCGATGGACTTTCACGCCGCTGTCCCCGAGCGCTTCCAGCACCGCGGCGCCGATCCCGCCCTCGACGTAGTGGTCCTCCACGGTCAGCACGCCCTGCGCGCACGCGCGGCCGGCCTCGAGCAGCGCGGCCACGTCGATCGGCTTGACGCAGTAGAGGTCGATGACGCGCACCGCGATCCCGGCGCCCGCGAGCTCGTCGTGGGCGGCCAGGGCCTCGTGGAGCGTGATCCCCGCAGCCACGATGGCGACGCGGTCGTGATCGCTGCGCCGCAGCACCTTGAGGCCGCCCACGGTGAAGGCGGCATCCTCCGGGTAGATGGCCGGGGTCTTGCCGCGCGTCGTGCGGATGTAGACGAGGCCCTTCCGCTGGACGGCCAGCTGCACGGCGGCGTCGGTGGCCACGCCGTCGCTCGGATAGAAGACCACGGACTCCGGCACGGCGCGGAAGAAGGCGAGGTCCTCGAGCGCCATCTGCGAGGGCCCGTCCTCGCCGATCGAGACACCGGCGTGCGAGCCGCAGAGCTTCAGGTTCGACCGCGAGATGCCGGCCATGCGGATCTGGTCGGCCGCGCGCTCGAGGAAGCACGCGAACGACGACGCGAAGGGGATGAACCCCTGCGCAGCGAGGCCGGCGGCCACGCTGATCATGTTCTGCTCGGCGATGAAGCACTCGACGAAGCGCTCCGGAAAGCGCTCCAAGAAGCGCTCGGCGAACGTCGAGTTCTTGACGTCGCCGTCGAGAGCGACCACGCGCGGGTCGGCCTCGCCGAGCCGCACGAGCGCGTGGCCATAGGCCTCGCGCGTCGCCACCTCGCCCGTCGCGGGGCTGCCGCCGAGCGGCTTGACCGCGGGCTTCGCCAGCGGCCGCCGACGTGGCCTGCGCACCGGCGGCGGCGGCAGATGCTGGCGTCGCTGCTCCAGCTCCGCGATGACCTTCTCGGCCGCGTCGGGCGCCAGTGGCTTGCCATGCCAGCCGGGAAGTCCCTCGACGCCCACGAGCCCCTTGCCCTTGACGGTGCGTGCGAGGATCACGCTCGGCGCCCCGCGCCCGCGCATCGCCCGCCGCAGCGCGGTGGTGATCTGGGTCATGTCGTGGCCATCGATGACCAGCGTCCGCCAGCCGAAGGCGGCGAAGCGGCGCTGATAGGCGCGCATGTCGTGCTCGAGCATGGTCGGTCCCGACTGGCCGAGGCCGTTCACGTCGACGATGCCGACCAGATTGTCGACCTTGGCGTGGGCGGCCAGCTGAGCGGCTTCCCACACCGAGCCCTCGGCGATCTCGCCGTCACCGAGCAGCACGAAGATACGGGCGTCGGTCCCGGCCAGCCGCGCGCCGATCCCGAGGCCGAGCCCGATGCCGAGACCCTGCCCGAGGGAGCCGGTCGCCACGTCGGCGAACGGCAGCCGGGGTGTCGGATGGCCCTCGAGGTCGCTGTCGATCTGCCGCAGCTGCGTGAGATCGTGGCGGTCGAGCACGCCGACCGCCGCCCACGCCGCGTAGAGCAGCGGGGCCGCGTGCCCCTTGCTCAGCACGAACCGATCGGAGACGGGGTCGCGCGGATGATCGGGATCGATGCGCATGGCGTCGAAGAACACGGCGGCCGTGAGATCGGCGGCGGAGGCGCAGGAGGTCGGATGTCCGCTGCCGGCGGCGGTGGTGGCGCGCACGCTGTCGATCCGCAGCTGGGTGGCGATGTCTTCGAGCGCGAGGAGTCGGGCGTCGGTCGTCATGCTTACAGCCATGCGCCCGAACGGGCTGCAATGCAAGCGCCACTGCGCTCGCTGGCACCTGCGCTGCATCGTTTCCGCGCGACATGGAGCCTCTGGAGCGGCGCTACTACGGCAACGAGCGGTACCGGGCACGCGAGCGGGAGCGACGCACGCGACATCCGGGACGCGACCTCGGCTATCACATCGGTCCCGCCCCCGGCGGCGGTGACATCGCGCTGGGACCGGGGCCGCACGTCGGCCGCGGCCCGCGCGACTATCGACGCCCGGACCGGCGCGTCCGCCGGCTCGCGGAGGACATCGCGGCCGCGATCCCGGGCGTACGCGACGTCTTCAATCGTCTCCGCGTGGAAGGCCGTCGCCGCGCCTGATCAGCGCCGCGCGTGCGCGGCGAGCACGTGGGCGACGCAGGCGGTGACGCGAACGCCCGTCGGCAGGTGCACGAACTCGTTCGGGCCGTGAGCGTTCGAGCCGGGGCCCATGACGCCGGTGATCATGAACTGGGCGTGCGGGTACCGCTCGCCGAGCATCGCCATGAACGGGATCGAGCCGCCGAGGCCGTTGAACATCGCCGGCTTGCCGAAGTAAGCCTGCGAGGCCTCCTGCATGGCGTCGAGCAGCCAGCGTGCCGTGGGCGGCGCGTCCCAGCCGGTGCCGGGCGACTCCACCTCGAACGTCACGCGCGCCCCGTACGGCGGATCGGTCTCGAGCGTCTCCTTCATGCGCCGCGCGGCGTGGGCGGCGTTCACGGTCGGCGGCAGTCGCAGCGAGAGCTTGGCGACCGTCTTCGGCCGCAGCACGTTGCCGCCGTCGGCCGGGCGCGGCAGCCCATCGGCACCGGTGATGGAAAGCGCGGGCCGCCACGTCCCCGCCAGCACGCGCTCGAGTGGATCCTCGTGCGCCAGCCGCATGCCGGGCACGAGCGGGTAGAGCGCGGCGACGTTCTTGCCGTTCAGCTCGGCCACCGCGCGCGCCTGCTCCAGGCGCTCGCCGGGCACGTCGACGTGCAGATCGGGCAGCCGGATCTCGCCGGTGCGCTCGTCCTCCACGCGCGACAGCAGCGCGCGGAGGATGCGGAACGACGACGGGACGACGCCGCTCGCGAAGCCGGAGTGGATGCCCTCGCGCAGGACCTCGACCGTCAGCACACCGTTCAGCACGCCCCGCAGTGACGTGGTGCACCAGAGGTGCTCGTAGTCGGCGCAGCCGGAGTCGAGACAGACGATGAGGCTCGGCGTGCCGATGCGCGAGGCCAGCGTCTCGACATACGCCGGCAGATCGTAGGAGCCGCTCTCCTCGCACGCCTCGATGAGCACGACACAGCGCGCGTGCGGGATCTTCTGCTGCTGGAGCGCCTCGATGGCCGTGAGGGCGGCGAAGGCCGCATAGCCGTCGTCGCCGGCGCCGCGGCCAAAGAGCTTGTCGCCGCGCCGCACGGGCGTCCACGGTCCCAGGCCCTCGTCCCAGCCGACCATCTCGGGCTGCTTGTCGAGATGGCCGTAGAGCAGCACGGTGTCGCCGCGACCGGGCACCTCCATGTAGATGAGGGGCGTGCGGTCGCCGAGGCGCACCACCTCGACACGGAGACCCGCGATCGGTCGCGCTCGGCACCACCCCTCGATCATCGCCACCGCGCGGTCGATGTGGCCGTGCGCCTTCCAGTCCGCGTCGAAGTGCGGCGACTTCGCCGGGATCTTCACGTACTCGCCGAGGGTCGGCACGATGGCGGCGTCCCAGGTCGTCTGCGAGAACGTCAGCGTGGTCTTTGCGTCCATCACTTCTTCCCCGCTCGCGCCCGGGCGAGCACGGTCCAAACCCGCTCGCCCTTCAGCGGCATGTCGAGATGACGCACGCCGTAGGGCCTCAGCGCGTCGACGACGGCGTTCACGATGGCCGGCGTCGAGCCGATGGTCGCCGCCTCCCCGATGCCCTTGGCTCCCATCGGGTTGAACGGCGTCGGCGTCACCGTCTGATCGGTGGTGAAGAGCGGCAGGTCCTCGGCATGCGGCACCGCGTAATCCATCAGGGAGCCGGTCACCAGCTGTCCCTGCGCATCGTAGACGACCTCCTCCATCAGGGCCTGGGCGATCCCCTGCGCGAGGCCGCCATGCACCTGGCCGGCCACCAGCATGGGGCTGATGCGCACGCCGCAGTCGTCCACGGAGACGAACTCGCGCACGCGCGTGTGACCGGTGTCACGATCGATCTCCACCACGGCCACGTGGGCGCCGAACGGATAGACGAGCTGCGGCGGCCGGAAAAAGTCCGTCGCCTCGAGCCCCGCCTCGATCCCGTCCGGCAGCCCCTCGGCGTACGCTTTCGGCGCGATCTGGGCGAGGGTAAGCGCCTTGGCGGGCACGCCCTTCACCTGGTACTTGCCGCTCTCGAACACGACGTCGTCCGGCGCCGCCTCGAGCATGTGCGCCGCCAGCCGCCGCGCTTTCTGCTGGACCTTCAGGCTCGCGCCGATGATGGCCGACCCGCCGACCGCCAGGCTGCGGCTGCCGCCGGTGCCGTTGCCCATCGGCGTGTTGAGCGTGTCGCCGTGACGGACCACGACCTTGTCGAAGTCGACGCCGAGATGATCGGCGATGATCTGGGCGAACGTCGTCTCGTGCCCCTGCCCGTGCGCGGAGGTGCCGGTGTAGGCCGTCACGCCGCCTCCCGGTTCCACGCGGACGACCGCGCTCTCGAAGGGACCGAACCCGCACATCTCCACGTAGACGGCCATGCCGACGCCGAGCAGCATGCGGTCGTTGCGGTCGAGCCGCTCCTTCTGCTCGTTGCGGAGCTTCTGGTAGTGCGAGAGCTCGAGCGCCTTCGTCAGCGCGCGCTCGTACTCGCCGCTGTCGTATTTCTGTCCGGTGGGCGTCGTGTACGGGAACGCGCTCGGCGGGATGAAGTTCCGCCGGCGCACCTCCTCCGGCGGCTTGCCGAGATCGTGAGCGATCACGTCCACCAGCCGCTCGAGGTAGTACGCGGCCTCCGGCCGGCCGGCGCCGCGGTAGGCGGCCACCGGCGTGGAGTTGGTGAAGACGCACGTCGACTTGAGATCGATGTCGGTAACCTTGTAGACGCCGACGCCCATCAGCAGCGTGAGATCCGGGATGAACGTGAAGATCGGATAGGCGCCGATGTCGGCGATCACATGCATGCGCAGCGCCTTGATGGTGCCGTCGGCCTCCACGGCCGCCTCGAGGTCGGTGATCTGGGCGCGGCCGTGGGTGGTCGAGGTCATGTGCTCGACGCGCGTTTCCGTCCAGCGGACCGGCACCCGGTAGCGCTTGGCGATGACGGCCAGCGTGGCGTCCTCGGGATAGATTCCGAACTTCACTCCGAAGCCGCCGCCCACCTCGGGCGCGATGACGCGCACCAACTGCTGCTCGACGCCGAGCAGGGTGGCCAGGTCGTTGCGCAGCACGTGCGGCGCCTGGTGCGTCGACCACAGAGTGACGCCGCCCACGAGCGGATCGGGCATGGCGAGCGCCGCGCGCGGCTCCATGGGCACGCCGCAGAGCCGCTGGCTGATCATCCGCTGCTTGATGATCTTCGGGGCCTTCGCGAAGGCAGCGTCCGGCTCACCGACCTTGATGCTGGTCTCGTGCTCGACGTTCTTCGCGGCGTCGTCGTGGAGCTGGGGCGCGCCGTCCTCGAGCGCGCTGAGCTGATCGCCGACGGCCGGCAGCGGCTGCCAGTCGACGACCACGTCGGCGGCGGCATCGACCGCGAGCGCTTCCGACGAGGCCAGCACGGCGGCCACGGGCTCGCCGACGTAGCGGATCTTGCCGATCGAGAGCGGGTAGTGCTTCCGCCCGACGCTCGGCTCGGCGCCGCCGCCGCCCCCCTCGGCGCTCGGACCGCCGAGCGGGATCGGCTGGCAGTAGGCCTTGATGTCCTCGCCCGTGACCACGCGCGACACGCCGGGCCGCGCCGCCGCCCGGGCGCTGTCGATCCGGCCGATCCGCGCGTGCGCGTGCGGGCTGCGCACGAAGGCGACGTACTGCATGCCGGGCACGGTGATGTCGCCGACGTAGGCGGACGCGCCCGTGACGAGCCGGGGATCTTCCTTGCGCTTCACTTCCGCGCCCATGAGCCGGGGAGTGGCGGATGGCATGCTCGAATTCCTTTCGTGGGAGTCTCCGGAGCATAGACATCCCGCGCCGTCCAACGCAAGCGAGGCGCCGCGGGAGTAAGATGCGGCGCCGACAGGAGGCTGCCATGACCGACGATCGTCGCGCGCAGTTCGACGCCGAGTGCCGCGCCGCCGGGCTCAGCCTGAGCGCCCGTGACCGCGAGCTGCTCTACGAGATGTGGGTGGACTGGCTGCCGCAGCGTGATCGCTTGCGCGCCGAGGTCCCGGCGCCGGAGGAAGAGCCATGGCGATGAGCGTCGCGGATCTCGATCTGCGAGGCGTGAGCGAGGCGCTGGTCCGGCGTGACGTGACATCCGTCCAGGCGACCGAGGAATACCTCGGACGCATCCAGCGGCACGACGGTGTGCTGCGCTCCTACATCACCGTCATGGCCGACCAGGCGCTGGCGCGCGCGAAGGCGGCCGACGCCGAGGCCGAACGCGGCCGCCGGCGCAGTCCGCTCCACGGCGTGCCGATCGGATTGAAGGATTTGATCGCCGTGGCCGGCGTGCGGATGACGAGCGGGTCCGAGCTCTTCGCCGATCACGTGCCGACCCGTGATGCCTTCGTCACCCGGCGCCTGCACGACGCCGGGGCCGTCATCCTGGGCAAGCTCGCGATGCACGAGTGGGCGTTCGGCCGTCCGGCCACCGAGGGGCCGTTCGCCACCGGGCGCAATCCATGGGACGTTCGCCGCGCGCCCTCGGGGTCGTCGTCCGGCTCCGCCGTCGCCGCCGCCGCCGGCCTCTGCGCCGGCGCCCTGGGCTCGGATACCGGCGGCTCCATTCGAGGACCGGCCGCAATGACGGGCCTCGTCGGTCACAAGCCGACCTACGGCCTCGTGAGCCGCAGCGGCGTGCTCGCGATGTGCTGGTCACTCGATCACGTCGGCCCGATGACGCGCGGCGTCTGGGACAGCGCGGCGCTGCTGCAGACCATCGCCGGCGCCGATCCCGACGACACCTCGACGCGCGGGGCGACGGTGCAGGATTACCTGGGTGGGCTCGACGCGGGCGCGCGCGGCCTTCGGCTCGGCGTGCTGCGACGCTTCTACGTCGACGACGAGAAGCTCCACGGCGAGGTGCGTGACGCCGCCGTCCAGGCGTTCGACGTCCTGAAGACGGAGGGCGCCACCCTGCACGACGTGGACGTGCCGTCGCTCGAGCTGGCGATGGCAGCCTGGGCACCGTTCCTCGCGGAGACGTACGAGTACCACGCCGAGACTCTGCGCCGGCGGCCCGAGGGCTACCGCGAGAGCCTTCGCCCACGCGTGTACATGGGCGCCCTGTTCACCGGCGCCGACTATCTGCGCGCGCAGCGACTGCGCGAGCGTCTCCGCCGCGAGGTGGAGGCGCTGCTCGCGCGCGTCGACCTGCTCGTCTTCCCCGGGCAGATGACGCCGGCCCTGCGGTTCGAGGATTTCCCGATGACGGGGCTGGCACCCGCCTCGCTCCGCTTCACGGCGCCCTGGAACCTGTTGGGCCTGCCGGCAGTCGTCGTCCCCTGCGGCTTCACCCGCGGGGGATTGCCTGTCTCGATCCAGATCGTCGGCCGTGCGTTCGACGACGCCACGGTGCTCCGGCTGGCGCGCGCGTACGAGCACGTCACCGACTGGCACACACGGCGTCCCGATCCAGCCGGCTGGCGGCTCTGATCGTGGATGCCTACCGCGCGCTGGTCGACAAGCGCGACCAGCGCGCGTTCCTGCCCGAGCCGATTCCCGACGAGGCGCTGCGGAAGATTCTGCAAGCGGCGCGGATGACCGGCAGCAGCAAGAACCGCGAGCCCAATCGCCTGCTGGTGGTCCGCGAGCGCGCGATGCTCCGCGCCATGGCGGACATGGGGCCGTGGGCGCGCTGGCTCGCGGAGGCCGCCGCCGTCGTCGTGATCGTCCAGACGGAGCGCCACGAGTTCGACGCCGGACGCTGCGCGCAGAACATGATGGTCGCGGCGTGGAGCGAAGGCATCGGCTCGTGCCCTGCCCACCTGCCCGAAGACGAGCTCGGCCGCCTGCTCGGTGTTCCCCTGCAGTGCCACGTGAACCGCGTCATCGGCTTCGGCTACATCGATCCCGCCCGCGCGGCGGCGCCGCGAAGCGTCGCGCGACGCCGTAAGCCGCTCACCGAGCTCGTGCACTACGACCGCTGGTAACCCTCCGCCACGGTGTTCGTCGGTCCTGAATTTGCAGCCACAGGGCGCGCGGAGGTATCCGACATGGCCAAGCGCTCTGGCGGCAGGACGAAGCGGAGAGCCGGGCGACCCGCGACGCGATCGGCGGCGCGCGGCAGCAACAGCAGTGGCGGCAACAGGGCCCGGGCGGGCGGACGTCGGCGCCGACGCAGTACGGCCGGTGCGGGACGCAGCCGGACAGGCGGTCGTGCCCGATGATGACGATCGTCACCCGCGTCACTCTCAAAGAAGGCAGCGAGCCGAAGTGGGACGCGGCGATGAAGGCGCGCCTGGAAGCGGCCAGAAGCCAGCCGGGCTGGATCGGCGGTCAGCTCGCGATTCCGCTCGACGGCCCGAACGCGCGCGTCATCATCGGCACGTGGCAGACGCGCGCCGACTGGGAGGCCTGGCACGCGGATCCGAAGTTCCAGCAGACGCGTGAGGAGATGCGGGGGCTGGAGACCCGGTCGAGCGAGGAGTGGTGGCACGAGGTCGTCACCGACCTCCGGGCTGCGTGATAGAGGAGCGCCACGGCTGCGCCGCGGCGCTCCCCCATTTCAACTAGCCGCGCGCATGCCCGAGCGCATCTCGAACTCCTCTTGCAGGAACAGCGAGGCGTTCGCGATGCGCGCCATCTTGCCGCAGTAGTAGCAGTGGATGAAGGCCGGCTCGTGGCCGACGAACGTGCTGTGGCACTTCACGCAGCGATCGAGCGGCTGCGGCAGGAATCGCTTCGCCGCGCGCTCGAGCACGATCTCCGGATCGAGCAGTGAGACGACGCGCGCGCCGCGCCGCGCGGGTGGCATCGACGTCGCCGCTGCCTTCGCCGGCGGCTTCTTCCTGACGGGAGCCCGTTTCATGGCGGAGGCATTGTACATGAACGGTCTCGCGCGCAAGCAGCTTGCCGAGAGACTCCGCCTGCGCCATCATCGCGCCAACCTTCCGCACCACCGAGGAGAGACCATGACACCACCCGTCGATCCCAACGAAGTCCTCATGACCGGCGAGAACTCGTTCATCCGTCTCAGTCCCGACGGCGGCACGACGCTGTCCGATCGCTTCAGTCACTGGCGCGTGCTGTGGTGCCCCGACGGCGCCGGCCATACGCTGTTCGTCGACTCCACGCTGCTGGGCGGCCAGACGCGGATCTACTCCGACAATCCGGCCGTCGCGCGCTGGCTCCAGAAGAACATCGAGACGATCCTCTACCAGAAGTTCGCGGATACGAGCCTGCCCATCGTGCAGGCTCAGTTCACGCGTGCCGGCTCGCCGCCGAACCCCGCGACCGAGACGATCGTCGGCGGCGGCGATCGCATCGTCATGACGTGGTCGGACACGATCACGCCGTTCGTCCTCAACGCGCCGCCCGGCTTCCAGAACCGTCCCATCGGCGTGTTCAGCACGTTCTTTCCCGCCCGCTCGGCGCGCGTGGAGCTGAACGGCAAGGTCCCGGACGGCAAGGTCTGGCCCGAGATGCGGGGCGATCGGCAGTCGTCCAGCGCGTGTCTGGCCTGGTCGGAGAGCTGGGTGAAGCCGCGCGCCTGAGCCGCCGGCGGCCGGTGCGACGTTCGCGTCCGCCGGCCGCATGGCACCGCGCCGGGTGTTACCATTTGTCGATATGAGTGAGCCCGACAAGCGCGGCAATTTCATCCGCGAGATCATCGAGGAGCACAACCGCGCCGGCCGCTTCGGGGGCAAGGTGGTCACCCGGTTTCCGCCCGAGCCCAACGGCTACCTGCACATCGGCCACGCCAAGGCGATCCACATCGATTTCGGCCTCGCGCGCGAGTTCGGTGGCCGCTGTCATCTGCGCTTCGACGACACGAATCCCACGAAGGAGAGCCAGGAATACGTCGACGCCATCATGGCCGACGTCCGCTGGCTCGGCTTCGACTGGGGCCGCCATCTCCATCACGCCAGTGACTATTTCGAGCAGCTCTACCGGTGGGCGGAGCAGCTCATCGTCGCCGGGAAGGCGTACGTCGACGACCTCAGCGCCGACGAGATCCGCGAGCATCGCGGCACCCTGACCGCGCCGGGCCGGCCCTCGCCGTACCGCGAGCGCTCGGTGGACGAGAACCTCGACCTCTTCCGGCGCATGCGCGCCGGGGAGTTCCCCGACGGCAGCAAGACACTGCGCGCGAAGATCGACATGGCGAGCGGCAACATCAACCTGCGCGATCCGGTCATGTACCGCATCCGTAAGGCCACGCATCAGCGCACGGGCGACCGCTGGTCCATCTATCCGATGTACGACTGGGCGCACGGCCAGAGCGACTCGATCGAGGGCGTGACGCACTCGATCTGCACGCTCGAGTACGCCGACCATCGCCCGCTCTACGACTGGTATCTCGACGCGCTCGGGATCTTCCATCCCCAGCAGATCGAGTTCGCGCGGCTCAACCTCTCGCACACGGTGATGTCGAAGCGAAAGCTCTTGCAGCTCGTGGAGGAGGGTGTGGTCAGCGGCTGGGACGACCCGCGCATGCCGACCATCGCGGGCCTGCGCCGTCGCGGTTACACGCCCGAGGCCATCGCGGACTTCTGCGAGCGCATCGGCGTGGCCAAGTCCGAGAACACGGTCGAGCTGGCGCTTCTCGAGCACTGCGTGCGCGAGCATCTCAACAAGACCGCGGAGCGTCGCATGGCCGTGCTCCGGCCGCTCAGGCTGGTCATCGAGAGCTACCCCGAGGGCCAGGTCGAGTGGATGGAGGCGGTGAACAATCCCGAGGATCCGGCGGCCGGCACGCGCAAGGTCCCCTTCACGCGGGAGCTCTGGATCGAGCAGGACGATTTCCGCGATCCCGCGCCGCCGAAGTACTTCCGGCTCTCGCCGGGCGCCGAGGTGCGACTCCGCTACGCCTACGTCGTGAAGTGCACGGGCTTGGAGCGCGATGCGGCGGGCGACGTCGTGGCCGTGCGCGCCACCCATGATCCGGCCACGCGCGGCGGCGAGGCGGGACGCAAGATCAAGGGGACGATCCACTGGGTGTCCGCCGCGCACGCCGTCGAGGCGGAGGTGCGCCTCTACGACACGCTCTTCTCGTCGCCGAAGCCGGACGACGCCGAGGACTGGAAGGCCGGTATCAACCCGACGTCGCTCGAGACACTGATCGGTTGCCGGGTCGAGCCGGTGCTGGCCGACGCCCCGGTGGCGGCGCGGTACCAGTTCGAGCGGACGGGCTACTTCGCGGTCGACAGCGGCGACTCGCGTCCGGGCCGACCCGTGTTCAATCGGACGGTCGGCCTGCGCGACACCTGGGCGAAGATCGAGAGCGCCTCCGCGCGATAGTCCAAAGCTTGACGTCGTAGCCCGGGTTGACTAGGGTTGCGGCGTGTACGCTGCCCATTTCGGCCTGACCGAGCGGCCGTTCTCCCTGGCGCCCGACCCGCGCTATCTGTTCCTCAGCGACGGCCACCGGGAAGCCCTCGCTCACCTCGTCTACGGGCTGCAGGGGGGCGGGTTCGTCCAGCTCACGGGCGAGGTCGGCACGGGCAAGACCACGGTCTGCCGGGCGCTCCTCGACCAGCTGCCGCCCGAGGTCGACGTGGCGATGATCTTCACGCCCCGGCTCACCGCCGTCGAGCTGCTCGCCGCGGTGTGCGCGGAGCTCCACCTGGACGCCCCGGGCGGGACCGCCAGCGTCAAGGTCCTGGTGGATGCGCTGTCGCGCAAGCTCCTCGACACGCACGCCAGAGGCCGGCGCACGGTCGTCATCATCGACGAGGCGCAGAACCTCAGCATGGACGTGCTGGAGGAGCTCCGGCTGCTCACCAATATCGAGACCACGCGCGAGAAACTCCTGCAGGTGATCCTGATCGGACAGCCCGAGCTGGTCGAGCTAATGCAGCGGCCCGAGCTCCGTCAGCTCGGGCAGCGCGTGACCGCGCGCTACCACCTGCGGCCGTTCGCGTACGCCGAGACGAAGGCGTACGTCCGCCACCGGCTCGAGGTGGCCGGGCAGCGCGAGTCACTGTTCACGCGAACGGCCGTCTGGGTCGTGCACCGGCGCTCGGGCGGGGTGCCGCGTCTCATCAACAACATCTGCGACCGCGCGCTGCTGGGCGCGTTCGCGAAAGGCAATCGCCGGGTGACGGCCGGCATCGTGCGGCGGGCGGCGATGGAAGTCCTCGGCCCGGGGCCGGGCCGTTACTGGCTCGAGGCCGGTGTGGCGGCCAGCATCGTCGTCGCGGTGCTGGCCGGCGCCACCATGCTGCGTCCGAATTCCATCCAGTACGTCAGCGACTGGTGGGCCAAGCGCATCATGCCAACGGCGGTGGCCATGGCGCCGAGCACGGCCGCCGTCGGCACGGCGGCGCCGGCCCCGACCGCGTTGGCCGCACCGGCCGTCGGGAGGCCGACCCCGCGACCGACGCTGGCGGCCGTCCTTGACACGAAGACGCGCGATCGGGATACCGCGTTCGCGCCCCTCTTCGCCCTCTGGGGGCAGGATTACACGACCCGGCGCGGCGAAACGGCTTGCGAGTTCGCGCGTCGCGCCGGGCTTCGCTGCCTGACGAAGACGGGCACCTGGAAGGTGCTCCGGCGCCTCGACCTGCCGGCGATGCTCACGCTCACGGCCCCGGATGGCGACCGCCATTACGCCACCATGACGGCGCTCCACGACGACGCCGCCACCCTCGACGTCGCGGGGGAGACGATGACGTTTCCGCTCGCCGAGATCGAACGCTTCTGGGACGGGGCTTTCGTGGCGCTGTGGCGCACGCCCGGTCTGTCGAGCTCGGATCTCCGGCCGGGCATGAGCAGTCGTGACGTCGCCTGGCTGCGCCAGCAGCTGGCGAACGGCGGCACGCCGGAGGGCACGACGGTGTACGACGACGAGCTCAAGCGGCGTGTCGTCGCGTTTCAGCGCGCGAATGGCCTCACGCCGGACGGCATCGTCGGCGACGAGACGCTGGTGCGGCTGACGGCCCTGGGCACGGACGCGCGAATGCCCTCACTCTCGAAGGCGAGGCCCTGAACGTGTCCTACATTCTCGACGCGCTGAAGAAGGCGGCGGAGCAGCGGGACGCCCACGCGCCGGCGATCCGGCGACTCTTCTCGCCGGCGCCCGAGATCACGGACTCGCCTCGCTGGCGGCTGGCCCTCGTGGGCGGCGTCGCCGCTGTCGCCGGCGCCGTCGTCGCCGTGTGGGTGCTCTGGCCGGCAGCACCCGCCGTGACGGAGAAGCCGGTCACGCCGACAGCGGCCGCGCGCGTCCAGCCGGAGGCGCCGCCGGCCGTCCCGCCGCCACCGCCGGCGCCGCCGATCGTCCGCGCGCCGCCGAAGCCGCCGGCGCCCGTGAAGCCGGCCACGGAGAAGCGCACCGTACCGGTGGCGGCGCCGGCCGTCGAACCACGGCCGGCGGTGGTCGAGTCGATACCTGCGGCGGCCGCTCAGCCGCGGCCGGCGCCGGCGGAGTCGGTACCGGTGCGGCCACAGTCCACGACGCCACCGGTGATTGCGGCCGTGCGCCCCACGCCAGTTCCAGCGGCGGTTCCGCCGCCCGCCTCCGCGCCGCCACGCACCGATCTCGGCGGCCAGATGCGCGTGGAGGTCATCGTCTACTCCGAGGACCGCGCGCGCCGGCTGGCCTTCATCAACGGGCGCAAGTACGTCGAGGGCGACGTGCTGGTCGACGGCTCGCGGATCGATGAGATCCAGCCCAACGCCGTCGTGATCGTCGCCGACGGCCGCCGCGTCATGCTGCGTCCCTGACGAGGAGATCCTCATGTCGCTGACCCGCCGCGAATTCCTCAAGGCCTCGACCGTCTGCGTCGCCACCGCCGCCGGCGCCGCGCCGGCGGTCGCCCAGGGCACGCGGCTGCACTATCTCCAGTGGTCGCACTTCATCCCGGCCGCCGACGTCGTGTTCGAGGAGCAGGCCAAGGAGTTCGGCAAGCAGGCCGGCGTCGAGATCGCCATCGAGCGGATCAACCAGAACGACCTGCAGGCCCGCATCACGGCCGCCATCCAGAGCGGCGCCGGTGCCGACATCGTCACCGTGCCGAACAACTATCCCCAGCTCTACGAGAACGCGCTCGTCGACGTGAGCGACGTGGCCGAGGAGGTGGGGCGCAAGCAGGGCGGCTGGTGGGACTACGTCAAGGCGAACGTCGTCACCTCGAAGAACCAGTGGGTCGGCGTGCCGCACTTCGTGATCTCCTGGGCCATCACCTACCGCGAGGACTGGTTCAAGGAGGCGGGCTTCGCGTACCCCACGACGTGGGACGAGTTCCGGCGGGTCGGCAAGGCCATGAAGGCCAAGGGCAAGCCGTTCGGTCAGGCCTTCGGGCACACGGTCAACGATCCGAACGCGTGGGCGTACCCGATCGTGTGGATGTGGGGCGGCCAGGAGGTCCAGCGCGACGGCAAGACGGTCGTCCTCGACGGCAAGGGCACCATCGAGGCCGTGAAGTTCACCGTGTCGCTCTGGAAGGATGTCTTCGACGAGGGCGGCCTCGCGTGGGACGACAGCAACAACAACCGCGCCTTCCTGTCCCAGGAGCTCTCGCTCACCGGCAACGCGCCGTCGATCTACGTCGCCGCGCGACAGAAGTTTCCCGACGTGTACAGGGGCACCAACCATGGTCACTATCCGCCGGGACCGAACGGGCGGTTCTACTGGCTCCCCTGCTACAACTCGTGCGTGATGAAGTACAGCAAGAACGCGAATGTGGCGAAGGACTTCATCCGCTTCTACATGGACCGCGCCCGGTACGATCGCTACTTCGAGACCATGGACACCTTCGGAATCCCCGGCACGAAGATCTATGCCGATCACCCGCTCTGGAAGAAGGATCCGAAGACGGCCGTGTTCCCCGAGACGCTGAGGAACGCGCGCCAGGTCGGCTACGCCGGTCCCTCCGGGCGGGCCGCCACCGAGGCGCTCACCAAGTTCATCATGGTCGACATGTACGCGAAGGCGATCCAGGGCATGCCGGCCGAGGACGCCGTCCGATGGGCGGCGGCGGAGCTGAAGAAGATCTATTGAGGCCCTGGCTCGTCATGCTCGCGCTGCTCGCCGCCGGGTGCAGCAGCGCGCTCTCCTCCGTGAGCGAGGGCCGGACAGGACGCCTCGAGGTCCCGAGCCTCACCATCAGCCCGCGCGGCGCCGAGGAACCCACGACCGTCACCGGCGATCTCTCGCTTCCGGCCGACGTCACCGACCGCGTCCCCGCCGTCATCGTGCTCCACTCGTGCTCGGGCATGACACCGAACCTCGTGGACTGGGCGGAGGCCGTCAACCGCATGGGCTTCGCGGCGCTGCTGCTCGACAGCTTCACCGCCCGCGGGGTCACGGAGGTGTGCACGGGGCGCCGCTCGGTCAGCGTCAGCAGCCGGCTCACCGACGCCTTCCGGGCGCTGGCGTTGCTGGCCGTGCACCCGCGTATCGATCCGCGGCGGATCGCCGTCCTCGGCTTCTCCCACGGTGGCTGGGTCACGCTCTGGGCGAGCCAGGCGCAGATCGAGCGCCGTTTCCTGCGCGCCAACGTGGACTTCGCCGCCCACGCGGCGTTCTATCCGGCCGCCTGTAACGTGCGGCTCCTGAACGAGACGGCGATGGCTCCCGGCCCCGTGCGCATCTTCCACGGCACCGCCGACGACTGGACGCCGATCGGGCCGTGCCGCGAGTGGGTCGCGCGGCGGAAGACGGCCGGGCGCGACGTGTCGCTGGTCGCCTACGATCGTGCGATGCACGCCTTCGACGTGCCGCTCTTCTCGCCGCCCCGGCGCTGGACCGGCATCTTCAATCCCGGCAAGTGCACGCTCACCGAGCAGCCCGATCGGACCTTCGTGGCCGACGACGGCCGGCCATTGACGGGCGCCTCGCCGTGCGTCACGCGCGGCGCCACGCTCGGCTACGACGCCCTCGCGCACACGCAGTCGATCGCGGACGTCAAGGCCTTCCTCGACGACGCTTTCGGGCGGCGCTGACGTGGCCAAACGCCGGGGCGCGTCCAAACGGCCCTCGCGTGTGCTGTCGATCCATGCCCACCCCGACGATCAGGAGTTCACCGTCGCCGGCACGCTCGCCAGATGGGCGCGCAATGGCGCGGAGATCGTGACCGTCTGCCTCACCCACGGCGACGCCGGCTCGAACCGGTTCACGCCGCCGGACATGACCCGATCGCGCCTGGCGCAGATCCGGGAGGAGGAGCAGCGGGCGGCGTGCCGCGTCCTCGGCATCAAGGACGTGGTCTTCCTCGATTACGAGGACGGCGTGCTCACCGCCACCATCGACATGCGCCGGGAGGTCACGCGTCTCATCCGACGTCACCGACCGGACACCGTCGTGTGCGGCGACCCGACCATGCGCTTTTACGGCAACCGCTACATGAACCATCCGGACCACCGGGTCGCCGCCGACGTCGCCCTCGACGCCGTCTTTCCATCGGCGGAGACGCGCTTCATCTTTCCCGAGCTCCTGGCGGAGGGACTCGCGCCGCACCACGTCCGCGAGGTCTGGCTGCACGGCTCGTCACGCAGCGATACCGTCGTCGACATTGCCGCCACGCTGCCGGTGAAGATCCAGGCGCTCCGCGAGCACCGGAGCCAGCTCGGTGACAGGGACCCGACCGCGATGTTGAAGACGTGGGCACGCGAGGAGGGCAAGCGCAAGGGGCTGCGGGCGGCGGAAGCGTTCCGGCGGATGATTCTCGACGACTGAGGCGTCGCCGAGGCAGCGGCGCGCGCCCGGATGGCGCCGCGCGAATCGCTACTTCAGGAGATTCGTGACCGGCTGCACGACCGTCTGCACCACCGGCTGCACGATGGGTTGCAGCAGCGAGGTCGTGCTCGGGACGGTGGACGTCGTCGGCACCACCGTCGTCGTCGGAAGCAACGTCGTGGTGGCCGGCATGAGGGTGGATGTCGTCGTCACCAAGGTCGTGGTCGGCGCGACGAGCGACGTCGTCGTCGACAGCGCGGTCGGGGTCGGCTTCGCCAGCGTCGAGGTCGCCGGCGTCGACGCCGCCGGCGGCACCGCGCCGCCCTGAGCGGGCAGCAGCTGGTCCAGTAGCGTGGTCGCCCGCGCCACCTCGTCGTTGACCGGCATCACCGACGTCGCGTCCACCGTCCGCATCGGCGGCGTGAACTCCCGCGAGAGATGCTGCGCGCGGTTCGGCGTGATCGTCTGCGGTCGCGCCGGCAGCACGTTGTTTCGAACGATGACCGCCTGCTGGGCGCCCACGGCCGTGACCGGCCCCACGGCGCGGCCGGTGGCCGGGTCGAGCCGCACCACGTCCACGAGGCCTCTGAGCACGGTGACGCTCGACGTGTTGCCCGACGTCTCCACGATCAGCACCGTTCCCCGCACGCCGGCGATGGCATTCGGCGTTCTCACGTCGACCCGGTCCCCTGGCTTCATCCGTGTCTTGTCGACGGCCACGGCGATGCGGCCGCTGGTGAGATCGATCGTCGACAGGCCCGGGACCTCGGTGATGGTCAGCGTCGAGCGCTCACGCGCCGTCACGACCACCTTGCCGCCCATGAGGATCCGCGTCATCGCCCCATCGCCGGTGGTCACGCGGTCGCGGAGGAAGAGGTCGTCCTTGAACTTGAGCGGCTCGACGGGCAGCGACGCTCGGGTCACCGTCACCGGACCGATCACGGTGGTGACGACACCTACACGCTCCTGGGCCCACGCCGGAGCGGCGACTGCGATAGAAAGCGCCAGCGAAAGCGAGCCGAGCCTGCCGGTCGAGATCCTCATGACGAGCCACCTCACCGAAAGCGTTGAACGTCCGGCGAGGCTACGGTGCAGCGCAGGTGCCAGCTCTGTTGGCACGGGCGATGGCGCGTCGAAATGCGGAGTTGGACTCGAGCGTCACCCGCGTGACGCGCGCGAGCGGTCAGGTTCTCGTCGGCACATGACAGGCTGGCCGGACAGCACGCGGCTGAGATAGCGACCGAGAAGTGCGCCCAAAGGAGTTCCTCTCCGCGCTGACGTTCATGATGGCGAGCGTGGTGCGGACGGCCGCCGTGCTGCGTGAGGCCGTGAAGAACTACCGCTTGCCGCTGTCGGACCCGGACCGATCCTCCTTGATGCGGGTCGTCGACGACGTGTGCACCCACGACGCGCCGTAGTTCGGTGCCTTGATCTTGATCGATGTCGGCGCAGGTGCCGGCGCCGTCACGACGGTCGGAATGGGTGTGCTCGAAAGCACGGGCGCGGGCGCCGTCAGGACGGCGGAGGCGGTTGCCGCGGCTGACGGAGCCACCGACGCTGCCGGCGCCGCCGCAGCCCCCAGTCCAGCGACCGATGGTGTCCCCGTGGGCAGGTCGACAGAAGCCTGGAGGCCCGACACGTCGGACTGGGCGAGGACTCGGTGGATCTCGTCGGTGTCGTGGACGACCGCGGCCGCCGTCACCGCTTTGAGGGGCGGCGTGAATTCCAGCGCCAGCTCCTGGACACGGCTCGGCGTGATCGGCCTGGATCGGGCAGGCAGCCCGTCGTTGCGGACGGTCACCGTCTGGCGGGCGCCGACGGCCGTGTACCGTCCGACCGGGACCCCGGTGACGGAATTGAGGCGCGTCACGTGGACGAGTCCGCGCAGGACGGTGACCGTCGACACGTCGGGCTCGGCTTCCACGATCAGGACGGTGCCTCGCACACCGGCGACGGCGTTGGGCGTGCGGATCTCGACGCGTTCACCCGGCTTCATCCGCGCCTTTTCCACGGCCACCGCGATGCGGCCGCTGGTCAGATGGATCGTGGAGACGCCCGGCACTTCCGTGATCGTGAGCGTGGAGCGCTCGCGGGCCGTGACGATCACTTTGCCACCCAGCAGGATCCGGGTAATCGCATCGTCGCCCGTCGTCACACGATCGCGGAGGAAGACGTCGTCTTTGAACCTCAGCGGCTCAGGGGGCAGAGAGGCGCGCGCTACCGTCACCGGGCCTATGACCGTCGTCACGACACCGACTCTTTCCTGAGCCCAGCCCGGAACCGCCGTCGAGAGCGCCAGGACACAGGTGAAGGTCGCCAGTGCGCCGCTGATCCCTGTCTTCATGAGCCGCCTCAATCGTTGGGAGAAGTCGAGCGTGGGCGGCTCCTGTGCAGCGGAGATGCCACAGTCGTGGCACGAGGAACGGTTTGCCGAAGTCGTTACTTGCGAGCGGCCGTCAGCCGGATGACGCTGCGAGTCGGTCAGCCTCTAGCCGGCTCGGGACAGCCTGACGCGAGGATCGGTAAAAATCTTAGCGGTTCGCGACCACGCCGCTCGACAACTGCGGCGGCTCGACGGTCACGACCTCATCCGCGGCCGCGATGGTCGGCGGATCGAGCGCGGCGCCGGAGAGCGGGTCCAGCCGAAACACCTCGACGTGCCGGCCGGCGGCCCTGAAGGTGGACACGGCGGCGACATCGACGACGAGGGTGTCGCTCGGGACCGTGACCACGGCGTGCGGCGTGCGCACCTCCACGAGGTCCTGGGGGTGCAAGTTCTCGCGATCCACGGTGACCGCGACACGTCCACTCTCCACCTCGATGCTGGCGGCGCCCGCGACTTCCCTGATGCTCAGGAGCGACCCCTCGCGCGCGAGGATCATGACCCGACCGCCGAACAGGAGTCGCGCGCAGACTCGGTCGCGCCTCTCGACGCGCTCGGTCAGAAGTCCCTGGCTCCTCGGCTGCGGGTCGGGCGACGTCCGATCGGCGAGCGCGGTGAGGACGGCGTCGGCGGCCGGCCGCTCATCGGCCCGCAGCGGAGCAGGCATCACCATCGCCAACGCGAGGAGAACGGCAGGCAGCGGCTTCACGCCGCGCGTCGAGTGCACGGCGGATGCCAGGCAGATGCCGCAGAATCACGAAGAATTCGGCGGCGACGGCGATGCCGAAGTGCCGGACGCGCACCGGTGACGGCGCGCGTCGTGTCACGCTGACTAGAGGTAGACGGCCTTCATCAGCGGCTCCGGATAGCGGAGTCCCGCGACCGCGCCCGCGGGGACCGCGTCCGAGATCCGCGCCACCTCGTCGGGCGTCAGCCGGACGTCGAGGGCGCCGAGGTTCTCCTCGAGCCGGTCGCGGCGCTTCGTGCCGGGTATGGGAACGATATCCCGGCCGCGGGCGAGGAGCCACGCGAGCGCGAGCTGCCCCGGCGTGCAGCCCTTCTCGCGCGCGAACCGCTCCACCCTGTCGACGAACTCGACGTTGCGCCGCAGGTTCTTCTCCTCGAACCGCGGATGCGCGCGTCGCCGGTCGTCCTCCGGGATGTCGGCGACCTTGTGCACCTGGCCGGTCAGCAAGCTCCGGCCGAGGGGCGAGTAGGCGACGAGCGAGATGCCGAGCTCGCGCAGCGTCGGCAGCGTCTCCTCGGCCTCTACGCGGTAGAGAAGGGAGTACTCGATCTGGAGCGCGGCGATCGGATGCACGCGGTGCGCACGCCGCACCGTGGCCGGCGCGGCCTCGGACAGTCCGAGAACGCGCACCTTGCCCTGCTCCACGAGGCGAGCCATGGCCCCGACCGTTTCCTCGATCGGCACTCCGGGATCGACCCGGTGCTGGTAGTAAAGGTCGATCACATCGACACCCAACCGCTCGAGGCTCGCATCGCATGCCTGGGGAACGTACTCCGGACGGCCATTGACCCCGGGGGTGCCGTCCGGTTTTCGCAGGTTGCCGAACTTGGTGGCGAGCACGACCTTGTCCCGCTTCCCGCGCAACGCCCTCGCGAGGAGCTCCTCGTTGTGCCCCCAGCCATACATGTCGGAGGAGTCGACGAAGTTCACCCCCAGATCGAGCGCCCGGTGGACCACCGCGATCGACTGCGCGTCATCCCCCGGACCGTATGCGCCCGACATCGACATGCATCCGAGTCCGATGGCGCTGACCTCGAGGCCATTCCTGCCGAGACGTCGCCGCTCCATTTCGCGTCCTCCTCCCTGCGAGTGCCGGGATGGTAGCATGGCGACCGTGCTCGACCTCCGCGCGGGCTGCGACCTGTGCGAGCGGCGGTGATGGCGGCGCGTCGCCACGGCAATCCGGCGGACGTCGCGCGCATGGTGCGGCGTCAGCTCCGGCGCGGCCGCACGACCTGGCAGAAACCCGCGCGCGTGCTGCGCGCGCTCGGCGTGCGGCGCGGCCACGTCATCGCCGACGTCGGCGCCGGGCCGGGGTTCTGGACGATCCCGCTCGCTCGTCGCGTCGGCCGTCGCGGCCACGTCTTCGCGCTCGATCCGGAGCCGGCGGCGCTCGAGGTGCTGCGCCGTCGACTGGCGAAGGCCGGCGTGCGGAACGTGACGCCTGTCCTCAATGACGACACGGCTCCCATGCTGCCCGACGGTGCGTGTGACCTGGCCGTCATCGTGAACGTCTACCATCACTTCACGGAGCCCGCGCGGTTCCTCAGGCGGATGACCCGGTGTCTGAAGCGCGGCGGCCGCCTGGTGAACATCGACTGGGTCGACCGCGATACCCCCAAGGGACCGCCGGCGCATCGACGCATCCCGCCCGCCGTGTTCCTTCGCCACGCCCGCCGCGCCGGCCTCGAGCTCGTGGCCGAGCACCGGTTCCTGCCCTACCAGTACTTCCTCGTCCTGCGCCGGGCGGGCCGCTAGAAGGAGGCCGGGCCCGCGGAATCCTGGGGCGGCTTGCTACAATCCAAACATTATGCAAGGGTATCTCTGCGGCGTCACCGACCTCCAGCCGGCGCTCACCGGCGCGGCCGACTTCCCCTTCCGCTCCGAGATCAGTCTCAAGCCGCTCATCGACTTCTGGACACGCGCCGCCGACGGCGCCTCGGCCAAGGGCGCGCTGGCGCGCATGGTCGCCGACGAAGTCAAGAAGGCTCCCGAGCTTCTCGAGCCGATCACGAGCTGCTCGACCATCGCCCAGCACAAGGACCTGCTGGACGTCCTCATGACGGCCGTGTTCCCACCCGCGGGGTGGGAGCAGTCGTACGGCGCCGTCATGGCGCCCTTCCAGCTGCGCGGGTTCTACGCGACGCCGCTGATGCGGCAGCTGCTCATGACGGAGGACGGCAAGCTCACGGGTCACCTGAACGCGGACGAGCGGCTCGTGAACACGATGCGCCGCGCCTACGCCTATGCGCTCATCCTGAAGCGTGTATACGGCATCGACTTCGAGGTCGACTATCCGGTCGTCATCACCGCGTCCGATCCGGAAACAGGACTCGACCGCCATTTCCGCATCTTCTTCGACAAGCAGTTCGTCGAGGTCGATCCGGTGGGGCCGGTACCCGAGCTGCCGGATGACGTCGAGCATCGTGTCTACAGTCGCGCGCTCGACGCCGCCGGACTGGATGACCTGCTGCCGCCAGACCGCTTCGTCTTCCGCGGCATCACGATCTTCAAGTGCGTGGAGATCACCGACCAGGAAGTGCTCTCGGGGCTGAAGCGCGACCTGATCGACCGCGAGTCGATCGTCTCGCAAGCGCACTTCATGGGACTCCAGCAGCGGCTCCGTACGCTCTTCCGTCGACCCGACCTGCGGCTGGGGCTCGGCGCCATCGACGGCCCCCGTGTGCTGATCCTGAACTACGACGCCACCCACGAGCACCAGTGCATCTTCGCGGACTCCAAGCACCACCGGATCTCCGACTTCGTGGGCAGCGTCTTCGAGCGCGCGGTGAAGTCGGGGCAGCCGGTCATCGTCCCCGACCTCGCCGCGCTCCGGTCGCGGACGCCGGTGGAGGATCAGATCGTGGCCAGCGGGATCCGCGGAATGCTCGTGGCGCCGCTGCACTACCAGGACAAGATCATCGGGACGCTGACGCTCGAATCGCCGAACGTCTGCGACCTCGACGCCACGCACCTGCCGAAGCTCAACGAGGTGCTGCCGCTCTTCTCGATGGCGGTGCAGCGGAGCATGGACGAGCTGAACGCGCGGATCCAGACCGAGATCAAGGAGCGGTTCACCGCCATCCATCCCGTCGTCGAGTGGCGGTTCCGCAAGGCGGTGCTGGACGAGCTCGAGCGCGACGAGACCGCCAGCGGCGCGGAGCTGCAGCCGATCGTCTTCGAGCAGGTGTACCCGCTCTATGCCCTCTCCGACATCCGTGGGTCTTCCACGCAGCGCGCGCTCGCCATCCAGAGCGACCTCATCACCCAGCTGCGCCTCGCGCGTGACGTGATCGAGGCCGCCTACGATGCGCGGCACCTGCCCGCCCTCGACCACCTGCGCTATCGGATCGACGAGCACCTGGCCCAGATCGCTCACGATCTGGCCGCCGGCGACGAAGTCGGCATCATCGGATTCTTGAGAACCGAGGTGGAGTCCGTCTTCGACCACGTGGCGGGCTTCGGGGAGGCCGTCGAGCGACGCATCGCCGCCTACCGCGCGGCGCTCGACCCGCGCCTCGGCGCCGTCTACCGGCAGCGCCGACTGTTCGAGGACAGCGTCACGCGCATCTCGGAGACGATCTCGGGCTATCTCGACCTCGAGGAGGAGGCGGCGCAGTCCATGATGCCGCACTACTTCGAGAAGCAGACGACCGACGGCGTCGATCACCAGATCTACGTCGGTGCCGCCCTGCTCGAGGATGGCCGGTTCGATCCGCTCTATCTCAAGTCGCTGCGACTCTGGCAGCTGATGGTGGTCTGCGGCGTCGCCGCCCGCGCCGAGCGGCTCACGACCGCCCTGTCCATGCCACTGCAAGTCACGCATCTCGTGCTCGTCCAGCACACGCCGCTCTCGATCCGGTTCCGGCCGGATGAGAAGCGGTTCGACGTCGACGGCGCCTACGACATGCGCTACGAGATCGTCAAGAAGCGCATCGACAAGGCCCTCGTCAAGGGCGGGAGCGAGCGCGTGACGCAGCCGGGCCGGATCGCCATCGTCTATTCGAGCCCGGCGGAGGCGGCCGAGTACCGCGGCTACCTCGACTACCTGCATCACCTCGGCTATGTCGGCGGCGAGGTCGAGGATCTCGAGCTGGAGGAGCTCCAGGGCGTCCACGGTCTCCGCGCGCTGCGGACAAGCGTCACGCTGCGCGAGACGCCGGATCGCTCGGTCGCCCTCGACGTCGCCCGCGCGGCCGCTCGCTAGCCTCCGTGGCCGGCGTCCGCGCCGTGGTGTTCGACATCGGCGGCGTCATCCAGGACTCGCCTCTGCACGCCATCGCCCGCTACGAGGCGCATCACGGGCTCCCCGCCGGCGCCATCAACCGCGCCGTGGTGGCCGCCGGCGAGAGCGGCGCATGGTCCCGGCTCGAGCGCGGCGAGCTGACGGTGGAGGCGTGGTGCGGGCCGTTCGAGAGCGACTGCCGCGCCCACGGCCTCATCGTGAGCGCCACGCGCCTCATGGAGTACATCGCGGAGGCCGGCCGCGAGCGGCCGATCATGCTGCGCGCGGTGAGCCGGCTGCGCGAGCGCGGCCTGCGGGTGGGCGCGCTGACCAACAACTGGGCGACGGACACGGCGCCCGCCGGTCCGCATCCGATCGCGCGCCATTTCGACGCGCTCGTGGAGTCGCGCGCGGTCGGCATGCGCAAGCCCGATCCACGCATGTATCAGCTCATCTGTCGCCGGCTGGGCGTCGCGCCTCCGGAAACGGCGTTCCTCGACGACATCGGGACGAATCTGAAGAGTGCGAAGGCGCTCGGAATGCACACGATCAAGGTCGACGACCCCGAGCAGGCGCTGCGCGAGCTCGGCGCCCTCGTCGGCTTCGAGCTCGTCTAGAACCCGGTCCGGGTCACCTTCGCCGCCACCAGCGCGTCGATCTCGGCGTCGCCGAAGCCCGCATCCTTCAGGAGCGCGCGAGTCTCGCTGCCGAACGGCGGCGTGGCCGCGCCGGGCCGGAACCCTTCGCCGTCGAGCTTGACGGGCGGCGCCAGCACCCGCACGGGGCCGAGGGCGGGATGCGGGAGATCGTAGAGAAAGCCGTTGGCGCGCGTCTGCTCGTCGTCGAACATCTCGACCGCGAAGCGCACGGCCGCCGCCGGCAGGCCGCGCTCGTCGAGGATCTGTTTCCACTCCGTCGTCGTGCGGGACGCGAACTGGGCTTCGACCCGCTTGCCGAGGGCCGTGTAGTGGCGCTCGAGCGCGTCGCGCTCTTTGATGGCCCCACCGTGCGCGTCGTCGGTGAGGCCGAGCGTCTCCATCAGCGTCCGCTGCAGCCCCGGGCTGACGCAGGCGATGCCGATCACGTCGTCCTTCGTCGGGTACGTGCGGAAGTACACGTTGAGCATCCCCGCCGTCCGCGCCGACGGAATGGTCGCGCTCTGCTCCTCGAACGACGCGCCGGCCGCGCGCAGCGTCCGCAGCCGCGCGAGGGCTTCCGCCTGCACCGGGCCGTCGACCGCGGTGACGCGGACGAGCGAGTTGTTCTGGGCCAGCAGCGCCGCCATGAAGAGCGCGACCTCCACCTCGCCACCGCGGCCGGTCCGCTCCCGACGCAGGAGGGCGGAGGCGATCCCGAATGCGAGCGCGAGCGCGCAGATGTAGTCGGCCACCGGGGCCTCGCCGGTGGCCGGCACGCCCTCGCGGATCTTGCCGAGCGATGCCATCAAGCCGCTGCGCGCCTGCACCACCAGGTCCATCCCGGCCAGCGTCGCATCCGGTCCGTGACGACCGAAGGCGCTGACGTTGCCCACGATGAGCCGTGGAAACCGCGGCGCCAGGGACGTGCCGTCCAGCCCCATCTCCTCGGCCAGCCCGGGCCGGAAATTCGTGAGGGCCACGTCGGCGCGGGCGAGCAGACGGTCGATCACCTCGCGCGCGCGGGGATGGCGCAGCTCGAGCGGCAGCGAGTGCTTGCCGCGGTTGCGCGAGATGAAATGTCGCGTCTCGCCGGGCGCGAGCGGCGAGAGCTGCCGGACCGGATCGCCCTCGAGCGACTCGATCTTGATGACGTGCGCACCGCCGTCGGCCAGGAGCTGGGCGCAGAAGGGAACGGCGATGAACTGGCCGAACTCGACGACCTCCACACCGGCGAACGG
>JBIOXS010000111.1:0-6123 GCA_044869815.1 Candidatus Rokuibacteriota bacterium | reverse complement strand
TGCTACACGTGCTCGAGCTGCGGCAACAACACCGGCTGCGGCTGATGTGGAGCGCCAGCGGCACGAGACCGCCAACGTCGCCCCCGGAGAGCGGTGACGTCGACCGGGGAGAACTCGGCGCCACCGGTTGAGAGCGGCAGCGACAGGCGCAGAGACAGCGCCGCCGCGCAACCCACGTCGTAGCACGCAATCCGCATGCGACCGAGGGGGCAACAGTGACGGCCCCCTCGGTCGCTTCCGCACGGTTCAACGCGGTCCAAGGAACCCACCGCGGAACGTCCCTACCGTCCTCCGCTCGTCACTCGTCGCCGCGGGCGCTGCTAGCTCTTTCGACGACGGCATCAACGATTTATCTGGTCGGTGCTCTCGGTGTGCACTCGCGGGCGACCTGTTTCCGGAATGCGCCGCCGAGACGCCTGCCTCGGTGCCCGCCTCCTGGCAGGAGGCGATACGCGAGGCCGCGACCCGCCGTGTGGCTTTCGTCCTGCGCACCACCGCTGCCAGGCAGGATCTGGTTGCGAGCCGTCTCCCCAAGTGGGCGGCAGAAGCCGGAGCCCACTCGGCCGCGAGTTTCACGGTGGACTTGGTTCGCAAGCGCGGGGAGCGCGGCGTGGCGTTGATGCTGCCTGAATACAGGTCGGTGCTCGGAATAGCCCGTGCCCGGCGAGGGACTTCCTCAGTCAGCGGGCTCCTCAGTCCGCACGATTTGGGCAACGCTTCGGGCGGCTGCGCGTCGAGTCGCTAGCCCGGCCGTCAGGGATGCCGACTCACCGGCGATACCCGATGTGCTTCGGGAGATATTCGCACGCTGTCTCGCCCTCGACGCTTCGACCAAGCGCGACAGGCTTTAGTCCCGATTGTCGCGACCCCTTCTTCGCGCGCGGGCGCGAGACCAGCCCGGCCGACACGCTCACCTAAGCTCTGGCCATGCCTGACGGGCGCCTGCTCGAACGCCTCTCGGACTCGCTGTCGGTCTGGTCGCGCCGCGACTCCTACTGCGAGACGGCGGTGACCTACGACCACCAGCTGTCGGTCGAGACCGAGCGCGGCGACCACGTCGCCATCACGCCGCCCGACCAGGAGGACGAACTCGGCGAGCGCGAGAACTGGTGGCGGCTGCAGGAACTCGACGAGGACGGCGGCCTCATCGACAGCGAGCGCGTCCCCTCGCAGCTGGTGGTGGCGCTCGTGCCGCGCCACTGGGAGCAGTGGGTGCTCGACGAGACCGACTTCGCGCTGCACAGCCTGCACGAGAACTTCCTCGTCGACATCGAGGAGGAGGACCCGCAGGCGGCGCGCGAGCTGCGCGCCGACCGGGAGCGCCTGGCGCAGGAGCTCGCCCTGGCGCGAGCGGCCAGCGAGGGCAACGTGTCCGGCGACCGCGAGAAGGACTTCAAGTGGGCGGTCACCGGCATTCCCGGCATGCAGGGCGTCGCCCTGGAGTGGAAGGTATGGGGCGACTACGCCGAGGCGCAGGAGGCGGCCGGCTTTCATGAGCGCCGCCGGCTGCTGCCACCGACGTCCGCGAACCCGATGTGGACGGTCGAGCGGCGCATGTCCGAGACCCCTGACGACGCCGAACCCGACATCCGCCATCCCGTGGCGGCCGACGCGCTCCTGCGCCACGTCCCCGAAGACATACACGGCTGGGTGCGCGAGCGCACCGCAGAGGCGCTGGCGGAATGCGCCGCCGAGTTGGCGCGCCGGCTCGCGCGCGCCGACGCGGACGGGTTCGCAGCGGTGCGTGAGCTCGCCGAGGTGGCCGAGCAGCTCGACCTCGCGCTCAATCCGCGCGCCGACTGATGGTCACGCCCGCCCGACGGCTTCCTCGCGCCATCGCACTGGGGCGATAGAGGCATCGCACGGGCGCGATAGTGACCCCTGCGCGGCTCGACTCCCAAGACGGCTTAAGGCAGCGGGACGTCCTGGCTGCGCTGCGACGACCAAGGGGGTGGCGGTCATCGCCACCTCGTCTCCGCGCAAGCGGTCCGTACGCCTGTCCTGGTGTCGCATAGCGGTGTGATGACCGCTGCGCCCGCACGGCGCCCGGGTGGACTCCAGGCTCATGCCGCCCGGGCGATGGTGCGGGTCAGCGGACCTCGGAGGCGCGCGCCGGCGCGCGGGAGTCGGCGACGGCGCGGTCAGCGTCCTCGAAGCTCAGGCGGGCGTTGATGGCGACCGGGGCGGTGACGCCGGAGCCCGCGGCCGCCGGCACACGCGCCGCGGTTCGGCGCAGTTGCCGGCGGCGTAGACGCGGTCGACGGTCGTCGCTTGGCCTAAATCGACGGCGATGGAGCCGTCGTCGCGCAGCCGGCAGCCCAGCGTGCGGGCGCCGTCGTTTGCGCAGCCGCCAGCCGACGTAGAAAAACAGCGCGTCGCGGTCGAGCGTCTCGCCGTTGTCGAGACGGACCCGACGGAGGCGCCCGGTACCGTGGCCATCCAGCCCGACGACCGGCGTTTCGATGATGGGGCTGCCGAGGGCGTGCACGCGCGCGAGCTGATCGGCGTCCGGCATCGACCACGTTGCAGTCCCACGTCAGGCTCTCCGCTTCACTGTTCATTGGCTCGTCCTGTCGTCGTTTAGCGGTGCCCAGCACTGTGGCCACGAGCGCGCCATGCGCATCCTCTTCGGCCACGCGACCGGAAGGCAACCCGGCGTTGGCGGCGTGGAGGAGCGCGCCATGAACATCCTATGTCCAGGCCGCGGGCGCACGTAGGAGCCGGACACGCCGTCACCCCGCTCTGCCACACCAGGGCGCCGCTAGCCCTGACCCGCGTGTCGCATGGCGGTGATGGCTTGCGGTCCGCGGAGCGGGGCGCGAGGTACGGGCTGCCACGACCTACGCCAGGAGCGTGACGCCGGTCGCGATGAGCCACAGCGACCAAGCGATGTAGGTGATGGGCGTGAGTCATTCGGCCAGCTTCCATCCGGTGGGCTCGTGGCTGCCGACGAACTGCAGCGAGCTGAGCATGAGAATGGGCCCGATGACGATGCCGGGCACGCCTACCCAGCGCGGGCGGCGGTGGTCTGGGTGAGGGCGATGCCGGTGAGGGTCGTCCAGGCTCCGGTGACGCCATAGCCGAGGTGCTCGCCGACGGCGACGCCGAGGTAGCGGTTGAAGGACTGAAAGACGACGTCAACGGCCTCGCGGCGGGCCGCGCTCGCGTCCGGGTCGGCGGCGGTGCGGGCGAGGTAGGGGACGAGGAACGGCCAGCGGACGAGGCCGAGGAACTGGACGAGGGCCGCGAGGACGCCGACCGTGGTGGCCAGCGCGAGCAGCGTCGCGTCGGCGTCGTCGATGGCGCGTGAGAGAACCACGACGAGCGGGGCCAGCAGCACGGCGGTCAGCGCGAAGGGCCCACCACAGCAGGGCGAGGCCGGTTCAGCCTGCGGAAGCGGTCGAGCACTTCGCCGGTGGGCTGGCGCAGGATGTCGGGGTAGTCGAAGCGGGCGGCGAGCAGCGCGAACGCTGCGTTGAAGGCCAGCGGGACGGCGATGAGCAGCAGGCCGGCGATGGTGGTCGTGCTCACGGCGCTGTCACGCGCTTGTGGCCGCGGCGGGCGACATCGCGCCGCTGCTCGCGCCCCGGGGCGGCGAAGATGCGTCGCAGTGCCAGGCCGGTGAGGACGGTCACGAGCAGCGCGCCGCCGGCGCCGAAGACGTAGTGGCCACGCTCGATGTCGGTGAGGTACGTCGACGTGGTTAGCCAGCCGAGCGGCCAGCTCGCCGCCGTGACCGCGGTCCAGGCCACCGATGCGAGCCCGGCGCCTGCCAGCAGCGTCGACTGCGCGGCGCCGACCGCCGCGCCGGCGACCAGGCCGGTGAACATCAGCTCTCCCGGCCCCGTCCCGGCACCGGTCACCACGGCGGCGAGCGCGGTGCCCGCGACCATCGCCGCGCCCGTGTAGGCCACCCAGCGGCGTCCGATGCCGCGCGAGCGCAGCGCCAGCCACTGGCCGGCGCCGATGACCGCGCCGGCGAGCAGGCCGCCGGCGACCGCCGACAGGGGGTCGTCGAGCGAGCCGACGGTCTCGATAGCGAGGTAGCCACCGATGGGAAAGGCGAGGAACGTGGGGAGCCAGCGCTTCAAGGTCATGCCTGATGTACGATGTACGTTACCTACTATAACGTACGGCGTACATCACCTCCTGTCAAGAGGCCATGAACAAGCAGGCCTCACAGCCCCGCACCCGCCGCCCGCGCGGCTCACTCACCCCCGAAGTCATCCTCGACGCCGCCGAGTCCGTCGCCGCACAAGGCTTCGACGCGCTCAGCATGCGCACGGCGACCCGGTCCTCGCTGTCTGGCACGCGGCGGCGCACGGGGCGCTGGCGTGCCGCGGCTGGTTCGGCACGCGGTGGTGGCCGGATGTCGTGGACGCGTTCCGCGAGCAGCTCGATGACCCCGCCTCCGACGTCTGGCACTACGACGACGGCTCTATCCCGGCGCCCGTGTCGGTCACGGACCGCGACGCGCTGATGAGCACGCTGGGCCGGTGCCCGCACCTTGGAGCGGATCACGCCGAGGCGCACGAGATCTCCGATCGCTGCGTCACGTGCCTGCTCGGCCTCGTAGAGGTGACCGAAGGCGCCCGCAGTCTCGCTGTCATGGCTCACCGCTGGTGCGGGTGCAGGTTCGCGTGGGCCTTGAGCACGCTGTCGTCAAAGCTCGCGAGCTCGACGTCCTGGTAGCCGCGGTGCTCGGCGTGGACTGCGGTGGCTAGCGCGAACGCGTCAGGCAGTTTCAGGTTGGTGCGGGCGCGGACGGCGGCGGCGCGTTCGGCCAGCGCCATGTCGGCCTGGATGGTCTCGATGTTGAACTGCACCAGCATCTGCTTGACGCGTTCTTGAGCGCCCGCGCGGATGGGGCCGATCAGGATCTCCGCGTAGTTGACCGCGCAGAGCATGCGGCGCGTGCCGGGCGCGAGCGCGGCGCGGACCCTGGCGACCGCGTCGGTGTGGTGGGCGTCGTCGCGGTTGAGGAATCCGATCAGGACGTCGCTGTCGAAGACGACTACCGCCATCCGGCGCGGATGTCGTCGAGGTACCCGGCCGGGTAGACCGTCTCGTCCAGCATGCCGGCGAACTGGTCGACGAGCTCGTCCGTCTTGATCAGCTCGATGCGCCCCGGGCCGGCGCTGCGCACGCGGACATCATCGCCGGGCGCCAAGCCCGCCTCTCGCATCACGTCGGCTGGGATGGTGATCTGGTTTTTTCGAGACACCACGCTCACGCGCTTTACTCTATCAGCGAGCGGTAAAGGGTTCCGAACGGCGCAGCCACAGTGCTCTGATTTTGCCCAGACCCGAGCGTCTTGGCCTAGGAAACCAGCGAGCGATGGCGCCTGGCGGCCACGAGCGATGACAACTCTTGGCCACTGGCGGTGACATCTTCGTGGCCGCCGTCAGCTGATCGCTATGGGGCGGAAGGGGCGCCCGACGGCGCCCCTTCGGCCAAATCTTTACCTATGGACGAGAACGTAAAGAAGCGGCAGACGGAGCGCAGCCGTATCTCGTCCAAGCATCAGGTCACGATCCCCGCCGCCGCCTTCCGCGGCGCCGGCTTCGTCGCCGCTAGCCGCGCTGGCCCGGCCCTCAGCACGCCCACGCCCACGACGAGCGCCACCCGTACCTGGCCTTCCAGCACGAGCTGGGCATCTCCTTGCGGCCGCTGAGTGCGCGCCTGCGACGAGGTCCAGGGGACGTTCGCGCTGACCGCCACCGGCCGTGGCTTTCACGCCAACATCGCCGCCGGCCTCGATCGGGGCTTCCGTGATTCCGCGTGCGTCTCGTGCGGCGCCTGCGCCGACACGTGCCGACCGACGCCATCACCGAGATCTCCCTGCTAAACCTCGCGAGGTAGCCATGTTCTACGCGAGCGGCCCCTTCAGCGACTTCGACCACGCCGACACCTCGTGCCCGGGATACAAGGTCATCGCCGTCGACGTCCGGCCGATCGGCGAGGAGGCGATGATGACGCCGGCGCTGTCGAGTGCGTGAGCTGACGCGCGCCGTCGAGCACGACGGCGTCAGCGACGAGGTCGCGATCGAGGAGCCGCTCGAGATCCGCGTCGACGGCGCGCCGCTCGCGGTCACGATGCGCACGCCCGATCATGACGAGGAG
>JBIOXS010000110.1:0-4074 GCA_044869815.1 Candidatus Rokuibacteriota bacterium | reverse complement strand
AACGTCCCCGAGATCGAGGACGTCAGCTACATGAGCGCCATCCTCACGCGCCTCGGCGCCGAGGTCGAGCAGCTCTCGCCGGACCGCCTGCGCATCAACGCGGCCAACGTTAACTCCTTCGAGGCGCCCAGCGAGCTCGTCGTCAACCTGCGCGCCAGCTTCCTCGTCATGGGCGCGCTGCTCACGCGCTTCGGGCGCGCGGCCTGCTGCCCGCCGGGCGGCGACGTCATCGGCCAGCGGCCGCTCGATATCCACTTCGCCGGCTTTCGCGCGCTCGGCGCCGAGGTCTACCGCCGCGGCGACCAGTTCGTCGCCGAAGCCGAGCGCTTGCGCGGCGCGCGCGTCGTGCTCGACTACCCGAGCGTGATGGGCACGCTCAACGTGCTCTTCGCCGCGACGATGGCGCAGGGCGTCACGACGATCATCAACGCTGCCATGGAGCCCGAGATCGTCGCGCTCACCGACATGCTCAACCGCATGGGCGCGCACGTGCGCGGCGCCGGTGGCCACACGCTCGAGGTCGAAGGCGCGTCGGTGCTGCACGGCACGACGCAGCGCATCCTGCCTGACCGCGTCGAGGCCGGCACCTACGCGCTCGCCGTCGCGGCCACGCGCGGCGAGGCGGAGATCCTGGAGGCCGTGCCCCAGGACCTCGACGCCCTCATCTGGAAGCTCCAGGAGGCCGGTGTGCGCATCCGGACCATCGAAGGCGGGCTCGTCGTCACCGGCGTCGACCAGTATCGCGCGGTGACCGCGCAGGCCGTGCCCTACCCCGGCCTCGCGACCGACCTGCACCCGCCCCTCGCGGCGTTCCTGACGCAGGCCAAGGGCGTCAGCGTCATCCACGAGCGCGTCTACGACAACCGCCTGCTCTACATCAGCGAGCTGCGCAAGATGGGCGCCGACGTCGTCACCGCCGGCCAGACCGCCATCGTCTCCGGCCCGACGAAGCTCTACGGCACCCCGGTGCGCTGCATGGACGTGCGCGCCGGCGCCGCGCTCGTCGTTGCCGCGCTCGCCGCCGATGGCGCTACCGAGATCAACGACATCTACCACCTCGACCGCGCCTACGAGGCGCTCGACCGCAAGCTGACCGGACTGGGCGCATCGGTCCGCCGAGAATCGTAATGTTCGCGGGTCAGGCGGAACTTGTCCGCCTAGGGCGGAGCCCGACCTGCGACTTGTAGTAGCCGGGGCTTTCCGGCCTCGGCGCAAAATCGAAGCTGCGGGTTTCAACCCGCAGGAATTTCTACAAGATCGGTAGTCAAGGCATTCAGCCTTGGCGCACGCCCGGTAGCCGAGCCTTTCCAGGCTCGGCGAGAAACGCTAGCATTCGGTCTGACTGACAGGTGGCGGTCGTAAACCATCCTGCGGGATAAGTCCCGCAGCTAGACTAACGGAACGTCCGTCTGAACAAGCTGCGGGTTTCAACCCGCAGAGATGTACTAGAGAGGAACATAACTATGCTGCCGAAACGGATCGGCGTCGACCTCGGTACGGTGAACGTGCTCGTCTACGTGAAGGGCCACGGCATCGTGATCAACGAACCGGCCGTCGTCGCGCTCGCCGTGCGCGATAACACCGTCCTCGCCGTCGGCGGCGAAGCGCGCGACATGATGGGTCGCACGCCCGACACGATCTCCGTCATCCGCCCGATGAAGGACGGCGTCATCGCCGACTACCTGATCACTGAAGCGATGCTGCGCTACTTCATCGGCAAGGTCGTCGGGCGGCTGAACTTGATCAAGCCCGAAGTGATGATCTGCATCCCCGTCGGCGCCACCAGCGTCGAGCAGCGCGCCGTCCGCGACGCTGCCGAGCAGGCCGGCTCCCGTCGCCCTGCCCAGCTTGTGCCCGAGCCGCTCGCCGCCGCCATCGGCGCGCGTATCCCTGTCGGCACCCCCAGCGGCAACATGATCGTCGATATCGGCGGCGGCCGCTGCGAGGCCGCCGTCATCTCGATGTACGGCATCGTCGTCGCCGAGTCGGTGCGCGTCGCCGGCGACCGCATGGACGACGCCGTCACCGCCTACGTGAAGCGACGTCACAACCTGATCGTCGGCGAACGCACCGCAGAGGAGATCAAGATCGGCGTCGGCAGCGCCATCCCCCTCGATGACGAGCTCACGATGCAGGTGCGCGGCCGCGACCAGGTCACCGGCATGCCGCGCACCATCACCATCGCCACGAACGAGATCACCACCGCCCTCCAGGACGGCCTGGCCAGCATCGTGCAGACCGTGCGCGCCGTCCTCGAGCGCACGCCGCCCGAGCTCGCCGCCGACGTCATCGACCGCGGCCTCGTCCTCACCGGTGGTGGCGCGCTCCTCCGCCACCTCGATGTGCTGCTCACGCAGGAGACCGGTATCCCCTGCCACGTCGCCGACAACCCGCTCGAGTGCACCGCCATCGGCGCCGGCATCGCCCTCGAACACCTCGACGTGATCAGGCGCTCCCTCCCCACCGAGGAAGAGTCGCTCGTCGCCAGCGTCTAGCCTCTCTGTCACCTTGTAGGCGAGGCTTTCCAGCCTCGCCGTCCTTCGCTTCAGAATCTGTTCGCACTCTGGCCAGCGCATCCCGAAAGCGACACGTACTGGTGGCGTCGCAGGCATAATCACGCCTCATTCGCCTTACTGCTAGACTAGGCGCATGTTGGACCGTCCACGCTTACTCTTCTCCCTCCTTCTCATCCCCGCGCTCCTCGCCCTCACCGCCTGCCGCGGTAGCTCGTCGACGCCGTCCGGCGAGTTCACCACCCTCTCCTACAACGTCGCCGGACTGCCGCAGGAGGTCTCCACGGTCAACCCGGAGGACCACATCCCGCTCATCAGTCCGCTCCTGAACGACTACGACATCGTGCTCACCCAGGAGGACTTCGACTGGTGGCAGCCCTCGCTCGACGCCATCGACTTCGCCCACTACCACGAACGGCTGCGCGCGCAGACCGACTTCCCGTACCGGAGCGAGCGCCACCCCGGCCCGGAGGCGGTCGGTCTCGACTGGCAGACGGAGCGTCCCGCGCTCTTCGTCGGCGACGGCCTCGGCCTGCTGTCGCGCTTCCCGTTCGACGAGCTTCGCCGCATCCCGTGGGACACCTGCGGTCCGGGCGCTGCGGACTGTCTGGCGATGAAGGGCTTCGCCATGGCGCGCGTGACGCTCGCTCCAAACGTCATCGTCGACGTCTACACGCTCCACGCTGACGCCGGCGGCGAGGACGCCGACAACGCCGCGCGCGCCGCCGGCTTCGATCAGCTCGCCGCCTACATCGAGCAAAACTCAGCCGGACATGCGATCATCCTCGGCGGCGATATGAACCTGCACACAGAACCCGAGAGCGACGACGCCGGCAATCGAGAAGACGCGCGCCTGTGGTCGACGTTCCTCGAGCGCGCAGGTCTCATCGACGTGTGCGACGCGCTCGATTGCGCCGACCCGACTCGGATCGATAAGTTCGCGTTCCGCAGCGCCGCCGGCATCGCGCTCGAGCCGCTTTCGTGGCGGTTCGAGGCGGAGAAGTTCCGCGACGCCTCAGGCGAGGACCTGAGCGATCACGAACCGCTCAAGGTCGAGTGGCGCTGGTCCTCGAAGGGCGCTTCTCCCAGAGCCTGACGGCAGCACCAGAGCGAACGACCGCCTAGCTCGGCGGCAGCTCATCGATCAAGCCGGCCACGTACTGCAGGACGAGCTTAGCGTCCAGGCTATCGATCCTGCCGTCCACGTTCACGTCCGCGCGCTCTGCGTTTGCCAACGACGCGAGGAGGCGCGCGTGGAGCTGTAGGATCAGCAGTGCGTCCACGGCGTCGACCGCACCATCGTCGTTCACGTCGCCCACCGGCTTGGGCGGGGTCACCGTCGCCGTGGGAGGGCGGGTGGGCGTGACGGTCGCTGTTATCCCAGGCGTCGGCGTCATCGTCCTCGTCGCCGTCACGGAAGGCGTGCCCGTGGCCGTGCGCGTGGGCGTGGCTGTCCGAGTGCGCGTAGCTGTGACGGTGACCGTCGCAGTTGTCGTGCGCGTTAGCGTAGCAGTTGGTGGCGTGCCGGTGATCGTCGGCGTGCCCGTGGACGTCACTGTGC
>JBIOXS010000109.1:0-2284 GCA_044869815.1 Candidatus Rokuibacteriota bacterium | reverse complement strand
GGAAACGAACACGCATGCTCGGAATCGGAGTGCTCGGCCTCGGCAGCGTCTTCCTCGGCCCCTACCGCCGGGCCATCAGCCAGCTCGAGCAGGCGGGAAAGGCGCGGCTCGTCGCCGCGTTCGACATCGACCGCGAGAAGACGAAGGCCGTCGCCGTCCTGCATCCGTCGATCGCGACGACCGCCACCGCGGCGGCGCTCATCGGGCGCGACGACGTCGACGTGGTGCTCGTGCTGACCAGCATGAACGAGCACGCCGAGCTCGCGGAGGCCGCGCTCCGGGCGGGCAAGCACGTGCTGGTGGAGAAGCCGATGGCGACCCGCCTCGATGCGGCGCAGGCGCTGCTCGAGCTCGGCCGGTCCGCGAAGGGACTCCTGGTCTGCGCGCCGCACATCGTGCTGTCGCCGACTTACCGCGCGATGCATGCGGACGTGATGGCCGGAAAGATCGGCCGCGTGCTGCTGGCCCGCGCCCGCTACGGATGGTCCGGTCCCTGGTGGGGCCAATGGTTCTATCGCCCGGGCGGAGGCGCCCTGTTCGATCTCGGCGTGTACAACCTGACGAGCCTCTGCGGATTCATGGGGCCCGTGCGGCGGGTGTGCGCGATGGTCGGCACCGCGATTCCGAAACGCATGTCCGAGGGCGCCGAGATCGCCGTCCAGGCGGACGACAACGCGCAGGTGCTGCTCGATTTCGGCGAGAGCCGGTTCGCGTGCATCACGACCGGCTTCACGATGCAGAAATACCGCAGCCCGGCGATCGAGCTCTACGGGAGCGAGGGCGTCATGCAGATGCTCGGCGACGATTGGGCGCCGCAGGGATTCGAGCGCTGGACGCGGGAGCGTGGGACCTGGGAGATCCTCGAGGAATGCGAGCCCCAATGGCCGTGGACCGCGGGCCTCCGGCACCTCGTCGAATGCGTCGCCGCCGGCGCGCGGCCCGTCAACCGGCCCGAGCATGCGCTGCACTGTCTGGAGGTCATGCTGGCTGCCCAGACCTCGGCGCGGGAAGGCCGCTACGTCGAGATCGAGTCCGGCTTTCCGGCGCTGGACTTCCGCCAGATGCCGGAAGGTGCGGCGGACGATCACCGGCGTCGGCACGACCCGAGATCGACGTAGGAACCACGCACCGCGATGGCATCGATCTCGGTCGAAAACGCCTGCCGGATGTTCGCGGACGGCACACGCGCCCTGGATGGCGTGAGCCTCGGCGTCGCGGACGGCGAGTTCCTGGTGCTGGTCGGCCCATCCGGCTGCGGCAAGTCGACGTTGCTGCGTGCGGTGGCGGGCCTCGAGGCCCTGGACAGCGGCCGGGTCCTCATCGGTGACGCGGACGTCACGGCGAGGCCGGCGGGCGAGCGCGACATCGCGATGGTGTTCCAGAGCTACGCCCTGTACCCGCAGATGACGGTTCGGGACAACATCGAGTTCGGCCTCAAGTCGCGCCGCGTGGGTGCGTCCGATCGGCGCGAGCGCGTCGCCGAAGTGGCTGCGTTGCTCGGGCTCGGATCGTTACTGTCGCGCCGGCCGTCGGAGCTGTCCGGCGGACAGCTGCAGCGCGTCGCCATGGGCCGCGCCATCGCGCGGAGGCCCAAGGCATTCCTGATGGACGAGCCGCTCTCGAACCTGGACGCGCAATTGCGCTCGTCCATGCGGGTCGAGCTGGCGAAGATGCGCGAGCGGCTCAAGGTCACGACAATCTACGTCACGCACGACCAGGTCGAGGCGATGACACTGGGGGAACGGGTGGCCGTAATGCGCACGGGGACGATCCAGCAATGTGACACCCCGCGCCTGCTGTTCGACCGGCCGTGCAACACCTTCGTGGCGACGTTCATGGGCTCGCCGCCGATGAACCTCCTGAAGGCGGAAAGGACTGCCGCGGGAATCCGCTTCGGCCGCTTCGAGCTGCCACTGGATGGCGGCGCCCGTATCCCCGGCGCGAGTCGGGAGAGCCTGCTCGTCGGGCTGCGGCCCGGCGATCTCGCGCTCGATCGCGGCGCGCCGGGCCACTGGCCGCGCATCGAAGTCATGCCGAATGCCGTCGAGGAGCACGGCCACGAGCGGATCGTGCGCTTCCGTTACGACGCCGCCGCCGAAGGCGGAAGCGAAGCGAACGCCGCCGCGCTGCTCGGCGGCCGGGAAGCCGTCTCAACCGGCGAGCGGCTGCGCCTCGCCGTCGACACTGCGCACCTGCACTACTTCGATCCGGAAAGCGGGAACGCCCTGGCCAAGGATTGACCTCATGACGCAAAAGACATGGATCACCGTCGCCGCCTTTGTCC
>JBIOXS010000108.1:0-105082 GCA_044869815.1 Candidatus Rokuibacteriota bacterium | reverse complement strand
TCAGGCTTTCGCCCATTGCGGAAAATTCCCCACTGCTGCCTCCCGTAGGAGTCGGGACCGTGTCTCAGTTCCCGTGTGGCTGGTCGTCCTCTCAGACCAGCTACCCGTCATAGCCTTGGTGAGCCGTTACCTCACCAACTAGCTGATAGGCCGCGAGCCCCTCCAAGAGCGGCAGCTTGCGCTACCTTTCCTCCCCAGATCTCGCGACCCGAGGAACGTATCCAGTATTAGCCTCCCTTTCGAGAGGGTATCCCGGACTCAAGGGCAGGTTGCCCACGTGTTACTCACCCGTACGCCACTAGAACCGCCTATGTATTGCTACACAGGCGATCCTCGTTCGACTTGCATGTGTTAAGTACGCCGCCAGCGTTCGCTCTGAGCCAGGATCAAACTCGCCAAGTAAAGCGATGAACCTGGTCCTCAAGCTCGAACGTGTTACTGCATTGAACGTGCAGTCACTCGGCCGAGCGCAAGGTACTCGTTAGAACGGATGGTGCTCACACCTTTTCGGTGAGCCAGTAGCATATGCGACTTTCAAAGAACGCTGCGGTCAGCTTGGAAGGTGACCGGATCTGTTCTCTACTTCTAAATCGTCGCCCACGACCTACGCGGGCAAAGATTGACTATACTGATCGGCCTATGCCGTGTCAAGCACTCGGCAGAAGTTTCTGAGCCAGCTCCACCGCGTGGTAGGTCTTCTTTCCTTTCCGAAGAATTAGATACTTACCGAACAACGCCGTGGCCGTCGAAGGCGGCGGCGCGGCGGTATCGAGGGGTCGACCATTGAGCTGAACGGCTCCGCTCGCCATCAACTCGCGGGCGTGGCGCTTGGAATCCGCGAGGCCGACGCGAACGAGAAGCTCCGGCCACGGCAGCTGCGCGATCTCGGCGGCGCCCAGCTGGGACATCGGCATTCCCCGGGTCGCCTCTGCGAGTTGCGATTCGTGAAGCGATGCCACATCGCCGCTGAACAGCGCCGCGCTCACCTCCTCGGCCTCTCGGAGCCTCGGTGCGCCGTGCACCAGCGCCGTCACCTCTCGCGCGAGCGTGCGCTGGCCCTTGCGCTTGTCCGGAGCAACCTTCGTCGCCTCCTCGAGCTCCGCGATGCGCTCGGGAGGGAGGAAGGTGAAGTATCGAAGGAATCGCGCGACGTCGGCGTCCGCCGTGTTCAGCCAGAACTGGTACATCTCGTACGCGGAGGTCTTGTGCGGATCCAGCCAGATCGTGCCGGACTCCGTCTTGCCGAACTTCGTGCCGTCGATCTTGGTCACCAGGGGCATGGTGATGCCAAAGGCCGGCCGAGCACGGACGCGCCGGATCAGGTCGACGCCGGCCGTGATGTTGCCCCACTGATCGGTGCCTCCGAGCTGCAAGGTGCAGTCATGGAGCAACGAAAGTGACATGAAGTCGTAGGCCTGGAGCACCTGGTAGCTGAACTCGGTGAACGAGATGCCGGCGCCCATGCGGGCCTTGACCGATTCGCGTGCCATCATCGTGCCGACCGGAAAATGCTTGCCAATGTCGCGCAGAAAGCCGATCAGATCGAGCTGCGAGAGCCAGGAGTAGTTGTCTACGAGCAGCGCCGCCTGCGAGCCGCGGTCGAAATCGAGAAAGGGCCGCACCTGCACCTTCAAGCGCTCGGCCCACTCGGCCACCTGATCCTTCGGGTTGAGCGCCCGCTCGCCGGCCTTGCCGCTCGGGTCGCCGATCAAGCCCGTGCCGCCCCCGACGAGGACGATCGGACGGTGGCCGGCCAGCTGGAGCCGCCGAAGCGCGAGCAACGGTAGCAGGCTTCCGATATGCAGGCTGTCGGCGGTCGGATCGAAGCCGACGTATGCCGTCCGCGAACCGCTGGCGAGGTGCGCGTCGAGCTCCTCGGCGGCCGTGATGTCCGCGATGAGGCCGCGCCAGTCGAAATCGGTCAGCAGGCTCGATCGCACTCGAACAGCATATCGCATCGGTCGCGCCGGTATAATGGTCGACGGATGGCGCCTCAGGACAACGGGCCGGCGGAGGGGTCGGCTTCCCGATGGGGCTCTCGCCGCTGGCTGCGGCTGTTCCTCATGATCGTCGGCGTCAGCTCGCTCGCGGTCGCTCTTGTCGTCGGTATGGCCGCGCTGTGGGCGTTCACGATTCTGCCGCGTAGTCTGCCCTCGGTCACCGCGCTCGAGACCTTCCAGCCCCTGGCCGGCACCAAGGTGTACGACGACAACGACGAGATCATCACGGAGCTCCACGTCGAGCGACGGATCTTCGTGCCCCTCGCCCACATTCCCCAGACGCTCCGGGACGCCGTCATCGCCACCGAGGATCGCCGGTTCTACTCACACTTCGGCGTCGACCCCATCGGCATCGCCCGCGCGGTCTGGCAAAACTATCGTCGAGGCCGCATCGTCGAGGGCGGCAGCACGATCACGCAGCAGCTCACGAAGGTCCTCTTCCTCACACCGGACAAGAGCCTCGAGCGCAAGATCAAAGAGGCGGTGCTCGCGCTTGAGCTGGAGCGCCGGTACTCGAAGGACCGCATCCTCGAGATGTACCTGAACCAGGTCTATTTCGGGAACGGCGCCTACGGCGTGGAGGCGGCGGCGCGAACGTACTTCGGCAAGTCGGTCGCTGAGCTCTCCGTCCGCGACGCGGCGTTGCTCGCGGGCCTGCCTCGCGCGCCCTCGAGCTATTCTCCCTTCGAGCACGGAGAAGCGGCACGGCGACGGCGCGAGCTCGTGCTGCGCCGGATGGTCGAGTACGGCGTCCTGCCCGACGCCGAGGCGAAGCGACTGGCGCGAACCGATCTCGGCCTCATTCCCCCGGAGCGGCGCCGCACGACCGGCCAGTACTTCCTCGAGTACGTGCAGCAAACCCTCGAGGGCAAGTACGGCGCCGACATGGTCTTCAAGGGTGGCCTCAACGTCTACACGACGCTCAATCCCACCATGCAGCTAACCGCCGAGCAGGCGCTCCGCGACGGCCTGAAGGCGCTCGAGGGAAGAACGGCCAAGGGGAAACCCACCGAGCACCCCGAGGGCGCGATCGTCACCATCGAACCGCAGACGGGATACGTGCGAGCGATGGTCGGCGGATACGACTTCTTCCGAAGCGAGTTCAACCGCGCCGTTCAAGCCCGTCGCCAGCCCGGCTCGGCCTTCAAGCCCTTCGTGTACATCGCCGCCCTCGAGGCCGGATTCACGCCCGCCTCTCGCGTGGAGGATGCGCCGGTCTCATACGCGGTGGGCCCCAACGGTCAAGCCTGGAAGCCCGACAATTACGACCGCAAGTATCGGGGGCCGACGACTCTCCAGCAGGCGGTGGAAGAGTCGGTGAACATCGTGACGGTCAAGGTGCAGGAGCGCGTCGGGCTCGGAAAGACGATCCAGGTGGCGCGCCGGTTCGGCATCGCGAGCCCCTTGCACATGAATCTCAGCCTCGCGCTCGGGACCTCGGACCTCACCCTGCTCGAGCTGACGTCCGCCTATGGCGCGCTGGCCAACCAGGGAGAGTGGCTGACGCCGACGACGATCCGCTACGTCACCGACGCGCAGGGCAAGCTGCTCGAAGAGCACGTTGCCGAGCCACGTGAAGCGGTACCGCCGGAAACCGCCTACGTGATGACGCACATGCTGCGTGGCGTGGTGGAGCGCGGAACCGGCGTGGCCGCCAAGGCGCTCGCGCGGCCGATCGCCGCCAAGACGGGGACGACCAACGATTACTCGAACGCGTGGTTCGTCGGCTTCACTCCGCGGTTGGCCACGGGCGTCTGGGTCGGATACGACCGTCCGCGCAGCCTGGGAAAAGACGAGACCGGCTCACGCGTCGCCGCACCGATCTGGGTGTCGTACATGGGCAAGGTGCTCGGTGACAGCCCGCGCGAAGACTTCCCGGTGCCGGAGAAGATCGTGTTCGTGCCGGTCGACCTCGATGCGTCGAACGAATGCGTCCGCGTGGTGTCGATGGCCTTCATCAAGGGGACGGAGCCACTGGCCTGTGGACGCCGTCCGGCCGTGCCCTCGCCGCTGCCACCGGCGCTGCCCCTCACACCCACGCCTCCGCAGGCCTCGCCGGCCCTTCCCAGCCCTGGCGCCTCGGTCCTCACGACGCCGCCGGCGCTGCCCCGCAACGCCTGGCCGCTCGCGCCATCCGCGCTTTTCCCCCCCGGCGGCAACGAGCCCCTTCGCCCGGCGGCGCCAACCCGGATACCGATGCGGCCGCCCGACGTTCAGGGCCCGTAGCCGCTCACCCCTCCGCGTCTGGGTAGCCGGCGGTGACGTTCGCCCATGTCGCGCCGCCGTCGAGGATGCGGCTGAAGATGGTGTCGAGATCGCCCATTGGCACGCGAATCTGCTCCATCGAGTCGCGGTCGCGAATGGTCACCTTGCCGTCGCCGGCCTCACCCTTCTCCGCGTCTCCGACCGTCTTCACGTCGACGGTGACGCAGAACGGGGTGCCGACCTCATCCTGCCGCCGGTAGAGCCGGCCGATGGCCGCCGTGTCGTCGTAGAGGGTGACCCAGCGGCCTGCGAGCCGTGAGCGGAGGTCGTGGCACGTGGCGACGATGTCCGTGCGCTTCTTCAGCAGCGGCAGCACGGCGATCTTGATGGGCGCCAGCTCGGGATGCAGTCGCAGCACCACGCGCTTTTCCCCGCGGACTTGCTCTTCGCGATAGGCGTCCAGCAAGAAGGCCAACAGGGCGCGGTCGACCCCCGCCGAGGGCTCGATGACGTACGGCACGAGGTGCTCCTTTCGCTCCTCGTCGAACCACGTCAGCGATTTGCCGCTGAACTTCGCGTGCTGCTTCAGGTCGAAGTCGGTCCGGTTCGCGATGCCCATGAGCTCGCTCCAGCCCATGGGAAAGCGATACAGCAGGTCCACGGTCCGCTTCGAGTAGTGCGCGAGCTCGTCGGCGGCGTGCTCGTGGAGCTTGACGTTCGCGGGGTCGAGACCGTACCGCGCGAACCACGCCTCGCAGTCGGCGATCCAGCGATCGTGCCAGGCTTCGTCGGCCGGCCGGCCGTCGAGCTGCTCGTGCGGGTTGACGAAGTACTCGATCTCCATCTGCTCGAACTCGCGCGTGCGGAAGATGAAGTTGCCGGGCGTGATCTCGTTGCGGAACGCCTTGCCGATCTGGGCGATGCCGAATGGCAGCTTGCGCCGTGTCGATTGCAGAATATTGTCGAAGTTCACGAAGATGCCCTGGGCCGTCTCCGGTCGCAGATAGGTCACCGCCGCTTCTTCCTCGACGGGGCCCATGAACGTCTTGAACATGAGGTTGAACTGTCGCGGGGCCGTCAGCTCCCCCTTGCCGCATTCGGGACACAGCGTGCGGCGCTCCCCGCAGTGCTTGCACGGCTCACCGGCCTTGATGGTGAACTTGTTGCCCTTGGTGGCCGCACAGTAATGCGACCAGTCCGTCTCGTCGACCTTGTCGGCGCGGAAGCGTCGCTTGCACTCGCGACAGTCCACCATGGGGTCGCTGAAGTTGTCGACATGCCCGCTCGCGCGCCAGACGGTCGGATGCATGAGGATCGAGGCGTCGAGGCCGACCATGTCGTCGCGCTGCTGGACGAAGTCGCGCCACCAGACGCGCTTGATGTTGTTCTTCAGCTCGACGCCGAGCGGCCCGTAGTCCCAGGCGGCGCCGGTGCCGCCATAGATCTCGCTCGACTGGAAGATGAACCCGCGCCGCTTGCTCAGCGAGGCGATGACATCCATGGTGACGTTCATACCCGCTCTCCGGTGACCTCCGACAGCCGGCGGACCTCGCGCAGGAACTTCACCGTGCGTGTCGGCTGGCCGATGAGTCGAGTCATGTGTGTTTCGAGCGCCGACTTCAGCTCGCCCTCCGTCCGACCCAGGGGCTGACCGAGCGCCTCCTCCCACCGCGCCGCGCGAAGCCGCGCCAGCGCCGCCACCGCCGCCGGCGACACCGCGGTGGCGCCGGCGAGGGTGGCCGCGCACCGCTCGCAGACGACGCCGCCCTCGTCGAGCGCCGGCCGCGCGAACGGATACGGGCGCCCACAGGCGCCGCATTGATCGAGCCGCGGCCGGTGGCCCAGCACGTCCAGGCACCGGGCCCCGAAGCACACGGCGGCACGCACCGGCGCCACCGGGCCCACCACCGCCCGCAGGCTCCGCACGAGCAGGCCGTAGAGCGCCGCATGGGGATCGCGGTCGGCCGTGAGGCGGGCCACGCATTCGACGATCCACGAGGCCTGACCGAGGCGCTCGAGATCCTCGCGGATGCGCGCAAACGGCTCGAGGACGTCGAAATGGTCGATCCGCACCAGGTCGCTCCGGCCGGTGTCGAAGAAGACGAGCTGCCCGAGGGTGAAGAGCTGGAGCGAGCCGCCGAAGCGGGAGCGCATCCGGCGGGATGCCTTCGCGACCCCACGCACCTTGCCGTACTCGCGCGAGAAGAACGTCACGACCTGATCGCTCTCACCGAGAGGGAAGCTGCCGATCACGACCGCCGCCGATTTGCCGAGCGCCATCTCAGGAGGTCAGCCTGAAGCCGAATTCGCGCAGCGCCTGGGGATCCCGACGCCAGTTCCGGCGCACGTCGACGGTCAACCCGAGAAAGACCTGGATGCCGAAGAAACGCTCCAGCTCGCGCCGCGACTCCGTCCCGATGCGTTTCAGCATCGCACCGCCCTTTCCGATGACGATCCCCTTCTGCGAATCCTGCTCGACGAAGATCGTCGCACGGATGTCGAGCCGCTCGGGACGGGTCCGCTCCACGAGATCGTTCACACGAACGGCCACCGCGTATGGCACCTCCTCGCGTGTCAGGTGGAAGATGCGCTCGCGCACGATCTCCGCCACGTAGAACGTCTCCGGCTGATCGCTCGTCGCGTCGGCCGGGAAGAGCGCCGGGTGCTCGGGAAGCGCGTCGGTGAGCACGGCCAGCAACCGGTCGCAATTGGTACCGTCGTCGGCCGAGACGGGCAGGATCTCGGCGAACGGGTACGCGCTCCGCCAGCGGTCGATGATCGGAAGCAGCCGGCTCTTCGGTCGCACACGGTCCACCTTGTTCAGCGCGCAGAAGACCGGGCCGGAAAAGCGCTCGAGAGGCGCCAGCACGAGCGCGTCGACCTGTTCGCGGGCGGTCGCGTCGACGACGAGGCAGACGGTGTCGACCTCTTCGGCCGCGCGCTGCGCCGTCCGCTGCATGAACGTCCCCAGCTCCCCGCGTCCCGGGTGCAATCCGGGCGTGTCCACGAAGATGATCTGTGCGTCCCGCGTGGTCCTGATGCCGGTGATCCGATTGCGCGTCGTCTGTGGCCGCGCGGAGACGATCGACAGCTTCTCGCCGACCAGGCGATTCAGCAGCGTCGACTTGCCGGCGTTGGGCCGCCCGATGAGCGCCACGAAGCCGGCTTTCATTGTAGCGACCGCTGGGCGCGCGGCTCGAACCGTGGGTGGCCTGATCGAGAGGGACAGCGGCTCCGTTCCGCGCTCAATGGGTCAGGTGATTGCGGGAGCAGGCGGCGGCGCTCCGGGAGCAACCCTCCCCAGAGTCGCTCCGGGGTGTCGCCCAGGATATCGCGCTCGCGACGGTGCATCAGGTCGGCCTCCACCGGATCGCGGTCGTCGTAGCCAGCCAGATGAAGCGTGCCGTGCGTGGCGAGCAGGTCCAGCTCCAGCGCCAGCGGCACGCGGAGCCGGCGCGCCTGTCGGGCGGCCGCCTCGGCGGAGATGACGAGTTGACCGACAAGAGGTCCGGCGTCCGGCGCTTCGAGCGGAAACGCGAGCACGTCGGTACGCCGGCCGATGCCGCGGTGAGCCGCATTGAGCCGGCGGATCTCCGCATCGTCCACGACGGCGACCTCGACCACGCCGGCCGGTCGCCCGATCGCGGCCAGCGCGCGGTCGACGGCACGCGCCAGGCGCGCGCGCGACACCGGAACCCGCCGCTGGCGCTGATCGACGACCACCGCCATCAGCCGGACCCTGCGCGCGCTCCGTCCTCGCGATCGGCGCCACGCGCCTCGTGGACGCCATAGGCGCGGATGATGGCGGACACGAGCTGGTGCCGCACCACGTCGCCTTCGTCGAAATACACGAAATCGATGCCGGGAACGCCGTGGAGGATCTTCTGCACTTCGATGAGACCGGAGTGGCGTGAGGCCGGCAGGTCGACCTGGGTGATGTCGCCCGTGACGACCATCTTGGAGTTGAAGCCGAGGCGGGTGAGGAACATCTTCATCTGTTCCGTCGTGCTGTTCTGCGCCTCGTCGAGAATGATGAAGGCATCGTTGAGCGTCCGACCGCGCATGTACGCCAGGGGGGCGATCTCGATCGCGCCCTTCTCGAGCAGCGAGCCCACCTTCTCCGACTCCAGCATGTCATAGAGCGCGTCGTAGAGCGGGCGCAGATACGGGTGGACCTTTTCGTAGAGGTCGCCCGGCAGAAAACCCAGACGTTCGCCCGCCTCTACCGCGGGCCGGGTGAGGACGATGCGCGCGACGTCCCGGCGCATCAAGGCGTTGACGGCCATCGCCACCGCCAGGAACGACTTGCCGGTGCCGGCGGGCCCGATGCCGAACACCATGTCGTTGCGGCGGATGGCGTCGACGTAGCGCTTCTGTCCGACCGTCTTGGGCGTGATCCATTTCTTGCGCGACGGCACCGAGATCGCGTCGGCGAAGACGGACTTGACGTCGGCTTCCTCGTCCCCGGAGAGCATCCGGGCCGCCGCCCGCACTTCCATGGCGCGCACGGGCGCCCCCGAGCGGACCAGCTCCGCCAGCTGCGTGAGCGCGCGCTCGGCTTTCTGCACCTGGCGCTCGTCGCCCTTGAGCATCACGTCGTGGCCGCGCGCGACGATGCGGACTTCGAACTCGGACTCGAGGGTGCGAAGGTGGTCGTCGTTCCGCCCGAGCAGCTGGGCGAGATCGACGTCCGGCGCCAGCGACAGGCGGCGCGTGATGGTGGTGACGTCACTCAAACTATCGGTCCCATGCCAAGTCTACCATGCAGCGCTCAACCCCTCCGTGGCTCCGTCGGCGGTAAATCGAGCTTGATGTGCAGCTCCTTGAGGCGCTCGGATGGCACCGCGGCCGGCGCCTGCATCAAGAGGTCCTCGGCCTGCTGGTTCATCGGAAAGGCGATGACCTCCCGGATGTTGCTCTCGCCGGCGATCAGCATGACGATCCGGTCGATGCCCGGCGCCGAGCCGCCGTGGGGCGGGGCGCCGTAGCGGAAGGCGCTCAGCATCCCGCCGAATCGCGCCTCCACCTCGTCGCGCGAATAGCCCGCGATCGCGAAGGCCTTGTACATGACGTCCGGGCGGTGGTTGCGGATGGCGCCGCTCGACAGCTCCACGCCGTTGCAGACGATGTCGTACTGATAGGCCTTGATCGAGAGCGGGTCGCGCGTCTCGAGCGCTTCGAGACCGCCCTGCGGCATGGAGAAAGGATTGTGACTGAACTCGATCTTCCCCGACTCCTCGTTCCGCTCGTACATGGGGAAGTCGGTGACCCAGCAGAAGCGGAACGCGTTCTTCTCGACGACGTCGAGGTCCTCGCCGATCCTGCTGCGCGCGCGACCGGCCAGCTTGGCCGCCGCCTCCGCCGCGTCGCAGACGAAGAACACGGCGTCGCCGTCGGCCGCGCCGGTGGCCGCGCGCAAGGCCGCCAGACGCCCGTCGTCGAGAAACTTCGCGATGGGACCGCGGGCACCAGCCTCCGCCAGGACGAGGTACCCGAGCCCGGGCGCGCCCTGGTCGCGCGCCCACTGGTTCAGCTTGTCGAAGAAGGAGCGCGGCTGCGCAGCCGCCCCCGGAGCCCGCACGGCCCTGACGACTGCGCGCCGGTCGCTGATGGCCGCTGCGAACACGGCGAAGCCCGAGCCGCGGAATACGTCGGTGACATCGCGGATCTCCAGCGGGTTGCGCAGGTCGGGCTTGTCGCTGCCGTAGCGCCGCATCGCCTCCTCGTACGGGATGCGCGGGAACGGCGGAGGCGTCACCGGCGCCTCCGGACGGAACTCTGCGAAGACGCCGTGCAGCACGGGCTCCAGGGCGGCGAATACGTCGTCCTGCGTGACGAACGACATCTCGACGTCGAGCTGGTAGAACTCGCCGGGAGAGCGGTCGGCGCGGCTATCCTCGTCGCGAAAGCATGGCGCGATCTGGAAGTAGCGGTCGAACCCCGAGACCATCAGCAGCTGCTTGAACTGCTGCGGCGCCTGCGGCAGCGCGTAGAAGTTGCCGGGATGCAACCGACTGGGGACGAGATAGTCGCGCGCGCCCTCGGGGGAGCTCGCGGTCAGGATCGGTGTCTGGAACTCGGTGAAGCCGAGGTCGAGCATCCGGCGGCGGATCGAGGCGATGACGCGCGACCGCAGCAGGACATTGCGGTGCACCTTCTCCCGCCGGAGGTCGAGAAACCGGTAGCGCAGGCGCGTCTCCTCGGCCAGGTCGGCGTCGGTGTTGACCTGCAGCGGCAGCGGATCGGCGATCGACTGCACCGTCAGGTCGTCGGCTTCGACCTCGATCTCCCCGGTGGCGAGCTTCGGATTGACCGCCGACGGCGCCCGCGCCACCACACGCCCCGTCACCGTGATCACGCTCTCCAGGCGCAACGCCTCGGCCGTGGCGAGATGCGGGCTGCCGGCGTGCAGGACCACCTGCGTGAGGCCGAAGTGATCGCGCAGGTCGAGAAACAGGAGGCCCCCGTGGTCGCGCTTGCGGTGGACCCACCCCGACAGCCGGACGGTGCGCCCGACGTCGGTGGCACGAAGCTCAGCGCATGTATGAGTCCGGTACGCATGTGCCGGCGCGCTCATCCGGCCTGCCTCAGCGGCTTCACGGTCGCCGACGACTTGCCCGTCTCCAGCACCCCGTAGTCGGAAAACCCGTGCGTGGCGAGGTCGTCGAGCTGCTTGCGCGTGTTCTTGCGGCGCAGCTCCAGCGACACGACATCACCCTGCTCACGGAGCGCGCGGGCCGCCTGCACCGCGCGCGCGAGGCCGCCCTCGTCGTCGATGAGCAGGGCGATGCGGCGTCCCGGCTCGGCCACCGCGCGCGCCCGCGCGTCGGGCCGTCCGCCGCGCTCGCCGAGGATGGCGATGAGACGCTCGAAGCCGATCGAGAATCCGCAGGCAGGGACGTCGCGGCCGAGGAGCCGTCCCACCATCCGGTCGTAGCGGCCACCGCCGGCGATCGAGGCGGGGAATGCCGGCGAGACGATCTCGAAGATCGTCCCGGTGTAATACCCCATGCCCCGCACCAGGGTGGCGTCGAATCCGACGCGCGCAGCGGCCGGCAGCTCCGGGCCGACGATGGCGAGGAGAGCCGCCATCGACTGGAAGGCGGCCCCCTCGTCCGGGCCCGCCGCGAGCGAGCGCTCGAGCGACGCGAGCGACATGTCCGTGCCGAGGAGTACAGGCAGCAACGCCGCGAAGCGCGCCACCGCCGCCGCCTCGTGTCCCGCATCGCGAAGCTCCGCGAGCACGCCCTCGGGGCCGATCTTGTCGAGCTTATCGAAGGCGATGAAGAAGCTCGGCTGCCGCTCGGGGAGGAAGCCGCAATGACGGGCGATGAGCGCGAGGAGACGGCGGTCGTTGACACGCACCGTGAGGTTGCCGAGGCCCAGCCGGGCCAGGGCCTCGCAGGTAGCCAGGATCAGCTCGACCTCGGAGACGATGCCGGCCACGCCGACCACGTCGATATCGCACTGCGTGAACTGGCGGTAGCGGCCCTTCTGAGGTCGCTCCGCGCGCCACACGGGTCCGATCTGGATCGCCTTCAGGGGATCGGGCAGCCGCGCCTGGTTCTCGGCGTAGTAGCGCGCGAGCGGCACCGTCAGATCGAAGCGCAGCCCGAGGTCCGCGAGGTCGCCGCCACTCGCCCGTGCGCTCTCGAGGTCGTCGCCGCGCTTGAGGACCTTGAAGATGAGCTTCTCGTTTTCGCCGCCCTCGCTGCCGACGAGGAGGCGCAGGCTTTCGAGCGCGGGCGTCTCGATGCGCCGGAAGCCGTAGCTGCGGTAGACCCCGACGATCAGGTGACTGGCCGTGTCGCGAAGCTCGACCTCGTCGGGAAGCACGTCACGCATCCCTCGAGGCGGTGATGTGGGAAGCTTGCTCGAGACTGTTACTCCCCCGTGGTCATGATGATCTGCGTCTCGCCGGCCGTCCGGAAGTAGTTGTTGAAGCGGACGACGGCGGCGATCAGCGTCGGTGGATTCTCGCCGTGAATCGCGCCCAGCCCCGTGATCACGCCCTCGAAGCCCGAGTTGACCGATTGCATTCGATACCCCGCGGGGCCGCGGAACATGATGGCGAGATGCCCGTCGAGCTGGTTCTGGGCAACGATAACCTCGTCGACGCCGTCCCCGTCGAGGTCAACCGCCAGTGGCATGGGCTCGAAATTGAAGAACTCGCTCCGGCCACCACGCTCGGTGCGCGCTTTGAGCAGCTCCACCTTCAGATAGCCGCCGCCGCCCACAGGGGTGGACGAGCGAAACGCCTCCTCCGACTCGAGCGAGACGCGCAGCCGGTTCTGCTCGTCGATGAAGACGAGGCTGCGCGATCCCGTACCCTTGCCGGCGATGTTGGCCATGGTCGCCCCGGTTGCCCGAAAGGCTGCGGGCACGCGGACCCCCCCGTCGGCGGCCAGCTTGTCGCCCTTCAGCACGTACCGCACGGCCTGCCCCTTGCGGAAGAAGACATCGGGGCTGAATCCCTGACCCCAGAGCGTCCGCTTGACCCCGCCGCCTTCGGCGTCGAACGCATACAGAAACTGCGAGCTGTCGGAGTAGATCTCGACGGGCTTGCCGTCCCGTGTGCCCAGGATGAACGAGGTGAGCAGGATCTGCGGATCGGCGTGGTAGCGGTTGGCGACCACCTCGAGAACGCCGTCGCCGTCGAGATCGGCGAGCTGCACCGACATGATGCGACCGGGCCTCGTGAAGCGGGCCTCGTACGTCCACTCCGGCTCCATGGCTCGTTCTACCACGCGATAGAGCCAGATCCGGTCGCCATCGGTCAGCACGACGCGTGGCACCTGATCCTTGGGCGCCACCGAGACGTCCATGGAGACCACCGCGAAGCCGAACTTGCCGATCTCCTTGAGCGGGATCGAGCCCTCGGCGCTGGAGTAGGTGCCTGCTTCCAGCTCACCGCCGAGGATGCGCGCCAGCAGCGAGCGCTGTCTCGGCTGGGCCGGGTTGCGGTCTCCCCCGGACGAGAAACGCTGCCCCTGGGCGGTCCGAACCGAGGGTGGCACGAAGGCGCTCGACGTCATGAGCGCGGTCGTGTTCGGTAGCGACAGAAACCGTGCTTCGACGAAGGGCCGCTTCTGGACGACGGAGAAATGCAGGGCCAGCACGTGCTCGAGCTTGAACCGCTCGGCGGCCTCGGCGAGGCCGCGTCCCTCGAGCAGCTGCTCAGGCTTGATGCCCTGCTCCGTGGCCCACACGCCGACCCGGTCGCCCATGCCGACCTGGAAGCGGCCGGTCCGGTTGAGCCCCTCGATGATCTCGGACAGCGCCGCCTCGACCACGTTGTCCCGGACGCCAGAGACCAGCGCCACCACGGTGATGCGCTGCTTTCCCGCCGAGATCCGGGCGAGGTCGCCGGCCGCCGGCTGAACGCCCGCCGTCACCGAGCCTGTGGAATATGCCTCGAAGACCTGTTCGATCCGCAGCCGACCGACGGTGGTCTCGGTGCGCCCGAGCAACTCACCACTCTTGGGATGGTGCAGCTCGCGTCCCGGCCGGAAGAGCGTCATCTCGAGGCCGGGCTGGACGCCATCACGCCTGCCGATGCCGAGCGTCACGCTCGAGCCATTCACCTCGATGACGTCGCCGGAGACACGCGGGAACAGCGCCGCGACCTGATCGGCGATCGCCGCCAGAGATGCCGAGGGGGGGGCCACCGCACGCGTCGGCGCCTGAGCCCCGAGCGCGCCAACACCGAGCAGAACAGCCGCGATCACTACTGCCAGCACGAGGACAATCGGCGACAGTCGTGTCTTCATCCCGGCCACTATACCGTTCGCGTGGACAGAAAGACAACGGGCCCGGGATGCCCCGGGCCCGTTGAACCACGAAGCCGTGGATCGCCTAGAAAGCGAACCGCACGCGGGCGGTTGCCGTCGCGACGTCCTGCGGATCGCTCGATGACGGTCCACCGAAGGGCACCGCTGCGCTCCCATGGGTGGACACGAACTTCAGGGCGTCACCTGCGAACAGGTAGCCGCCCGCGAGATCGAACGTGACGCCTGGCGCAAACCGGTACGTCGCGCTCAGGTTGATCTCGGTGCCGAGATACCGCTCATCACCGCTACCGTCACCCGGCGTGAGGCCGGCGGCCGACAGCGTGCTGCTGGTGTCCACCTTCTCGGCCGTCCAGTTCGGCGTCACTGCGGCGCCGATGGTCAGGGCCGGCGTGACGGCATAGGCGACCTTGGCGCCGAGCTGGATGCGACCATAACGGTCGTACCCGATGCTGACGCCGGGGTTGGTCCCGCCGAACTGCAGGATGTTGAAGTAATCGATGCCGAGGGAGTAGATCTGCGTCCCCCAGTCGGCCGCATATGAGGTATCTGTGTTGAGCGGCTGGTAGAACCGGACCTTGTCGGTCAGGTCGTGGCCGGCCTTGTTACCGCTCGTGTACATGCCCATCCCGCTGATCGTGAGCGGGCCGACCTGGAAACCGGCGCGAACGTCGAAGAACCAGGCTCTGATATCCGCCTCGTTCTCACCGAGGCCGGCGATCGTCGTGTCGCGGCTACCGAACTGGAACAGAGCCGTCGGGTGGAGCGAGAACGGCCCCGCCGTCCAGCGCGCATCCACACCGATCGTATGCCTGGCCTCGACGTCGGTCGGCCTGAAGGCGGTCGCGGCGTTGGGAATACCACCGCGTCCCTGCCGCGTCGAGCCGCTCGTGATACCGGCCAGATGTGCGTACGAGTACATCGGCTTGATGTCGAGACCTTTGAACGGCGAGAAGTCGAACGAGGCGATGACCGACCAGTCCTCACCTCGGAAGGCGTTCAGCGAGGTCGCGTAAAAGTCCGCGCCGGTGAGCTCTTCCTCGATCTGGACGTAGGTCAGGTTGAGCGCGGCGGCCGGGCCAAACCGCGTGACCCAGTTGACGCCACCGAAGTCGCCGTTGGCGTAGGCCGCCAGCTTGTACGTCGCCGCCGAGCCGAACGGCTGGGCGCCAAGCCGGACCGTCGTGTCCGGGATGAGGAACATCGGAAACTCGGTGTACAGCCACTTGATCTCGATGATGCCGGGAACGTCCGTGTTCAGGTCCCAGGCACCGTTGGCGCTCGCACCCTGGTTGGTGCCGAGCGCGGTACCCCGGGACGAGAGGGAGTCCGTGCCGGACGTCTGACCATAGTAGGCATCGATCTCGATGCCGAGCACGGCCTTGGCGCGTCCAACTTCACCCACGATGTCGAACCGGCCACGGGTGCGGCCGTACAGTTCGTCATCGCGCTCACGACCGTAGTTCAGGTCGTACTTGCTCATGTTGCTGGTGTAGGTGCCGAGCTGATCGATGGTCCCCGTGATCGTCACCTTCGGGGCCGGTGCCTGCGCCATGGCCGGCACGACGAGCCCGAAGACGGCGACGAGGGTGACTGCGACTGCCAACAGTCTCCTCATCACTGCCTCCTCAAAAGAGTGTGAGTGCAGCAACCAACCGTTGTGCGCCGTCAGACGACATCCACAACAGCTACAGAGACGATGGCCAACGGTAAGACTTATATAAGAGCGCAGCTCAAAACGTCAAGTAAAAACTACACTTTCCGGCTTAGGTCTACTTTCGGTCGCCCATGGCCCGGAGCCGCTCGAGGGCGGCCTGTCCGAACGGGCTGTCGGGGGCCAGCTGCCGCGCCCTTCGGAAGCTCTCCTTGGCCTCTTCGGATCGTTGTCCCGCGGCCAAGACGAGACCGAGGTTGTAGTAGGCCGCTTGCAGTTTCGGGTCCAGGCTGAGCGCAAATCGGAGGGCCTGCTCGGCCTCGGCATACTTCCTGGTGTGGTAGAGGGCCAGGCCGAGGTTCTGGTAGGCATAGTCCGGCACCGTCAGGGATGGCAGCGCCACGGCGCGCCGATAGGCGGTGACGGCCTCGTCCCAGCGCCGCGCCTCGGCGAGGGCAGTCCCCAGATGAAAGTGCGCGTCGGCCAGGCGCGGGTCGGCCTCCACCGCCTTCGACAACGCTTCGATGGCCTGATCGAGCCGGCCGAGCTGTAGCAGCACGACGCCGAGAGAATCGCGATAGACGGCGCGGGTCGGGTCGAGCTCGACAGCCTCCTGGAGCGCCGCCAGCGCGGGAGCCGGCTGCCCCTCCTTGACGAAGCCGAGGCCGCGCTCGTAGGCGTTCTGGGCCTGCAGGCGCTGGACCTCCGGAGGCGGGCCGGTTGAAGCGCAACCCCAAAGGGCGATGGCCAACGCCGCCAGCGCGAGCGGAAAGGTCCGTGTCATTGACACCTTATGCCCTCCCATGTAGCCTCGACTTCGTGCCGACGTACGAATATGAATGCAGCAAGTGCCGCCGCGTGTTCGAAATTCGGCAGCGCATTTCAGACGCAGCCCTGACGACGCACGAGGGCTGCGGCGGCGAGGTCCACCGGCTGATCTCACCCGCCCCCTTCATCCTCAAAGGCGAGGGCTGGTACGTCACGGACTACCCGTCCGAGTCCCGCAAGAAGGCCAAGTACGCGGAAAAGTCGAGCAACGGCGGCGAGGCAAAAGACAAGGCAAAGGACACTACGACCCCCTCCGCGCCCGCTTCGTCACCGGCGCCAAAGACCGACTGACGACGACAGGCGTGCCGCGCCGGGCCTTGAACCGGGCCGCCGCGCTTCCCTCCCGCACCGCGATCTCGAGACGGCCGCTCGAGCCGACGAGCGCGCCTGCCTGACCCTCCTCCAGGTCGCCATACGTTCCGACCAGCGGCAGCGGCCGGCCACCGAGGCGAATCCGTACGCGCTGTCCCACGTCGTCGAGCGTCTCGGCGCGGATCGACGTCACGAGATTGCCGAACCGATCCACGTGCAGGACGGCACCGGCCACCGCCCCCGCCACCGCGCGCACGGTCGGCCAGGACAACCGGACGGGATCGCGCACCGCCGCGCCGAACCGCTCCGGCGCCACGCCGGCCGCGAGATGGGCCGCGGCCGGGGCGAAGATGTCGCGGCCGTGGAAGGTGCGGCTCACCGACGTCAGCCGGTACTCCTCGGCCCGCAGCTCCCAGGCCTGCCAACCGGTGGTGCCCTCCAGGAACGGGGTAAAGAGGCCGTTGTCGGGACCGACCAGCAGCGCCCGGTCGGTGCGCACGACGAGGCCGCGACGGTCGGTGCCGACGCCTGGATCGACGACGGCCAGATGGATCGTGCCGCGGGGGAAATACGGGGCGGCGGCGTCGAGAGCAAGCGCGCCCTCCGTCACGTCATGAGCGGCGACCTCGTGCGTGACGTCGATCAGGTGCAGCGCGTGCCCCGCCGACGCGGCGACGTCGAGCATGACGCCTTTCATCTCGGCGACATACGCGTCGCGTGTCCCGAAGTCGGTCGTGAGCGTGATGATGGCGCTCAACGTACCCCGACACGGCCGGCGCTCACCGGTCCCGGTCCACGACGAAATCCGCCACCAGCGTCAGGAGCTCGCGCTCCTCGGACCGCGGAAAGACCTTGAGATCCGCCTTGGCCGACTGGGCATAGGCCTGCGCGCGCTCCCGCGCGTACTCGACGCCGTCGTGCTCGACGACGAGCCGGCGGATCTCCTCGATCTCTGCGGGCGCGAGCGACCGGCGGCGGAGCATCGCCCGCACCCGCTCGGCCTCAACGGCGCTGGCCCGCTCGAGCATCGTGATGAGGGGCAGCGTGCGCTTGCCCTCGCGCAGATCGGCTGCCACGGCCTTGCCGAGCCGCTGCTCGTCGGCGACGAAGTCGAGCGAGTCGTCGGACATCTGGAAGGCGATCCCGATGTCGAGCCCATAGCGGGTCAGGGCCTCGAGCTGGTCGTGCGGGACGCCGCCCAGGAGCGCGCCGATGCGGCAGCAGGCGGACATGAACGACGCCGTCTTCTGCGTGATGATCCGGACGTAGTCGGCCTCAGAGATCTGCCCGCTGCGCTTGAGCTGCAGCTGGAAGACCTCGGCTTCCGTCATGGAGACGGTGGCCCGCGCCAGCGTCTCCATGATGACGCCGTCGTTGTCGCGCACGAGGAGGGCGAAGGATTTGGCGTAGAGGTGGTCGCCGACGAGCACGGAGGCGTCGTCGCCCCAGTGGGCGTTCGCCGATGGCTGCCCGCGGCGCAAGGGCGCCTGGTCCACCACGTCGTCGTGGATCAGGGTGGCCGTGTGCAGCAGCTCGACGGCGCAGGCCAGCCGCACGCTGCGTGGTCCGTGATAGCCGGCGGCGCGAGCGGCCAGCAACAGTAGGATGGGGCGCAGCCGCTTGCCGCCGGCGCCGGCGATGTACCCGCCCATTTCCTGGATGAGCGGCACGGGCGACCTGAGCTCGCGTCGGATGGCCGCCTCGACGGCGGCGAGGTCCTCACCGACGAGGGCAGTGACGCGCTCTTTGAGGACCTGCTCCAGGGTGGGTGTCGGCACGCACCCTACTTCGGAACGACGCGGTCCCGGATCTGAACCTGCGATCCGGGCGCGACGTTCTGGACCTCGGCGACCGAGAAGCGCTCGCGGATCTCGGTGACGCGGGCGGTGGCGACTTCCTCGTCGAGCTCGCCCAGAAGCTCACCGGTCACGGGATGCACGATGGGAATGCGGTCGCGGCGCAGGCTGACCAGGCTGCCCGGCTGCAGGCCGTCGATGTTGGTGAGATCGATCACGACGCGTCCCGTGTCGACGTAGACCACGTAACCGCGCTTCGGCGGCTCGGCCTTCGCGGGCGGTATGGCGATGGGGGCCACGGCGGCGGCTCCCCGTGTGGAGACCGCGACGGTGGCGCGCGGGTCGGGTCGGACCTCCGCCGTCTGGTACATCGTGCCCTGCCGCGGACTGATCTTGCCGCCGCCGGGCGGCGAGCCATACTTCGCCACGATCTCCGGCGTGGCGATGATGGCCCCCTTGCCACGCAGCAGCGTGGTCATCGTGGTCGGGACCTTGTCCTCCTCGACCCAGACGTACTCCGGCTCGCTCGGCACGTCGCCGAAGCGCGGGTTCTTGATCAGCAGCCAGCGCGTCTCGGCCGACTTGATGACAACGGAGGGCTCACCCGGGTCCGCCACGCCGAGCAGCTTCTTCATCGTGGAGCATCCCGAGACGGCTACCAGCGGGAGCAGCAGCCAGACGAGATACCGGGCTTTCATGCGCCGAGGAGCATAGCACACCGGCTCAGTCCTCCATCCGCGGCTCCCAGGGGAAGCGCTGCCCCTCGAGGTCGCTGGTCGGCACCACCGACACCCGTCGGGAGAACAGCGGGGCGCCGGTGATGGCCGAGATGTAAGTGATATCCAGAGCGACCGAGCCGCGCTGGGCGAGCAGGACCGGCACGATCCAGCCGGCGAGGTCCAGGTTCTTGGCGACCCGCACCGCCCGCTCCGGCCGCGCGAGCACCTCCTCGACCCGGACGGACCCGGTGGCGAACATGTCGCTCACGGCCAGCGGATCCACGACCTGGAAGCGCCTGGAGCGCTCGAGGATGGTGGCGATGAGGTAGGGCACGCGGCGCAGGTCCGCGCGGCCGTCCGTCAGGTCGACGACCGGCGTCACCGCAACCTTCAGGCGTCCCCGCGTGACTCGCGCGCCGTCCTCGGGACCGGGCCGCGACCTGTCAGGCAGCGGCACGAAAGTCGCCGCGGCGAAATCAGGCTCCACGCGCCGGACCTGGGCATAGCCGAGGACTTCCTCGTAGCGCCCGAGCGGCTTTCCGGTCAGCGGATGGTTGAAGACGGCGCCTTTGCGGAAGATCGTGTATTCTTGCCCCACCTGACCGCCGCGGCCGGAGCCCACGTCGAGGAAGATGTCGTCGTTGTCGACGGCGACGACGAGCGCCTCGACCGGGTTGAACGCCTGGATGAACTCATCGGCCATGAGCGAAAAGGTGGCACCGATCCGATCCGCCATCCCCGCCGCGACCGGAGAGCCCGCGAGCAGGACCATCAGCAGCGCCGCGGCCGGTATCAGGCGCATCAGAACGTCACCGACGGCTGATGCGTGCCGAACACCGCACGCAGCCGGTCGCAGATCTCGCCCAGGGTCGCCATCCGCTCGACGGCGTCGATCAGGGGCGGCATCAGGTTCGCCTGCCCTCGGGCCGCCGCCTCCAGCGCGTCGAGGGCACGACGCGCCGGGTCGGCCGGGCGCGTGCGACGTGTCCGCACCACGCGCTCGCGCAGCGCCGTTCCCACGCCGGGATCGAGCGCGAACAGGGCCGTCGGCGCCGTGTCGTCGGTCACGAAGTCGTTCACGCCGACCACGACCCGCGTCCTGTCTTCGACCTCGCGCTGATACCGGTAGGCGGCGTCCTGGATCTCGCGCTGCATGAAGGCGACTGCGTTCACCGCGCCTCCCATCTCGTCGATCCGCGTGATGTAGGCCTCCGCCGCCTCATCGATGTCGCGGGTCAAGCGCTCGACGGCATAGGAGCCACCCAGAGGATCGACGGTATCCGCGACGCCCGATTCGTGGGCGAGGATCTGCTGGGTGCGAAGCGCGATGCGGACCGCCCGTTCGGTCGGCAACGCCAGCGCCTCGTCCATCGAGTTGGTGTGAAGCGACTGACAGCCGCCGAGGACGGCGGCCATAGCCTGCACGGTCACCCGGACGATGTTGTTCTCCGGCTGCTGCGCCGTCAGCATGCTGCCCGCCGTCTGGGCGTGGAAGCGGAGCATCATCGAGCGCGGATCGCGGGCGCCAAACCGATCGCGCATGAGGCGCGCCCAGAGTCGTCGCGCCGCCCGGAACTTCGCGACCTCCTCGATCAAGTTGTTGTGGGCGTTGAAGAAGAACGACAGCTGCGGAGCGAACGTGTCGACCTCCAGACCGGCGGCGACGGCTGCTCGGACGTACGCGAGCCCGTTGGCGAGCGTGAAGGCGACTTCCTGCACCGCCGTGCAGCCCGCCTCGCGCAGGTGGTATCCCGAGATGGAGATGGTGTTCCAGCGTGGCACCGCCGTCCGGCAGTAGGCGAAGACGTCGGTCACGAGCCGCATCGATGGGCCCGGCGGGAAGATGTAGGTGCCGCGCGCGATGTACTCCTTCAGGATGTCGTTCTGGGTAGTGCCCGACAGCGCGGCCGGCTCGACGCCCTGCCGCCTGGCGACGGCCACGTAGAGAGCGAGGAGGATGGCGGCGGTGGCGTTGATGGTCATCGACGTGGAGACGCTGGCGAGCGGGATGCCCTCGAAGAGATCCTGCATGTCCTCGAGCGTCGCGATGGACACGCCCACCTTGCCGGCCTCGCCGTGGGCGATGGGCGCGTCGGGATCGTGCCCCATCTGGGTGGGCAGATCGAACGCCACCGAGAGGCCGGTCTGTCCCTGGTCGAGCAGAAAGCGATAGCGCTTGTTCGTCTCGGCTGCGGAGCCGAAGCCGGCGTACTGGCGCATCGTCCAGAGGCGCGAGCGGTAGCCTGACGGGTGGACGCCGCGCGTGAACGGAAACTCGCCCGGCGCCCCCGGCGGCGTCGACGGCGCGTCGGCGGGCCCGTAGACCCGCTGGATCGGGTTTCCCGAGGACGTCGTCGGCTGGCGTTCCGCGGCGCTCATAAGGGAATGTTGCCGTGCTTCTTCGGCGGGTTGCTATCGCGCTTGGTCTTGAGCAGCGCCAGGGCGGCCGTGAGTCGCGCGCGGGTGTCGCGTGGCTCGATGACCTCGTCGACGTAGCCGCGCTCGGCGGCGACGTACGGGTTGGCGAACTTCTCGCGATATTCCCGGATCTTCGCCTCGCGGAACGCCGCCGGATCTGCGGCCGTCTCGAGCTCGCGGCGATAGAGGATGTTCACGGCGCCCTCCGGTCCCATGACGGCGATCTCCGCCGTCGGATAGGCGAAGTTGGCGTCGCCCCGGATGTGCTTGGAGGACATGACGTCGTAGGCGCCGCCGTACGCCTTGCGCGTGATCACGGTGAGCTTCGGTACCGTCGCCTCGCAGTACGCGTAGAGGAGCTTGGCCCCGTGCTTGATGATCCCACCGAACTCCTGCGCCGTTCCCGGCAAGAACCCGGGGACGTCCTCGAACGTCACCAGCGGGATGTTGAAGCAATCGCAGAAGCGCACGAACCGCGCCGCCTTCAGCGACGCATTGATGTCGAGACAGCCGGCCAGATGCGCCGGCTGGTTGGCGACGATGCCGACGGGACGTCCGGCGAGCCGTCCGAAGCCGATGACGATGTTCGGCGCATACGTCCCCTGCACCTCGAAGAAGTAGCGGTCGTCGAGCACGGGCCGGATGATGTCCTTGATGTCGTAGGCCTTGTTCGGCTGCTCCGGCACCACCCGCTGCAGCGTCTCGTCGCGCCGGTCGACGGGATCCTGCGTCGGCCGCAGCGGCGGATCCTCCATGTTGTTCTGCGGCAGAAACGTCATGAGCTCGCGGATGAGCGCCAGACATTCGTCTTCGCTGTCGGCCGCGAAGTGCGCGACGCCCGACGTCGTGCCGTGCGTCATGGCTCCGCCGAGGTCCTCGGCCGAGACGTTCTCGTGGGTGACCGCCTTGATGACGTCCGGGCCGGTGACGAACATGTACGAGGTGTTCTTCACCATGAAGACGAAGTCCGTGATGGCCGGCGAGTAGACGGCGCCGCCGGCGCAGGGGCCCATGACAGCGGAAATCTGCGGGACGACGCCCGACGCCAGCGTGTTGCGCAGGAAGATGTCGGCGTAGCCGGCGAGGGAGACGACGCCTTCCTGGATGCGGGCGCCGCCCGAGTCGTTCAGCCCGATGATCGGCGCCCCGGTCTTGAGCGCGAGGTCCATCACCTTGCAGATCTTTCGCGCATACGCCTCCGACAGCGAGCCGCCGAACACCGTGAAGTCCTGCGCGAATACGAACACGGGGCGCCCATGGATGCGTCCGGACCCGGTGACCACGCCGTCGCCCGAAACGCGGTGCTCGTCGATACCGAAGTCGTGGCTCTGATGGACGACGAAGCGATCCAGCTCGAGGAGCGAGCCCGGATCGAGCAAGACCTCGAGCCGCTCCCGCGCCGTCTTCTTTCCGGCCTTGTGCTGCCGCTTGATCCGGTCTTCACCGCCGCCGAGCTCGGCCTCGCGATTGCGTCGGCGCAGCTCTTCCAGCCGGTCGTCCACCGACATGGCGTAATCGTGGACGGCGTCGTGACGAAAGTCAACGGATTTATTGACTTTCATGTCGATTTGCCGTGATAATCCAACCCCCATGCCGCCCTGGGTCATCACGGTCCTCGTCGCATGCGCAGTGGTCCTGACCGTCGTTCTCGTGCCCACGATCCTGGCGCTCCGCCGCACGCTGCGTCGCGCGGAAGTGGTGCTGACGATCGCCGAGCAGGAGCTGCGGCCGCTGATCGGTCAGGCGCACGCGCTCACCGAAGACGTCCGCCTGCTGACGCGGGAGGCGAGTCACGAGTTCGAGCGCGTCGGCGAGGTCACCGAACGCGTGAGCGCCGCCGCCGAGGGCATCTCCCGCGTGGCGACCGGCCTCGCCGGCTTCGCCCGCGCCGGGCAGCTCATCGGAATGGCGGCCGGGCTCAAGCGCGGGTTCGACGTATTCCTGCAGCGGTTATCCAAGGAGCAAGGAGATCACCATGGCCAATGACAGAAACGATGCGGCGGGATACCTGGGCTGGTTCTTCCTGGGCGGCGTGATCGGCGCGGCGGCCGCGCTGCTCGTGGCGCCGAAGACGGGCCGGGAGACCCGCGAGATCCTCGCCGAGCGCAGCAACGAGGTGGCCAAGCGCGCGCAGGCGATGGCCACCGACGCCCAGGGCCGCGCCGGCGAGTGGTTCGACAAGAGCCGGGAGCTGTTCGAGGAGCAGACCCAGCGTCTGATGACGGCGTTCGAGGCCGGCAAGGACGCCATGCGGGACGAGATTCGCAAGATGCCACCGCGTGGCTGAGGTCGAGCTCCCCAACCCGGATGAGCTGGAGGAGCGGCGCGACAAGGCCTTCAGCCGTCGCGTCGCTCTCACCACCGCCGTGTACGCCGTCGTGCTCGCCATCGCCTCGCTCGGGGGCAACAATTCCATGAAGGACATGCTGCTGGCGCAACAGCAGTCCTCCGATCAGTGGGCCTTCTACCAGGCGAAGGTGATTCGCGAGCATGTCTATCGCGCGCAGAAGCTCGTGCTCGAGGCCGAGCTCGCCGACACGGCCGCCGCGCGCGGGCCGCGACAGGACCGGCTGCAGGCGCTCGCCCGGCAGTTCGCCGACGAGGAGAAGCGCTACAACGCCGAGAAGAAGGACATCGAGAAGGACGCCAAGAGGCTCGAGCACGAGCGCGATGTGCATCGCGACCGCGACCCCTATTTCGACTACGCCGAGGTGCTGCTCCAGATCGCCATCGTGTGCAGCTCGGTCTCGATCCTGGCGTCCTCGCGCCCGATGTTCTGGTTCTCGGCGACGCTGGCCGTGGGCGGCGCGCTGTTCACCGCGAACGGCTTCCTGCTCTTCTTCCGTCTTCCCTTCCTGCATCACTGAGGGCGGCGCCGCGCGTGCCGAGCGCCGCCAGCCGGCGCGAGAGGCGCGTGGCGAACCAGAACGCCACCAGGATGACGCCGAAGGCGCACACCACGGTGGCGCCGGTCGGCAGGTCGAAGACGGCGGAGGCGACCATGCCGACGACGCTGACCAGCGTGCCGAACGTCCAGCCGATGAGGAGGCGGGAGCCGACGGTGCCGCCGAGCAGCACACCGGCGAGGGCGGGCACGATGAGGTACGAGAACACCAGCAGCACGCCGGCCACGCGCACGGAGCTCGCGACCACGACGCCGAACGACGCGTAGAACACGAAGTCCCACCACCGGACGTTCCAGCCGCCCGCGTAGGCAGCGACGGGATCGGTCGAGATCAGCATGAAGGGGCGGCGACACGCCCAGTGGAGCAGACCCACGACCGCGTACAGCACCGCCACCTCGGCGACCTCGAGCGGCCGGACGGCGAGCAGGTTGCCCACGAGCATCGTGCGCACCTGCTCGGCACCGTGCGCCGCCCGGTCGGCGAGCAGGACGGCCGCCGCCGACGACACCGCGTACACGATGCCGATCACCGCCTCCTGCGAGACGTGACGCCGCCGACTGCGCGTGATCGACAGCACGATCGCTCCCATCAGCGTGGCGGCCAGGCTGTAGGCGTACGACTGCCAGTGCTCGACCTCGTAGCCGACGAGAAACGCCGCGGTGGCGCCGAGGGCGGCGATCTGGGCCATGGCGATGTCCACGAACACGACCTCGCGCGCAAGGACGTGGACACCGAGGTAGGCGTGAATGCCGGTGAGCACCAGACACATCAGGAACGGCGCCCACAGGATCGCGACCAGCTCACCGGCCATGCGCTATCGTAACGCCGCTGCCAGCGCCTTCACGTTGTAGTCCACCGTCGAGATGTAGTCGTCGGCGCCCTTCACCGCGCCGACCGACGAGGCGATGACGAGCGCCTTGCCGCCCGCCTCCTCGGCCACGCGCGCGGCGAGCTTGCGATCGTTCCAGGGCTCCACCAGCACGACCTTGACCTTCTGCTCCTGCATCTGCCGGATGAGATTGGCCAGGTGCTGTGGCGAGGGCGGGATCCCGGGACGATCCTCGATCGTGCCGACCTGGACGAGACCGAACCGCGTCAAGAAGTAGATGAAGTCGGGATGGTAGACGACGACCTTTCCCCCGCGGACGGGCTCGAGCGTCTTCACCCACCCCGCCATCTGCTGATCCAGTCGCTCGAGGAACGCGGTGCGGTTACGCTCGAAGGCGCTCCGTTGCTGCGGCGCCACCCGGGCGAGGCCGTCGAGGATCGTCTGGGTGATGATCGGCGCCAGCCCCGGATCGAGGGAGAAGTGCGGGTTGCCCAGCGGATGCACGTCGCCCATCGAGCGATCAACCCGCGTCGTCGGCACGTCCAGCAGCGGCACGCCACGCGAGACCTCGATCCGGCCCGGGCCGCCTCGCACGATGTTCGGATTGTTCGCGCCGGTCACAGCCACGTCGACCCACGAGTCGAGCTCGGCGCCGTTCTCGATGAGAAGTTGCGCCCGCCGAAGCTTCAGCATCATGCTCGGCCGCACCTCGGCCTCGTGAAAGTTCTGCGTGCCACGCGTGAGCGACTCCACGTCGACGAGGTCGCCGCCGACGGCATGGGTGAGCGCCTTGAGATCCGGGATGGTCGTCACCACGCGAACGCGCTCGGCGGCGACCGCGGGCCACGCGAGCCCGAGCACCAGCGCCGCGATCGTAAGCAATCTCATCATGAACGCCTCCTAGAACGGGTGCGCCGGATGGGCGCCGAGGATGAAGGTCGCCTGGAAGAGCAGCTCGTCGACCAGCCGTGCGCTGCCGCCACTGTCGTTGAACGGTGAGCGCTGCGAGCGGTCCGTATGCTTGTAGGCGAGCCGGAAGCGGAGAAACTCCGACGGCCAAAAGGTGACGTAGGGCTCCACCGCCCACTCACGGCCCGAGTCGACCGGATACTGCGACCAGTCGTAGCGCGTGCCCACGGCCCATCGCCGCCACGGCTGCACCTCGGCGTAGGCGTACCAGCCGAAGTGACGCCGCGTCCGCTTCTCGAGGACGATGAGCGGCTCTTCCTCGCCTTCGACCTCGATCTCCGTCTCGCGCTCGATCCGGCGGATCGAATAGATGCCCTCGGCACCGAGCGTCAGCAGCGCGTGCCGCCAACCGTCCGGCGTGTACTTGTAGCGAACGTCGAAGCCGGCCAGCGTGCTGCGCAGCCGATCCGGCGTGCGGCCGTGCGCCGCCGACACGCCGAGCAGGATGCCGTGCTCGAGGCCGGGCTCGAAGAAGGTGCGGAGCCGCCCGGTCACGAGCGGCTCGTTCAGCTTGCCGCGTCCGAACGCGACCTCGTTGTCGCCGTCGAAGAGACCCACGAGCGCCTCCAGGTAGAACGGCGTGTCGGGCACCCACGACAGCTCGGCGCCCCGCTCGCGGAGACCCTCCTCCCCGAAGAAGTTCCGGTAGACGTTCGGCACGTCCACCCAGGGCAGGTCGTGGGCGTGACGCTCGTTGGCCCAGCCGAAGCGGTTGCGCACCTGGCCGAGCTTCGCCTGGAAGCCATAGGGCAGTGTCAGGAGGGTCAGATGCGCTTCTGCCAGCGCCACGGTCATTTCACCCCCGGGCTCCTCCTCACCCGTCTCGACGATGACGGTTCCGCGCGCGTACGGATCGATCTGGCCGAAGAGGCTCAGCTCGACCTCGCGCGGAAAGAAGCGGTTCTCGCGTCCCGCGAACGTCCCGAAGTCGGCCTTATCGACGTTCCGTTGGGTGATGTTGGCCACGAAGTCACCGGCGATCCCGATGTCGAAGAGGAGCTGGCCGCCGCCGCGACGGGTCGCGAGCGCGAACGGCTCTCGGGGCCGGGCCAGATCCATGAGCGTCGACTGCCCGGACGCCGGCGCCGGCGGCGCGGTGACCGGCGCGGGCGCCGGCGGCGTCGGCTGCGATTCGAGCTTCTGCAGCCGCTGGCTGAGCTCTTCCATCCGCCGGCGCATCTGCTCGAGCTCCTTGCGGAGCGCGTCGGCGTCCTGGGCGCCGGATGACAACGGGCCCACGACGACCGCGAGTGCGACGAGCACGAGGACCAGGAGTGCGCGCATAGACTCCTCCGTCGAAGAGTGGGTGCGTTACGGGCGCCGCCCGGTGGGCGGCCGCGGAGCGACGGAGCGGCTAGCGGGCGGGAGGAGCGCGCGAGGCGGCCGCGCCGAGCGTCGCCATTGCCGGACGGCGACGCGGAGCCACGGCGAGCGCACTGACGACGAGGACGAGCAGCACGGCCGGCGCGGTGGCGTCGAGCGAGGCGACGGCGCCGACGATGGCCAGGAGCGTGAGGTCGTGCTCCTGGTTGAAGAAGCCGTCCGGGGCGCCGAAATGCGTGTGCGGAAGGCTGGCGCCCTGCAGCACCAGCGGCAGCACCAGGAGCAGCAGCAGCGCGACGCGGAGCGGCCTCGTCATGACCGGCTCGAGTGTGCCGCGGCCGTCGAGCTCCCGTCAAGCTTTCGGAGCCAGCGCCTCCAGCTGACGCAGCACCGACGCGAGCTCCGCGCCTCCTGGCTGGAAGTTCGGATCGAGGAACAGCTCGCTCACCCCGGCGTCCGCATAGCGGCTGATATCGTCCCGGATCTCCGGCACGGAGCCCCACAGCGCACGGCGGCCGGCGCCGAGCGGCTCGGCGGTAAGGCGGAACGAACCGCGGCAGACGATCGGAAAGCGTGCCGGGTCGCGCCCGGCCGCCCGCGCCGCGGCCCGGACCCGCGCGACCACGACCGCGAGGTCCACCAGCGGGATGTTGCCGCCGGTATAGCCGTCTGCGAGGGTGGCCGCCCGGCGCAGCACCGGCTCGCTGTAACCGCCGACGAGGACCGGCGGCCGCGGCCGCTGCACCGGCTTCGGCCTGACATACGAGCGTGGGATCCGATAGAACTCGCCGGCGAACTCCACGGGATCGTCGCCCCAGGCGGCGCTGAGCACGCGCAGGAACTCATCGGCCCGGGCGCCGCGCCGGTCGCGCGGGACGCCGGCCGCCTCGAACTCGTCGAGGGACCAGCCGATGCCCATGCCGACGTCGAGGCGCCCGCCGCTCATCACGTCGAGCGTGGCGAGCTGCTTGGCGAGGACGAGCGGCTGGTAGAACGGCATGATCAGCACCGAGACGCCGAGCCGGATCGTGCGCGTGTGCGCCGCCGCCCAGGTCAGCGCGACCATCGGATCGAGCGCCGAGCGGAACGCCTCGGGCCACGGGCCCGGCGCCCCGTAGTACTCGTTTCGCGGCGCTACGGGATAGAGCAGGCGCTGGAAGACCCAGGCGGAGGCATAGCCGAGCTCTTCGGCGCGGCGGGCGACGGTGGCGAGCGCGTCGGACGTCGCCCACGCGCCGGCGACGGGCAGACCGATCCCGAGCCGGATCAGGCCCGCCAGTTCGCGCGCGTCGGCAACAGGCGGTCGGCGATGAGGTTGCGCATCATCTCGAGCGTGCCGCCGCCGATGGCGAACATCCGCGCGTCGCGCATCATGCGCTCGAGCGGCAGCGAGCGCCCGTAGCCGGCGGCGCCGTGGATCTGGAGCGCTTCGCTCGTGACCTGCTGCGCCGTCTCCGCCGCGAACGTCTTGGCCTTGGCCGCCTCCAGTGCGTCCGGGAACCCGTACCCGGCGCGAGCGGCGCAGCGGTGGATCAGCAGGCGCGCGGCGTCGATCTTGATCGCCATGTCCGCGAGCTTCCAGCGGATACCCTGGAAGTCGCCGATCGGCTTGCCGAACTGCTTGCGGGTCGCCGCGTAGGCGAGCGCGCGCTCGAAGGCGCCCTGGGCGAGCCCGAGCGCCACGGTGGCGGCGCCGAGGCGCTGGCCGTTGTAGGCCGCCATGAGCTTCTTGAAGCCATCGCCCGGGCCGACGAGCAGGTGCTCGCGCGGCACGACGCACCCTTCGAAGTGGAGCTCGCCCTCGGGAATGCCGCGCAGACCCATCATGAGCTCGCGCCGGCCGATCCTGAATCCGGGCGTGTCGCGCTCGACGAACACGCCGCCGATCCCATCGGCGCCCGGACGATCCCCGAACCGCCCGTAAACGAGATACAGCCGCGACGTCCCGGCGCCGGTGATCCAGCACTTGTGGCCGGTGATGCGGTAGCCGCCGGCGGTCTCCTCGATCCGCGTCTCCATGTCGGTCGCCGCGGAGCCGGCGGCCGGCTCGCTGATGGCGATGGCCGGCTTCTCACCCTCGAGGACCCACGGGAACCAGCGTCGCTTCTGCGTCTCCGTGCCGTAGGCGTTGAGCGCGCCGACGGTGCCGAGGTTGCCCTCGACCACGATGCGCCCGGTGATGCCGCACGCCCGCGCGATCTCCTCGATGACGAGGACGACGTCGAGGAGCGGCCGGCCGCCACCGCCGTAGGTCGTCGGCACCGTCATGGCCATGAAGCCCGCGGCCGCCAGGTCCTTGACGTTCTCCCACGGGTACTCCTCGCTCGCGTCCCAGCGCGCCGCCCGCTCGGCGAACGCGCCGTCGGCCAGCTCGCGCGCGCGGCGCCGCAGCGCCTGCTGCTCCGCGGTCAGCTCGAAGTCCATGGGCGCCACTAGATGTGGATCGCGTGGCCGAGCGCGGCCAGCGTGGCCTCGAGCGCCGCCTCTGACAGCGTCGGATGCGCATGGATCGTGTGGATCAGCTCCTCCAGCGTCGCCTCCAGCGTGCGGCCGACCGCGAACTCGTGGATGACCTCGGTCGCCTCGGGGCCGATGATGTGGGCGCCCAGGATCTCGCCCGTCTTCTTGTCGGCGATGACCTTGACGAAGCCGTCGGTCTCGGCCAGCGCCACCGCCTTGCCGCTGGCGGTGAACGGAAACTTGCCCACGCTGACCTCGCGTCCGCCCTCGCGCGCCTTGGCCTCGGTGAGGCCGATCGAGGCGATCTGCGGGCGGCAGTAGGTGCACGACGGAACGTTGCCGTAGTCGACCGGACGCGGACTCTTGCCCGCGATCGCCTCGGCCGCCACCACCCCCTCGGCCATCGCCTTGTGGGCGAGCAGCGGGGGACCGGCCATGTCGCCGATGGCGTAGACGCCCTTGACCGAGGTCTCCATCGTGGGCGACGCCTTGACGAAGCCGCGGTCCATCGCGATGCCGAGCGCCTCGATCCCGACGCCCTTGATCCGCGCCGCGCGGCCGACGGCCATCAGGACCTGCTCGGCCTCGAGCTTGGCGCCGTCGGTCTCGACCACCACACCGGCACCACCCGGCGTGACCGCGCTCACCTTCACCCCGGTCTTGATCTGGATCCCGCGCCGCGAGAGGTTGCGCGCGAGCTGGGCGGAGACCTCCTGGTCCTCGATGGGAACGACACGATCGAGCGCCTCGAGCAGGGTCACCTCGACGCCGTACGCGCGGTACACGTCGGCGAACTCAACGCCGACGGCGCCCGCGCCGATGATGACGATCGATTTCGGCTTCGCCTCGTTTCGTACCGCACCGTTCGACGAGATGACGGTCTTCTCGTCGATGGTGACGCCAGGAAGGGACTTCGGCTCTGACCCCGTCGCGAGGATCACCGCGCGCTTCGCCTCCAGCGTTTCCGTGCCCGACGGGCCCTTGACCTCCACGGTGTTGCGGCTCCTGAGCGCGCCCGTTCCGGGGAAGAGCGTGATCTTGTTCTTCTTGAACAGGAACTCCACGCCCTTGGCCATGCGATCGGCGACGGCGCGGCTGCGCTTGACGGCCGCCGCGTAGTCCACCTGCAGACCCTGCACGCTGACGCCGAAGCTCTCCGCTCGCTCGAAGAGCTGGACGACCTCGGCGTTGCGCAGCAGCGCCTTGGTGGGGATGCAGCCCCAGTTGAGGCAGACGCCGCCCGGGCGGTCGTCCTCGACGACCCCGACGGAAAGGCCGAGCTGCGCGGCGCGGATGGCGGAGACGTAGCCGCCGGGACCGGTGCCGACGACGACGACGTCGAACCCGTGGGTCGCCATCAGACCAGCAGCCGCAGCGGCTCTTCGAGCAGCCGCTTCACGTCTTGCAAGAACCGGGCGCCCATGGCCCCGTCCATCACGCGGTGATCGCAGGAGAGCGTCACCGCCATTCGCCGTCCGACGCCGAGCCCGCCCTCCGTGACCACCGGCACCTTGCGCACCGAGCCGACGGCCAGGATGGCGCCCTCGGGCGGATTGATGATGGCCGAGAAATCGGCGACATCGAACATGCCGAGGTTCGAGATGGAGAACGTCGCGCCCGACAGCTCCTGCGTGCGCAGCTTCCGCTGTCGCGCGCGCTCGGCGAGATCCCGGCTCTCGACGGCCAGCTGCGCCAGCGACTTGGCGTGGGCGTCCCGCAACACCGGCGTGATCAGCCCGTCCTCGAGCGCCACCGCGATGCCCATGTGCACGTGATGGAACACGCGAATGGCGTCGCCCTGGAACGAGGCGTTGATCCCCGGATGCTCCAGCAGGGCCAGCGCACAGGCGCGCACGACGAAGTCGTTGACGGAGATCTTCGGCTGGCCGTCGAGGCCGTTGAGCTGCTCGCGGAGCTCCCACGCGGCGTCCATCGCGATCTCCGAGGTGACGTAGAAGTGCGGCACCGGCGCCTTGCTGAGCGGCATGCGCTTGGCGATGGCGGCCCGCATCGGCGTGAGGGCGAGGTCCTCGAACTCGACGCCGGGCTGCGCGGCTACCCGCTGCGGCGCGCCGCTCGCCGCCACCGCCGGCGCCGCCCCGGCTGCTTCCACGTCACGACGCACGATGCGTCCGCCCGGACCGCTGCCCTGCACCAGCTTGAGATCGACACCGGACTGCGCGGCGATCTTCCGCGCCAGCGGTGACGCCTTCAGCCGTCCACCCTCGCCGCCGCCGACGGTGACCGGGTGCGCCGGAGCTGCCGGCTGCGGTCGACCGGCGGGTTGCGCGGGGGCCGCGGGGCGCGCCGGCGCTTCCGGTCCGCGGGACGGCGAAGGCGAGCGCTCCGCGTGATCCTCCCGTCGCGGCTGCGGGGGCACCGTCACCGGTCGCCGCGATTCCTCCGAGGAGGCGGCAGGCGCCGCCGCGGGCGCGGCCGCCTGAGCCACCACGCCACCGATGTCGTCATTGGGATCGGCGATCACGCCGATCAGCGCGCCGACGTCCGCCTTCTCGCCGGCGGGGACGAGGATCTTCCGGAGGATGCCGTTGCCGAAGGCCTCCATCTCGACGTCGGCCTTGTCGGTCTCGACCTCAGCGAGGATGTCCCCGCTCTGGACGCGATCGCCTTCCTTCTTCAGCCACTTGATGATCTTGCCGCTCTCCATGGCTTCCGACAGCTTCGGCATCTGGACCTTCGTCACGGCCATGGTCAGCCCCCGTTGGCGTAGCAGACACGTCGGATGGCATCCATGATCTTGTCCTTGGTCGGCGTCTTGGCCTTCTCGAGGTTCTTCGCATACGGCATCGGCGCCGAGGCGCCCGTCACCCGCTCCACGGGGGCGTCGAGGTCGTCGAAGGCCTGCTCGGTTATAAACGCGGCGATCTCCGAGCCCATTCCGGCGAAACCGGCGCCCGCCTCGACCACCACTGCGCGATGGGTTTTACGGACGGAGCCGATGATGGTGTCCGTGTCCATGGGTCGAAGAGTGCGAGGATCCACGATTTCGACCGAGATACCGTCTTTTGCCAGCTCCTCGGCGGCCTCCATGGCGCGGTACATCATCCCCATGTAGGCGACCACCGTGACGTCGGTGCCCTCGCGGCGGACGACGGCCTGCCCCAGCGGGATGACGAAGTCCGGATCGTCCGGGACCTCGCCCTTGACGTTGTAGAGCGTCTCCGACTCGATGAAGATCACCGGGTTGTCGTCGCGGATGGCGGACTTCAGCAGGCCCTTGGCATCCATCGGCGTCGACGGCCGCACCACCTTGAGTCCGGGCACGTGGTAGAAATAGACCTCCATCGATTGCGAGTGCTGCGCGGCCAGCTGATGCGCGGGGCCGCCGGGACCGCGAATGACGATCGGCACGTTGAACTGTCCGCCCGACATGTAACAGAGCTTGGCCGCCGAGTTCACGATCTGGTCGAGGGCCAGCAGCGCGAAGTTGAACGTCATCATCTCGACGACCGGCCTGAGGCCGGTCATGGCGGCGCCGATCCCGACACCGGTGAACCCGGATTCCGCGATCGGCGTGTCCACCACGCGCTTGGGACCGAAGTCCTTCAAGAGCCCTTGCGTCACCTTGTAGGCCCCCTCGTAGAGGCCCACCTCCTCGCCCATCACGAACACGCGGGGGTCGCGCGTCATCTCCTCGCGGAGGGCGACGTTGAGCGCCTCGCGGTAGGTCATCACCGCCATCTCAGGTCGCCTCCTTGAAGATGTCGGTGAAGAGCTCCGGCAGCGGCGGCTCGGGCGAGGCGTCGGCGAAGGCGACCGCCTCGTCGACGAGGTCGTTGACATCCTTCTCGATGCGCTTGATCTCCTCCTCGCCGAGGAGTCCCGCCTTGGTCGCGCGGTCCCGGAAGAGGAGGATCGGGTCACGCTGCTTCTCGCGCTCGACCTCTTCCTTGGTCCGATAGACGGCGCCGGCCGGATCGCGCATGGAGTGGCCGCGAAAGCGGTACGTCCGCGCCTCCAGCATCGCCGGCGTCTTCTCCGTCCGGGCGCGCGCCACCGCCCGCACCGTCGCCTCGCGCATGGCGAGCACGTCCATGCCGTCGACGGCCTCGCTCGGAATGCCGTACGTCGGCCCGAACTTCCAGATCTCCGGCTGGGCCAGTGCGCGCTCGAGCGACGTGCCCATGGCGTAGCGGTTGTTCTCACACACCCAGATCACGGGCAGCTTCCAGAGCGCCGAGAGGTTCAGCGCCTCGTGGAACTCGCCCTCGGGGACGGCGCCATCGCCGAAGTAGCACACGATGACCTGGTCGCCGCCCTCGTACTTGATCTTGAAGCCGACGCCGGCCGCGAGCGGCAAGTGCGAGCCGACGATGGCGTGGCCGCCGAGGAAGTTCGTGGACTTGTCGAACAGGTGCATCGACCCGCCCTTGCCCTTCGACAGCCCGTCGACGCGCCCGAACAGCTCCGCCATCACGCGCCGCGGGTCCGACCCCTTCACCAGGCAATGCCCGTGCTCGCGATAGGTCGAGATCGCGTAGTCGTCGGGACGCAGCGCGGACGTCACGCCGGCGGCCACCGCCTCCTCGCCGATGGACAGGTGCAGGAACCCGCCGATCTTCCCGAGCGCGTAGGCCTCGGCGGCCTTCTCCTCGAACCGCCGGATGAGCACCATGTCCCGGAACAGCCGCTTCGCCAGGTCGGCGTCGATGCCGAGGCCCGCCCTGGCGGTTTGTGTCGCAGTCTTTTGGGGCATGCCCCTGCCTCCTACCACCGCATCACGGATAGGTCGTCGACCGACAGCCGCTGTCGCAGCCGGAAGATGGCCACGATGATGGCCAGCCCCACCGCCACCTCGGCCGCCGCCACGGCCATCACGAAAAACACCAGCGCCTGTCCGTCAGGCGAGCCGAGCCGGTGCCCGAACGCCACGAAGGACAGGTTCACCGCATTCAGCATCAGCTCGATCGACATGAAGATCACCAGCGGGTTTCGGCGCACGATCACGCCGACCACGCCGATCGAGAAGAGTACCGCGCCCAGGGCAAGGTACCAGATGTCCGGGACCATCAGGTCGCCCCCCGTCGCGCCAGCACCAGCACGCCCACCATCGCCGCCAGGAGCAGGACGCTCGTCAGCTCGAAGGGAAAGAGGTAGTCCGTGAACAGCAAGCGGCCGATCGCCTCCACGCCGCCGGGAGTCGCCGCCGCCGGGGCGGCCGCGCGACCGGTCCGAGAGGCCACGATGACGGTCAGCTCGGCGAGCAGACCCGCACCGATGGGGATGGCGAGGAGCCGGTAGGGTCGGCGCAGGTCCGGGCCGGTTTCCTCCTTGCCCGGGATGAGCACCATGATCGCGAAGACGAAGAGGACCATGATGGCACCCGCGTACACGATGACCTGAGCGGCGGCGAGGAACTCCGCGCGGAGCGTGAGGTACAGCGCCGCCACCGTGCCGAGGTTCACGACGAGAAACAGGGCGCCGTGGATCGCGTTCTTCTTGAGTATGAGGCCGAGCGCCGAGCCGACGGCGACCAGGGCCAGCAGCGCGAAGACGACGGCGTTCACGCGCCGCTCACCGTGCGGTCCGCCGGGATCGGGACCGGTGAGGTCGGCACGCCGTTCGCTCCGGCCGGCTCGAGGCTCAGCAGCATCTCCTTCGTGTAGATCATGCCGCCGCGGCTGTAGGACGAGAACTCCAGGATCCCGGTGTCCATGCGGATCGCGTCCTCGGGGCACGCCTCCACGCAGAAGCCGCAGAAGACGCACTTGCCGAGGTCGATATCGAAGCGCGCCGGCATCTTCTCGATGTCCGGGTTCGGATGCTCGTCGGCCAGGATGTAGATGCAGCGCGCCGGGCACACCGTCTCGCACATCATGCAGGCCACGCAGCGCGGCGAGCCGTCCTCGCGCCGCACCAGCCGATGCAGCGAGCGGAGCCGCGGCGAGTACGGGCGCCGCTCCTCCGGGTACTGGATCGTCACCGCTCCGTGGGCGTCCTTGCGGCCCAGCGCGCGGGCCGTGTGCAACCGCATGTTGCGGAAGAAGTGCGCCGCCGTCAGGCCCAGGCCCGACAGCACTTCGCGAAGGTAGAACTTCTGGAGCGCCTTCATGGGTGATTGCCGATGATGAGCAGAACCAGCCCCGTCAGCACGATGTTCAGGATCGACAGCGGGAAGAGGCCGAGCCAGCCGAGCCGCATGGCCTGATCGTAGCGGAAGCGCGGCAGCGTCCAGCGCACGAGCATCATGACGAAGATCATCGCCACCACCTTCAGCGAGAAGGCGCCCACCTGCATCAGCGTCACCAGCGCGTGCGGCAGCGACAGCGTGGCCCCCCATGGCAGGACGAACCCGGCCGCTTGCAGATAGGGCACCTGCCAGCCGCCCAGGAACAGCGAGGTCGTGAGCCCCGCGATGACCACCGTCTCCAGGAAGTCGGCCATGGCGAACATCCCGAACTTCATCCCGCTGTACTCGACGAAGTAGCCGATGATCTCCGACTCGCCCTCGGGCATGTCGAAGGGGATCCGCTTGGTGGCGGCGATGCCGGCCGTGAGGAACAGGAAGAAGGCGAGCGGCTGCGTGAGCACGCCCCAGGCCGGGATCCAGTCCCCGAACAGCCGCGGCAGCAGCGGCGCCCCCTGCGCGCGCACGATCTCCATGAGGTCGAGCGAGCCGTACACCATGATCACGCCCATGATCGAGGCGCCGATGGCGATCTCCGCCGAGATCATCAGCGCCGCCGCGCGCTGGCCGCCGAGCAGCGCGAAATTGTTCGACGACGACCAGCCGGCCATCATCACGCCGTACACCCCGAGCGAGAGCATGGCGAAGACGTACAGCACGCCCACATTGAGGGTGACCGCCTGCAGGGGGACGACGCGGTCGCCGATGCGGACGGTGTCGCCGAAGGGAATGGAGGCGAAGGCGACGAGGCCGAAGAAGACGGAGACGAACGGTGCAAGCTTGAAAAGAAAACGATCGGCACGCGCCGGCAAGAAATCTTCTTTTGTCAGCATCTTGATGGCGTCGGCGAGCGGATGGAACAGGCCCAGGACGCGGAAGCCGAGAATCGAGGCGCGATTGGCGCCGATCCGGTCCTGCATGATGGCGGACTGCTTGCGCTCGACCCAGGTCAGCAGACCGCCCAGGTTGAGGACGAACATCATCACGAACGCCACCCGCGCGAACGCGATGCCGAAGTCCGCGAGCGTCGCCGTCACGCCGTGACCTTGGCGCCGGCCCGGCGGCCGGGCGGCGGCGGCGCCGCCGTGGGCTGCGCTCCCCCGACCATGCCGCCGCCGTCACCGATCGCCTGATAGGTCAGTCCCGCGAAGGCGCCGACGTTCTTCGCCAGCTCCCGGAACCAGTGCTCGGCCCGGGTTCCCGCTGGCGGCGCGTCCAGCGCAGCCACCACGCGGCCGACGACGTCCCAGCCGGCCAGCGCCTGGCCGAGCGGCTCCACGGCCGCGCGGAACCGCTGGACGCGGCCGAGGAAGTTGGTGAAGGTGCCATCGCGCTCGACCCATGCCGCGAGCGGCAGCACCAGATGGGCGCGTGTGCTGGTGGCGCTGGCGTTGGCGCCGCTCCAGACGAGCGTCTCCACGCGCTCCAGCGCCTGCGCGGTGTCGGCGGGCGGCCAGCCGCTGCCGAGCAGGTCGTGCTCGAACACCCACAAGAGCTTGATCCGACCGGCGCGCGCGGCGGCCAGGATGGCGGCGCCGTCACCGTCGAGCCCGATCAGCTCCGCGCCGCGCGTGTTCGGGTGCCGGTCGGCGCGCAGCAGGAAGTCGTCGTCGGTCGCCGCCGACGCCGCGGGAACGCGGAACGCGACCTGGCGGATCCCGCGCTGCTCGCACAGCCGCTTGACGGCGAACAGGTCCTCGTTCGACTGATGGGGCGACGCGACGATGGCGATCTCGTCGGCCGTGTAGCGCCGGAGGGCGTCGGCCATCGCCGTCACGGCGTCGCCCCAGTCCATGTCGGCGATCTCGCCACCGACGCGTCGGTACGGGACGGTCAGCCGTGTGGCGTCGTCGACAGCGCCGAAGCCGTAGCGGCCGACGTCGCAGATCCACCAGGCGTTGACGGCGGGGTTGAATCGCGGCTTCAGCCGGGCCACCCGGCGTCCGCCGGCGTGATGCGGCCGCTTGCGGTTCACATGCACGTCGACGTTGCAACCGCGCGCGCAGCCGGGGCAGATCGACTTCGTCGAGTCGAGATACCACACGCGGACCTGGAAGCGGAAGTCGCGATCGGTGAGGGCGCCGACGGGACAGATGTCCACGACGTTGCCCGAGTAATTGTTCTCGAGATCCCGGCCCGGAACGAGGCCGATCTCCGAGACGTCGCCGCGGTTGAAGATGCCGAGCTCGGCGGTGCCGGTGATCTCGTCGCAGAACCGCACGCAGCGGGAGCACAGGATGCAGCGCTCGGCGTCGAGCATGACGTGCGGCCCGAGCGGCACCGCCTTCGGCTTGTGCACCTTCTCATCCGTCATCCGCGGCTCGTAGAGCCCGTGCTTCATGTAGTAGATCTGCAGCCAGCACTCGCCCGCCTGGTCGCAGACCGGGCAGTCGAGCGGATGATTGATCAGGTGGAACTCCATCATCGACCGCCGCGTCTCCTTCACGCGCTCCGTCTGCGTGTGCACGATCATGCCGTCGGCCGCCGGCGTGTTGCAGGCGATGGTCGGGCGCGGCGCCTTCTCGATGTCGACCATGCAGAGCCGACACTGACCCGCGATCGACAGGCCCGGGTGATAGCAGTAGTGGGGCACCTCGATGCCGAGCCGCCGGGCCGCCTCGATGAGGTTCGTCCCCGCCTCCACCTCGATCTCTTTCCCGTCGATCGTCAGCCGCGGCATAGCGCCTCGAACTCGTGGCGGAACTTCTGGATGTAGGAGATGTAGGGGCCGACGGCGCCGTCGTAGAAGGCGCAGATGGTCGTGCCGGCGCCGCGCCTGGCGACGTCGATGATGGTGTCGAGGTCGTCCTTGCGGCCGTGACCCTCGACGATGCGGTGCACCATCTTGTAGATCCACCCCGTCGACTCGCGGCACGGGGTGCACTGCCCGCACGATTCGTGGGCGTAGAAGCGCGCCAGGACCCTGAGCGCTTCCGGCACCGACGCGCTCTCGTCCAGCACGATCACGCCCGCGGAGCCGATCATCGAGCCGGCAGTCTTGAGGCCGTCGACGTCCATGACGACGTCGATCTCGTCGGCGGTCAGGATGGGCGCCGAGCCGCCGCCCGGCACGACGGCCTTCAGCCGTCCCGAGTGGCTCACGCCGCCCGCGAGCTCGATGAGCCGGCGCAGCGTGATCGACACCGGCGTCTCGTACACGGCGGGCTTCTTCACGCGGCCCGAGACCGAGTACATCCGCGTGCCACCCTGGGTCTTGGTGCCGAGGCCGGCGAACCAGGCGGCGCCGCGGCTGATGATCGGGGGCACGCACGCGAGCGTCTCGACGTTGTTCACGATGGTCGGCTGCGCGAAGGCGCCCTTGATCGCCGGGAACGGCGGCTTGACCTTGGGCCACCCCTTCTTGCCCTCCAGGGAGGAGATCAACCCGGTTTCCTCTCCGCAGATGTACGCGCCGGCTCCCCGATGCACGACGATGTCGAATCCCTGGCCGAGCAGTCCCGCGTCGTACGCTTCCCGGACGGCCGCGCTGAAGCGCCGCCACGGCTCGACGTACTCGCCGCGGATGTAGACGAAGCCGAGCGCCGAGCGGATGGCGCGTGCGGAGATCAGCATGCCCTCGATCAGGGCATGCGGATCCTTCTCCAGCAGGTAGCGGTCCTTGAAGGTGCCCGGCTCGCCCTCGTCCGCGTTGACCACGAGATAGACGGGCCCCGTGTGGTTCTTGGGAATGAACGACCACTTGGCCCCCGTCGGGAAGCCGGCGCCGCCGAGCCCGCGGAGGTTCGACTGCTTGACCTCCTCCACCAGCGCCGCCGGCTCCATCTGCCGGGCCTTGTCCCAGGCGGCGTAGCCGCCGTGCTCGCGATAGACGCCGAGCGTATGCGAGTTGGCGTGCTCGAAGTTCCGCATCAGGACGAGCTCGGCCATCAGGGCAGCGCCTCGAGGATCCGGTCGACCTTCTCGCGGGTCAGGTTCAGCTCGTAGCGGTCGTCGACCTGGGCCATGGGCGCCGCTTCGCACGCGCACAGGCACTCGACGGCCTGGAAGGTGATGCGGCCATCCTCGGTGGTCTCGCCGGGCTCGATGCCGAGCCGCACCTTGAGGTGAGCGAGGATGGCAGGGGCGCCGGCGAGATGACAGGAGAGGTTGTGACAGACGGCGATGACGTGCCGGCCCTTCGGCTGCTGGAAGAACAGCGTGTAGAACGTCACCACCTCGTGGACCTGCGCCGGCGACAGCCCGAACAGCGTGGCCACGTACTCCTCCATCTCGAGCGAGACGTGGCCGAACGTGTCCTGGGCCATGTGCAGGACGGGAAGCAGCGCGCCGCGAGGATCCGGATAGAGCGACTGCAGGCGGCGCACCTCGGCGAGCTGCTCGGGAGAGAACCGGGGCGCGCTAACGGTCAAGCTCGCCCCCGATCATGTTCACCGAGCCGAAGGTGGGAATGAGATCGGCCACCATCTCGCCCTCGATCATGCGATGCAAGGCGGCCATCGGCGGCAAGCACGGCGGCCGGCAGCGCACGCGATAAGGGCGGTCGCCGCCGTCGGAGACCACGTAGAATCCAAGCTCGCCGTTGGCGCCTTCCGAGGCGAAGTAGGCCTCGCCGGCCGGCGGCCGGATCCCGTAGCCCTCCATGATCAGCATGAAATGGTTCATGAGCCCTTCGATCGAGCCGTACGTGCTCTCCTTCGGGGGCAGCACCACGCTCTTGTCGGCGGCGTTCACGCGATCCCACGCCGGCTTGTTCTGCCCCTCGAGGTTCGGGGAGAGCCGGATCGGCATCAGCAGCAGCCCCTCCGTCTTGCCCTGCTTGCCCTGGTCGATGTAGGCGGCGGGATCGATGGCGCGCCCCTCGAAGTCGACGTTGATCGGCCCGCCCGGAATCGTGGCGAGCGCCTGCTCGGCGATGCGCATCGACTGCTCCATCTCGCCCATGCGCACGAGATAGCGCGCGTAGTTGTCGCCGCCCTGCTGGGTCACCACCTCGAAGTCCACGCGGTCGTACGCCCAGTGCGGAGCCGCCCGCCGCAGATCGTAGGGCACGCCGGCCGCCCGCAGCAGCGGCCCCGTGATCGCGTAGGCGATCGTCTCCTCACGCGACAGCGCGCCGACGCCAACCATGCGGTCCATGAAGATCCGGTTGCCGGTCAGCAGCCGGTGAACCTCGTCGAGCACCTCGCGCGTCTGCTTGAACGCGCTGCGGACCTTCGCGTCGAAGCCCTCCGGCAGGTCCGCCTTGACACCGCCGACGCGGCCGTAGGAGATGGTCAGCCGCGCGCCGGTCACGTCCTCCACGAGCTCCCACAGGAACTCGCGGGCCTTGATCATGTACAGGAAGACGGTGAAGGCGCCGAGCTCCATCGAGGAGGCGCCCACGCACGTGAGGTGATCGCAGACGCGCGAGATCTCGGACATGATCGTCCGGATGTACTTGCAGCGCTCGGTGACGTCGATGCCGAGGAGCTTCTCGACGGCCGAGGCGTAGGCGAAGTTGTTGATCAGCGGCGAGACGTAGTTGAGCCGGTCCGTGTACGGAATGGCGTTGTTCCAGCCGCCGACCTCGCAGTCCTTCTCGAAGGCGCGGTGCAGGTAGCCGATCTCGACGTCGGCCTTGCGGATGATCTCGCCGTCGAGATCCGCGACGATGCGGATGATGCCGTGCATCGCCGGATGCGCGGGACCCACGCCGACCTTCAGATCCTGGCCGGTCCCGGTGCCGGCGCCCTCGCCGAGCATGATCTCGCGGCGCGTGGTCTCCGCCATCGTCAGATCTTCGGACCGATCAGCGGCTGCCGTCGGTTGATCGGGTAGTCCTTGCGCAGCGCGTGGCCCACGAACTCCTCGTACATGAGCAGGCGGCGCGGATCGGGATGGCCGTCGAAGCGGATCCCGAACATGTCCCACACCTCGCGCTCGAGCCAGTTGGCGATCGGCCAGAGGCCCACCGCGGTCGGGACGACGGGGTCGTCCTCGTCGACGTTGACTTTCAATCGGACGCGGTGGTTGTGCGGCAGCGAATAGAGATGGTAGACGACCTCGAATCGCGGGCCGTCCTCGCGCCCGGGGAACTTCAGGAAATCGACGGCGGTGAGGTCGCTCAGCATATCGAAGCCGAGCGCAGGATCGTCGCGACACAGGCGGAGCACGTCGACGATGGCCGAGCGCTCCACCACGGCGGTGTGATCACCGCGATGCGCGTGCGTCTGCACCACGGCCGCGCCGAAGCGCGTCCGCAGCCGGTCCAGGATGGCGGCGCCGTCCATCAGTAGCGCTGCGCCCCGGCCGCGATCAGATCTTGAAGTTTCATGAGCCCGTCCAGCACCGACTCCGGGCGCGGCGGACAGCCCGGGATGTAGACGTCGACGGGAATGATCGTGTCGATGCCCTGGACGGTGGCGTAGTTGTCGTAGAACCCGCCCGTGCAGGTGCAGACACCGAAGGCCACGACCCACTTCGGCTCCGTCATCTGGTCGTAGATGCGCTTCAGGACCGGCGCCATCTTGTGCGAGATGGTTCCCACGACGAAGAGGACGTCCGCCTGCCGAGGCGAGAAGCGCGGCAGACCGGCGCCGAACCGGTCGACGTCGTAATGCGAGCAGGCGGTGGCCATGTACTCCATGCCGCAGCACGCCGTCACGAACGGGTACTGGAAGATGGAGTACTTCCGCGCCCAGCCGATCGCCTCGTCGAGCTTCGCCGTGAAGAAGCTGCCTACTCCCACTCGAGCCCTCCCTTGCGCCAGATGTAGAGGAAGCCGAGCATCAGGATGCCGAGGAAGACCATCATCTCGACGAAGCCGAACACGCCGAGCGTCCGGTACAGCATCGCCCACGGCCACACGAACAGCAGCTCGATGTCGATGAGGATGAAGAGGATGGCGATCGTCGAGAACTTGATGGCGAACCGCCCTTCCGACACGCCGAGGGCATCCTTCCCGCACTCGAACGGCTCGGCCTTCACCGGCGTCAGCCGTCTGGGTGCGATGAGCGTCGGGATGAACAGCAACGCTCCCGCCACCGCGGCCGCGAACGCGAAGACCAGCACGATGATCCCGTACTCGGTCATGCGCCGATTTCGCTCGCGCTGTCGGCCTGCTTCTTCGCGTGATACGAGCTGCGGACGAGCGGGCCGGACTCGACGTGCATGAAGCCGAGCGCGCGGCCGTGCTCGGCCAGCGTCGCGAACTCGTCGGGATGGTAATACTTCTCCACCGGCAGGTGGGCCGCCGAGGGGCGGAGGTACTGACCGAGCGTCAGGATCGAGACGCCGACGGCGACGAGGTCACGCATCGTCGCCAGCAGCTCGTCGCGCTCTTCGCCGAGGCCGAGGATGATCCCCGACTTCCGCGGCAGCGCCGGCGCCACGGCACGCGCACGCCGGAACAGCTCCAGCGTGCGCTCGTAGCGTCCTCCGTGGCGGGCACGCTTGTAGAGTCGCGGCACCGTCTCCGTGTTGTGGTTGAGGACGTCGGGACCCGCCGCGATCACGGCCTCGAGTGACGTGCGCAGACCCTGGAAGTCGGGGATGAGCACCTCGACCCGGCAGGCCGGCGCATGGCGCCGCACGGCGCCGATGGTGGCCGCCCAGTGCGCGGCGCCGCCGTCGGCGAGATCGTCACGGTTCACCGACGTGATGACGACGTACTCGAGCGCCAGGTCGGCCACCGCGCGCCCGATGCGCTCCGGCTCTTCGCGATCCTCCCACACCGGTCGACCGTGGGCGATGGCGCAATAGCCGCAGTTGCGCGTGCACACGTCGCCGAGGATCATGAACGTCGCCGTGGCGTCTTCCCAGCACTCGCCGATGTTGGGACAGCGCGCCTCCTCGCACACCGAGTGCAGGTTGGCGGCGCGCATCAGCGTCTTGAGCCGCATGTAGTTCGGACCGCCGGGCGCGCGGACCTTCAACCACGCCGGCTTGGGGACGCGGAGGGCTGCGTTCGGATCGAGCAGCGGAAGGGCGTTTTTCGCTCTCAAAACCTCCTCATTATGCCATGCCGTCTCGCGAGCCGCACGACGGCCCGGCGCGCGATCGACGCGCATCACAGCCGTCGGGTGGCATGTCCGTTGCTCCGCTGATGGCGCCGTAATTGTCGAGGGAGCAGTCCGTAGTTTCGAAGGAGGATCTCGATGAACGCAATGATGGCAATGTTCTCTCTGCTGCTGGCGATCGCGCTGGCGGTCGGCCCGCTGGCGGTGACCATCGCCGACGCTGGCAGCAGCGCCGGCGGCTCCGCGGCCGGGGGCACCGGAACGAGCGGTTCCGGCTCACCGTCGACGAGCGGCAGCCCGAGCGCGAGCCCCGACGTTGGCAATCCTTCAACATCTCGCGGGGCGGCGCCGCGCCCGACGCCCAGCGGCGCGACCTCGGTCACGGCGCCGGCGGTGACGGCGCCCGCGGCGAGCCCCTCGGCGGCCGTCAGCGGCGACTACCTCGGTCGGCACACGATGACCGGTCAGGTCACCAAGATCGACAACTCGAAGGGGACCTTCAGCCTGAAGACGGCCGAGGCCGGCACGCTCGACCTGCACGTGCCGCCGCCGGCGCTGGCAGGCGTCAAGCGCGGTGACACGGTCGCCGTCGAAATCGCGGTGAAGCCGCTGCAGTAACCCGGCGCTTCGTGCAGCACATCGGCGCGGCTCGCCGCAGGGCGGGCCGCGCCGTTCGTCTGGAGTCGCGACGACCGCTCAGCCGGCCCGGCTGTCGTCAGCAGGGCGGTAAGGACCGTGGGACGAGCAGATTCGAGCGAACCTTCATGGCTTCATCGGAGCAGCGCCTCCACGCGGCTCGGAGGGAGTGCGGTCGGTCCGGCGTGGCGCCTCGCGCCCCGCAAGACTCGCGACCACCATCGTCAGCTCCGCGGGCTCGACAGGCTTTGGCACGTGCATGCTGAAGCCTGCGGACAGCGTCCGCATGCGATCCTCCACGCGGCCATAGGCTGTCAGCGCGATGGCCGGGACCTTGCCGCCGCGGGCAGGCTCAAACGCGCGGATCTTGCGAATCAGCGATAGGCCGTCCTCGCCGGGCATCTCGATGTCCGCGATCAGCACGTCAGGAGGCCACGCTTGGAATACCCCGACCGCCTCATCAGCTGAACCGCTGGTCCTCACGTCCGCGCGTGCGGATACGAGGATTGCCGTCGCGAGATCAAGAGCATCAGGATCGTCATCGACGACGAGGACCTTGATCCCTTCGAGCGCGGGTCCCACATAAGTAGGCATGACCGCGCGTGCCGTCGGGTGGACTCTTTCGGCGGTGCCGTCTTCGATCTTCGCGAGCGCCACCGGCAGCGTCACCACGAAGGTCGCGCCTTTCCCCTTGCCGGGACTCTGCGCCGTCACCGTCCCGCCGTGAGCCTCGACGAGGTGACGGACGAGCGCCAGTCCGAGGCCCAGGCCCGCATGCAGTCGCGTGCTGCTGGTGTCCGCCTGGCGGAATCGGTCGAATACGAGTGGCAACATGTCGGAGGAGATGCCCTCTCCCGTGTCACTCACGCCGATCTCGACGTGCGAGTTGACGCATCTCAGGCCGACCTGAACCCGACCGCCCTTCGGCGTGAACTTGATCGCATTCATCACGAGATTCCACACCACCTGCTGAAGACGGTCGGGGTCCCCCAGGATTCGTCCCGCCCGGGGATCGACGACGTGCTGGAGACGGATGCCCTTGCCCTCGGCGGCGGGACGCACGGCATCGAGGGCGGCTTCGACAACGGTCGGGAGGTCGACCGACCGGACATCGAGCCGTAATTTCCCGGTGACGATTCGCGAGACGTCCAGCAAGTCGTCGATCAGCTGCACCTGCGCGTGCGCGTTTCGCATGATCGCGTCGAGCGCGCGCTCCTTGCCACCCTCGGTGATCTGCCCGGCGTGCAGCATTCGCGTCCACCCGTACACCGCATTGATCGGCGTGCGAAGCTCGTGCGATAGCACGGCCAAGAACTCGTCCTTCGCTCGGTTCGCGTCTTCCGCCACGGCATGTGCCTCGCGTAGTGCCGCTTCCCGCCGCTGGAGACGAACCGCCGCATCCGCAAACGCTCGCGACGTCTCGGCGACCTCGGCGATCGTTGTCGATGGCGGCTCGGGTACCCGGCCGCCGCTCGCGAGCGCCGCCGCGGACCGTGCCAAGAGGGAGATGGGCTGAGCGATTCTGCGGCCGAAGAGGTAGGCGAGGCCGACGGCAAGGACGGCCGACAATACGCCGCCACCAACCATCGCGGCGGTCGACCGCCATAGGGCCGCCTCGACGCCCGCCGCCGGAACACCGGTCGCCACCGTCCAGCCCGAGAGCGGCGCGCGACTGTGGGCGGAGTAGAACCACTGCCCCTCCAGGCCGAGGCTGCGGTACGTCCCTTCAGCGCTCACGCGGGATTTCTCATACAGCGCCGGCGCAGGCCGCTGGCCGATCCAGCGCTCGTTGTTCAGGGTGCGCGCGATGACAACGCCGTTCTGGTCCAGCAGTGTCATCGTCGCGTCGGGGGTGATCGGATACCTGCCCAGGAACTCCAGCCACGCGGGCGGGTCGACGGCGACGATCAGGATGTGCGTGACGACACCCTGCCGCTTCACGGGGATGCCAACGTTTGTCGTGTACGCCGCGAGCACCGCACCCTTGATGAGCGGAGCCACCACCGGCCGCCCTGTGGCCACGATGCGCGCGATTGCCGTATCGCCGAAGGCGGTCCTCGGCAGCGGCGCGCCGAACGGCCGTCGGAGGTTGAAGATCTGGGCCCCGCTGATATCCGCCAGGATCACCGTGGCCCACCCGGGCTGCTCGTTCTTCACCCGTTTCGCTTGCTCGTAGAAGGCGGACATGTCCCCGGCAGCGAGAAGCTGGGAATGAGCGAGCGTCTGGAGAGCGCGGATGTGCCCATCCACTTCGCGATCGAGCGCAATCGACATGGCGCGCACGCGCTCGAGGAATTGCTGCTCGAAGGCGGCCCGTTGCTGATGCCAGAAGACCGCGGTGAGTACGCCCGCGAAGGCGATAACCGGCACCGTGGCGGCGAGCACCAGAACGACGAGATGCGAGCGGATATCCCTCAGCGGGCGTTGCTTAAACACGCTGTGGCATTTCTGCCTCGCTCAGGGCTGCGGCAAAGACTCCACCCGGTACCGGTGCCACAACCAGAATTTCTCGACGGCCGTCGCCCGCAGCTATTGCTCAGACCTTTCTCGACACCACGCAATTGCGCCAGAACTGAGAGGACGGAAGTCTAGCAGCCAGCGACACTCGAGAACAGATCGTAGATCTACGGAGTGGGGAAACTTCTTCGATGGTCACTCGGGCTACGCCCCGAAGGCTGCGTCGCAAAATCCTCTCGCGCGCGCTGTCGCACCGGGAGTCGCTCGCTCACGGTGCCCGCTTAGAACATCATGGTGCCGAAGGGGGGACTCGAACCCCCACGGGTTGCCCCACACGCCCCTCAAACGTGCGCGTCTGCCAGTTCCGCCACTTCGGCTCGAGACAGCGACGAAGTATACCTCAACGTCCACGGCCACCAAACCGGCCGACGCTCTGCCGCAGCCGGGGATCGAGCGCGTCGCGGATGCCTTCGCCGAGAAGGTTGTACGAGAGGACCGTCAGGAGGATCGCCAGACCGGGATACAGCGACTGCCACCAGGCGAGCTCGATCGCGTCGCGGCCTTCGTTGAGGATGTTGCCCCAGGTCGCGTAGGGCGGACGCACGCCGAGACCGAGGAACGACAGGCCCGATTCGGTGAGGATCGCGGCCGGAATGCCGAGAGTCATGGCGACCAGGATCGGGCCCATCGCGTTGGGCAGGATGTGCCGCCAGATGATCCGGGTGGCGCTGGCGCCGATGGATTGCGACCACAGCACGAACTCGCGCTCCTTCAAGGCCAGGAACTCGGCGCGCACCAGGCGTGCCACACCCATCCATCCCGTGAGACCGATCACGGCCATGATCATCCAGATCGAGGGCTGCAGGAACGCGAGGACCGCCAGCAGGAGGAAGAAGCGCGGGAACACGAGCATCAGATCGACCAGTCGCATGACGGAGCCGTCCACCCAGCCGCCGTGGTAGCCGGCGGCGGCGCCGAGCAGGATGCCGATGACGGTGGCGATGCCGACGGAGACGAACCCGACGGCGAGCGAGACGCGCGAGCCGTAGAGCATGCGCGAGAGGACGTCACGTCCGATCTGATCGGTGCCGAGCCAGTGCTGCTTCGACGGGGGCTCGAGGATCTTCCTGACGTCGGGTCGATGGGGATCCCACGGCGCCAGCAGCGGCGCCATGGCGGCCAGCACCACCAGCACGCCGACCACCACGCCGCCGAGAACGGCGAGCTTGTTCCGGACGAACGCGCGCCAGAACGCTCGCATCGAGTCAGCGGCGGCCGCGGCGGCCCACGCGGATGCGGGGATCGACGAGGCTGTAGGTGAGGTCCGCGATGAGGTTGGCCACCAGCGTGAGCGTCGAGACGATAACCAGGTTCCCCATGATGACGGGATAGTCGCGCGCGAACACCGACTGCACCATCAGGAGCCCCATGCCGGGGATGGCGAAGATCGTCTCCACGATCACGCTGCCGCCAATGAGCCCGGGCAGCGACAGCCCGAGGATGGTCACGATCGGCATCAGCGCGTTGCGCAGGGCGTGCTTGCCGATGACCTTGCGCTCGTCGAGGCCCTTGGCCCGGGCCGACTGGATGTAGTCCTGCCGGATCACCTCGAGCATCGACTGGCGCATGTAGCGCGAGAACCCGGCGAGACCGCCGAACGTCGCTACCGCGATGGGCAGGATGAGGTGGCTGACGAAGTCCCACTGCTGGCGCCAGAACGGCAGGAACTCCCACATGGGATTCCGCAGCTGCGACATCGGCAGCCAGCCGAGGTGGACCCCGAACAGGATCTGGAGCAGCACGGCCAGCCAGAAGTCCGGCGTGGCGAACCCGACGAAGACGAACAGCGTGGTGACCTTGTCGAAGGCGGAGTACTGATGGGTGGCCGACCGGACGCCGATGGGAATCGCGATGGCCAGGATGATCAGCATCTCGATGAGATTCAGCAGCAGCGTCACGGGCAAGCGCTCGCGGATCTTGTCGAGCACCAGGCGTCCGTCCGGCTGGAACGACCGCCCGAAGTCGAGGAGCACGATGCGCTTGAGCCAGCTCCCGTATTGCACGTAGAGCGGCTGATCGAGCCCGTAGAGCTTGCGCATCTGCTCGAGGGACTGGATGGTCGTGGGATCCTCGCTGCCGATGAGCTCCGTCGGATCGCCGGGCGCGAGATGGATGACGAGGAAGGATATGAAGGTGATGCCGATCAGGAGCGGAATGGCGAACAGCAGCCGCCGGAGCGCGTAGCCGAGCAGCGCTCAGCCCGCCGTGTACCGCTGCAGCTGCCTGGGCACGAACCATTTCGTGAAGTTGAAGCTGATGCCGTTGGGGCCGGGATCGATGCCGTGGATGCGCGAGGAGACCACCGGCAGCGCCTCGCGGAAATACAGGAACACGATCGGCTGGTCCTCGGCGAGGATCTCCTGCAGGCGGTGATAGTGCTTGACCCGCTCCGCCTGCACGCAGGCGGTCCGTCCCTGCTCGAGGGCGGCATCGGCCGCCGGGTTCGAGTAGCCGATGTGGTTCATCTGCTCCGGCGCCATCTGCGAGGAGTGCCAGATGACGAACTGGTCAGGATCGACGCCGGTCCCCCACCCGAGCACGATGGCCTCGAAGCGGCGCTTGCGGATGTGCTCCTTCAGCAGCGCCGCCCACTCGAGGATGCGGATCTCGACGCCCACGCCGAGCTCGCGCAGCTGCGACTGGAGGATCTCGGCGATCTTCTTGCGCTCGTCGTTGCCCTGGTTGGTGAGGATCTCGAAGGTGAACGGCCGGCCGTCCTTGACGAGGAGGCCATCGGCGTTGCGCTCCGTCCAACCAGCCTGGGCCAGCAGCTGGCGCGCGCGGTTCATGTCGTACGGGTAACGCTTCACACGGTCCGTGTGCGCCCACGTCCCCGGCTTGTACGGCCCCGTCGCCTCACGCCCCATGCCGAGGATGACTCCGTCGATGAGCTCGCGCTTGTTGATGGCGTGGGCGAAGGCCTGCCGCACCCGGCGATCGGCGAAGCGCGGATCCTTGAGATTGAAGCCGAAGTACGTGTACGCGTTGCTCGGATAGTGGAACTTCGTGTAGGCGCGGGCGAAGGCCGGATAGTCGGTCTGCCGCTTGTACTGGAGCGCGGTGAGCGCGGCCGAGTCGACGCCCTTCGCCTTGAGCTCGAGGAACGTGGTGGCCTGGCTCGGAATGACCCGATAGACCACGCGCGAGAGGTTCGGCCGGCCCTCCCAGTAGTCCGGGCTCGCCACGAGGACGATGCGCTCGCCCGCCCGCCGCGAGACGAACCGGTACGGTCCGGTCCCGATCGGCGCATTCCAGTTCTGCGGCGCTTCGCGGATGCGGCCCTCGCGCACGAACGGCTCCAGGAGGTGGCGGGGCAGCATCCAGGTGGCCCAGCTCGTGAGCGCCTTGGCGTAGGGCTGCCGATAGTACACGTGCACGGTGTGAGGACCGTCGGCCTCGACCTTCTCGACGTCGAGGTAGTCGGCCTTGTAGGGGCTCGGCGTCTGTGGATTCACGATCGTCTGCCAGGTGAAGACGACGTCGTCCGCCGTAAACGGCTGGCCGTCGTGCCAGCGCACGCCCGGACGCAGCCGGAACGTCAGCCGCCGGCAGTCCGCGCTGAATGACCACGACTCGGCGAGGTCGCCTTCCGGCGCCAGGTTCTTGTCGTAGCGCACGAGTCCGCTGTAGATGAGTCCGCCCACCGCGTGCGACGAGCCGTCGCTGGTGATGGTCGGGATGAGGCTGGAGATGTCCCCGAGCAGCGAGTCGATGTAGGTGTCGCCGTACGCCGGCGTGTCGGCCGCCGCCGAGGCGAGGAGCGGCGGCGCCGGCTCGCCGGCGCGGTCTCCGTCGCCCGCGCAGGCGGAGAGCAGCGCGATGACGACACCGAGGGCGACGAGCCGCGTCACCATCATGCCGGCCGACACACGGTGCTCTCCCGCTACTTCGACGGCGCCGGAGCCGGCGCCGCGGGCACAGCCGGAGCAGCGGGCGCGGCCGGCGCGGGCGCCGCGGGCGCGGGAGCCGGCACCGGCTCGCGCACCACCGAGGCGGAGCGCTCGCCGCCGAGGAGCGCCAGCGAGAACGAGGTGACGGTGAACACGATGGCGACGGCGGCCGTGATCTTGCCGAGCACGGTCGGGGTGCCCATCGAGCCGAACACCGCCTGGCTGCCCGCGCCGCCGAACGCCGAGCCGATGTCGGCGCCCTTGCCGGCCTGGAGCAGCACGATCGCGATGATCGCCAGGCACATGAGGACGTGAACGATGGTGAGCGCGATGATCAATCTACTCTCCCCTCGCGGCTCGCGCCGCCTTCCGCACGATAGCGATGAACCCCTGCGCGACGAGGCTGGCGCCCCCCACGAGCGCGCCGTCGATCTCCGTCTCGGCCGCGAGCGCGTCGATGTTGTCGGCCTTGACGCTGCCGCCATAGAGGATACGGACCCCCTGCGCGATCTCCTTGGATGCGAGCTCGGAGAGGAGCCCTCGGAGATAGCCGTGCACCTCCGCCGCCTGCGCGGGCGTCGCGTTGACGCCGGTACCGATGGCCCATACGGGCTCGTAGGCCAGAACCACCTTGCCGAGCGCAGCCGGCTCGACACGCGCGAGGCCGGCGCGCAGCTGCCCCTCGACGGTCGTGAAGGTGAGCCCTTGCCGGCGCTCGTCCGCCGTTTCGCCGACGCATAGCACCGGCGTGAGGCCGTGCGCCACGGCCGCCACGACCTTGCGGTTGATCTGCGTATCGCTCTCGCCCAGCTCGCGCCGGCGTTCGGAGTGGCCGGCCAGCACGTAGCGGCAGCCGAGGTCGAGCAGCATCGGCGGCGAGATCTCGCCGGTGTGCGCGCCCGACGGCTCATGATGGCAGGTCTGGGCGCCCAGGGCGATGGGAGTGCCGTTGACGATCTCCGACACGGCGGCCAGCGCGGTGAACGCCGGACAGATCGCCACCTCGACGCCCCGCGGCCGCTTCAACCCGTCGCGAATGCCGGTGGCGAGCGCGCGCGCCTCGGGAATGGTGCCGTGCATCTTCCAGTTGCCGATCACCAGCGGCGTCCGCATCACCGAGCCTCCGTCAGCGCCTCGACGCCGGGCAGCGGGCGCCCCTCGAGGAATTCGAGGAACGCGCCGCCGGCCGTCGAGATGTAGCCGATGCGATCCGCGACACCGGCCATGTTGACGGCGGCGATCGTGTCGCCCCCGCCGATGACCGAAAAGGCCGGCGCGTCGGCGACCGCCCGCGCCACCGCGAGCGTGCCCGTCGCGAACGGCGGCTTTTCGAAAACGCCCATGGGGCCATTCCAGACGATCGTGCGCGCGGACTTCAGGACGGCGGCGAACCGCTCCGTCGTTCGCGGTCCGATGTCGAGGCCCATCTGGGCATCCGGAATCTCGCGGATGCCGACCGCGCGGCCGACGTCGCTGTCGAGCCCGTCGGCAACCACCGTGTCGACGGGGAGCGTGAGCGGGACTCCGCGGCTTCGCGCTGCGTTGAGCGCTCCGCGCGCCGTCTCGATCCTGTCCGGCTCCACGAGCGACCGTCCGATGGAGTGGCCGAGCGCGCGCAGAAAGGTGAAGGCCATGCCGCCGCCGATGACGAGCGCGTCCACCGTGCCGATGAGATGCTCGACGAGCGCGACCTTGTCGGAGACCTTGGCCCCGCCGAGCAGCGCCACGAGCGGACGCTCCGGCGACTCGAGTATCCGGCCGAGCGCCGCCAGCTCTCGCTGCATGAGCAAGCCGGCCGCCGCCGGCTGCAGGTGCCGCGTGATGGCGGCGATCGAGGCGTGGGCGCGGTGGGCCGCCGCGAAGGCGTCGTCCACGTAGCAGTCGGCGAGCTCCGCCAGCTGCCGGGCGAACCCGTCGTCGTTCTCTTCCTCCTCGGGGTGGAATCTCAGGTTCTCCAGCAGCAGCACCTCGCCGGGCTTGAGCGTTTGCGCCTGTGCGCGCGCGGCGTCGCCCACGCAATCGGGTGCGAGCGGCACCGGGCGCTCGAGCAGTGAGGCGAGCCGCTCCGCCACGGGCCGTAGCGAGTATGCCGGATCGGGTCGGCCTTTGGGGCGGCCGAGGTGCGAGGCCAGCACGACCGAGGCGCCGGCGTCGAGCGCGTAACGGAGCGTCGGCACCACCGCCTGCAGCCGCGTATCGTCCGAGACCTTGCCGCCTTCCAGGGGGACGTTCAGGTCGGCGCGGACGAACACGCGCTTGCCGGACAGCGCCAGCCGCTCGATCGTGAGCTTCGGCAAGTTACAGCGTCTTGCCGATGAACTTGATCAGGTCGCGCACCCGTGACGAGTAGCCCCACTCGTTGTCGTACCAGGCGAGCACCTTGATGAGGTTGCCGTCGACGAACGCGGTGGAGGGCAGATCGACGATCGACGAGTGCGGGTTGCCGTTGAAGTCCGCGGAGACGAGCTCCTCGTCCGTGGCGTCGAGGATGCCGCGCAGGGCGCCGGTCGCCGCCTCGCGGAAGGCATCGTTCACGGCCTGCGGCGTGGCCGGCCGGTCCAGCTCGGCCACCAGGTCGACCACGGACACGTTCGCGGTCGGCACGCGGATGGCAATGCCGTCGAGCTTGCCCTTGAGCTTGGGCAGCACCAGGCCCACGGCGGTGGCGGCGCCGGTGGTGGTGGGGATCATGCTCACGGCGCCGGCGCGCGCCCGGCGCAGGTCCTTGTGCGGAAAGTCGTGGATCGGCTGGTCGTTGGTGTAGGAGTGGACGGTCGTCATGAAGCCGCGCTTGATGCCGAACTTGTCGTCGAGGACCTTCGCGGTGGTGGCCAGGCAGTTGGTCGTGCACGAGGCATTCGAGATGATGCGGTGCTTGGCGGCATCGTAGCTCTTCTCGTTGACGCCGAGGACCACCGTCACGTCCGGGTCCTTGGCCGGGGCCGTGATGATCACCTTCTTGGCGCCGGCGGCGATGTGCTTGCTGGCCGTCGCGGTGTCGCGGAAGATGCCCGTCGACTCCACGACGACATCCACGCCGAGCTCCTTCCACGGCAGCGAGGCGGGATCCTTGATGGCGCAGACGCGGATCTCCCGCCCGTTGACGAAGATCGCTTCGCCCTTCGACGTGACCTCGGCCTTGAGATTGCCGTGGACCGAGTCGTGCTTCAGCAGGTGGGCCAGGGTCTTGGCATCGGCCAGATCGTTGACGCCGACCACTTCGATGTCGCTCGCCTCGAGCGCGGTGCGAAAGAAAACTCGCCCGATGCGGCCGAATCCATTGACGCCGACTCGAATACTCATGGGAGCTCCTTTGGCTGGGTTCGGTCGAAATTATACGGCCACTTACAATACACGGGCAACTGTGAGCACGCCGACGCTGCGCGCGCCCGCGCCGCGCAGCACGCGCGCGCACTCCGAGGCCGTCGCGCCCGTCGTGAGCACGTCGTCCACGAGGGCGACATCGCGGTCGGCCACCGCGGCCGACGCGATGAAGGCGCCGCGGACGTTGGCCCGGCGCGCAGCGCCGGTCAGGTCCGTCTGCGGCGCCGTGTCGCGCGCGCGGGCCAGCCAGCGCGCCTCGAGGCGCGTGCCGAGACCGCGGGCGATCCGCTCCGCCAGGAGCATCGCCTGGTTGAATCCACGCGCGCGCTCGCGGGCGCGCGCGAGCGGCACCGGCACCACCGCGTCGAGCGCGGGGAGCCGCGCCGCCCACTGCTCCACGACCAGATCGCCGAGCGGGCGCGCGAGGGCGGGCTTGCGCGCGAACTTCAGTCGCTGGACCGCCTCCCGCAGGGGCCCTGCATACACACCGCCCGCCCGCGCCCAGTCGAAGGCGGGCGGCGCGATCGCGCAGTCGCCGCAGGGTCCGCCGACGGCCAGCGCCTCAGCACGCGCCACGTCGAACACGAGGAAGGGCAGGCCGCACCGCCCGCAGAGGGGCGAGTCGATCCGCCGGATGGCGTTCCAGCACGCGGCGCACAGCGGATCGCGCCGGCCGGGGCCGAGCGCCGTCGCGCACACGGCGCAGAGCGCGGGGAAGACGAGATCGAGCGCGGCCAGCGCCCACTCCCGCATGGCCATTGTTATCGGAGCCCTGTGTTCCGTGTGAACCGCAGGTGGCCTGTTCTAGACGGGCACGGCCAGGTTCAGCGCGTCTGGCTCGGGCGGAGCGTGTTCCAGCGGCGACAGCCGCCACAACGATCCTGCCAGCGCGGCGCCACGGCGCCGCAGGCGGTGCAGCGGTGTGGCCAGTCGAAGGCGTGGCCCAGTCGCAGCGCACGCCGATATTCCTCGAAGGCCTCGCGCGTCTCGCCGCGGCGCTCGAAGACGGCGCCGAGGAAGGCGTGGACGACGGGCAGATCCGGGGCGCGGACCTCGAGCTTCTCGAACTGGTCGGCGGCCTCGTCGAGCATCTCGAGCTCGAAGTACACGCGGCCGAGCGCGGCGGCGAGGGCGAGGTCGTCGGGCGCCCGCTCGGACGCGCTGCGGTACAGCGCGATCATGCGGCTCGGGCGGCTCTGCTCGCGGTAGGCGCGCTCGAGGCGCGCGAGCAGCGGCAGTGCGGGCTGCGTCTCCACGGCGCGCTCCCACGTGCGCAGCGCTTCGCGCGGATCGCCGACGGCCTCGTAGGCATCGCCGAGCGCCACCACCGCCGGCGTGAACGCGGCGTCCGCACGAAGGGCGGCCTTGAAATGACCCACCGCGCTGGTCGCCTCGCCGCGCGCCAGCTCCAGGCGGCCGAGCTCGTAGTACTCGACGGCGAGCCAGGCGGCCTCGGCCGCGCGATCCGCCGGCGGCGCCAGCGCCATGAGCTGCTGCTGCACGCCGATCGCCTCGTCCCACTGCCGCGCGTCGACGGCCAGGTCGCGCAGCTCGTGCAGGGCGCCGCGGTGCGCCGGCCAGCGCTGCGCGACGTAGCGGAAGAGCGTGCGGGCCTCGTCGAGCCGACCGGCCCGGCGCGCCTCCTGCGCGCGCTGCATCGCCTCCGCGGCCTGCGGATCGTGCTCGCCGCTGGCCGGCGGACGCTCGAAGCCGAGGGCGCGGAGCGCGCGGTGACCGAGCACAGTGAGGGTGGTGAGCGACGGACGGAGCGTCAGGGACATCGATGCGGGCGGTGCCTGGCCGGCGCGGCGAGAACGGAGCGCGACTACCCGGCCGCCATCCGCTCCTCCTGCTCGATGGCGCGCTGGCAATCGATGCAGTAGCGCGCGAACGGCAGCGCTTCCAGCCGCTTTTCGGCGATATCCTCGCCGCAGCGCTCGCAGCTGCCGAAGGAGCCGTCGTCGATCTTCTGCAGGGCCGAGATCACGTCGCGCAGCAGCCGGCGGTCACCGTTGCCGAGCTCGAAAAAGAACTCGCGGGTGTAGGCGGTGTTCGCCTGGTCGCCGAGATCCTTGATGGAGTCGTCTTCCTGGTCCTTGACGTAGAGCGCCGTGCGCCCCACCTCTTCCGAGAGCTGCCGATGTTTCTCGACGAGACGCTTCTTGAATTGCGCGACGCGATCTTTTCTCATCGAGCCTCCCCTCCGGGCGCCGCCACGCGGCGAATTTCCGTACGCTAGCACGCAGCGCGGGAGCGCGCAAGACACTCGCGCGCGCGCGACGTCACACGCCGTCGACAGGAATGGACGGCGCGTCGCCCCACAGCCGCTCGAGCGCGTAGTAGGCGCGCGTGTCGGCGAGGAAGACGTGCATCAGCACGTCGCCGTAGTCGAGCAGCACCCATCCGCTCTCGGCCTGACCCTCGGCATGGAGCGGGCGGACCCCGTCCTCCTTCAGCTCCTCGCGGATCGCGTCGGCGATCGTCTTGATGTGCGGCGCCGAGCGTCCGCTGCAGACGAGGAAGTAATCGGTGACGGTCGACACGCCCTGGACGTCGAGCACGGTCAGGTCGACGGCCTTCTTGTCGAGGGCCGCGCGCGCGGCCCGGCGCGCCTTGTGCTCGGCCGACGGACGCAGCGTCACACCGCGGGCTCCCGGTACAGACCGTGGGCCGCGATGTACTCGGCCACCGCCGGCGGCAGCCGGAAGGCCAGCGAGCGGCCCTCGCGTACCCGTCGCCGGAGCCCCGAGGCGGAGATCGGCATCGAGGCGGCGCGCGACACGATGACGCCGCGCTCCGGCACGGCGCCGGCGGCGTCGACGTGGGTGAATCCGCCGTCGACGCCGATCTCGCGCAGGACTTTCTGCGCCGCTTCGCTGTCCGCGTCGAAGGGACTGCCCACACGGGGCACGATCACCAGTCGGGCGAGCTGCGCGACCCGGCGCGGCGCGCGCCACGACAGCAGGTCCAGGAACGTCTCCGATCCGACGATGAGGAAGAGGACCTCGCCCGGTCGCGCGAGGGCGGCCAGCGTGTCGACCGTGTAGGACGGCCCCGGTCGCGCCAGCTCGATATCGGAGACGTCAAAGCCGCGGTGTCCCGCCGTCGCCAGCCGCACCATCGCCAGCCGATCGGCCGGCCGTGCGAGGCGCGCGGGATCCTTGTGAGGAGGATGCTTCGCCGGCACGAACAGCACGCGATCGAGCCGGAGGATCTCCAGCAGATCGTCAGCGAGCAGCAGGTGACCGTAGTGAATGGGGTTGAACGACCCACCGAACACCGCGGTGCGGGCCAAACTAGTCCCGCACCTGGCCGTCGCCCTGTACGACGAACTTCGTCGTGGTCAGCGCTCTCACGCCGACGGGGCCGCGCGCGTGCACCCGAGAGGTGGAGATGCCCATCTCGGCGCCCATGCCGAACTGCTGGCCGTCGAGCAGGCGCGTGGAGGCGTTCACGAGCACGCCGGCCGAGTCCACCTCGCGCGTGAAGCGGCGCGCGCGCGCGCGATCGTTGGTCACGATCGCCTCCGCGAGCCCGGTGCCATGACGACGGATGTGGTCCATCGCCTCGTCAAGCCCGTCCACGACACGGATAGCGAGCACGAGATCCAGGTACTCCTCGTCCCAGTCCGCGTCCGTGGCGGGCCGCGCCGACGGCACGAGGGCCAGCGTGCGCGCACAGCCGCGCAGCTCGACACCCGCCTCCGACAGCCGGGCCGCCACTGCCGGCAGGAAGCGCTCAGCCACCGCCGCGTCGACCAGGAGCGTCTCGAGCGCGTTGCACACGGAGGGGCGGTGCGTCTTCGCGTTCAGCACGATGGCGCTCGCCATCTCGAGATCCGCGCCCGCGTCGACGAAGACGTGCACCACGCCCTTGTCGTGCTTCAGGACGGGCACTCGCGAGCGCTCGGCCACCCAGCGCACGAATTCCTCGCCGCCGCGCGGAATCACCAGGTCGAGATACCGGTCCTGCTCGAGCATCAGCGCCACCGCCTCGCGATCCGTCACGTCCAGGAACTGGATGGCGTCGGGCGGCGCGCCCGTCTTCTCCAGGGCCTTGCCCAGCACCGCGGCCAGCAGCGCGTTCGACGCGATGGCCTCGCTGCCGCCCCGGAGGAGCACCGCGTTGCCGGACTTCACGCAGAGCCCGGCCGCGTCGGCGGTGACGTTCGGTCGCGACTCGTAGATGAAGCCGATCACGCCGAGCGGCACCGCGACGCGCGAGATCTCCATCCCGTTCGGCCGCCGCCACGACTCCACCACCGTCCCCACCGGATCGGGGAAGGCCGCGATCTCGCGGAGTCCCTGCGCCATCTGCTCCACGCGCGCCTCGCTGAGCGTGAGCCGGTCGATGAACGCGCGCGTGAGCCCCTTGGCGCGCGCGCGTTCGACGTCGAGGCGGTTGGCCTCAAGCAGCGCGGCGGACTTCTCCTCGAGCGCGCGCGCCATCTGCGCGAGCGCCTCGTCCTTCACCCGTGTGCCGCAGAGCGCCAGCGCGTCGGCCGCTCGCCGGGCCGCCCGCGCCTTGCCCTCGACTAGCTCTCTGAGGCTCATGTGCCCTCTACTCTCATGTGCCCTCTACTATAGTCGCGACACAGAGGAGCGCCACGGCTACGCCGGGGCGCTCCGAACGTCCGGGGGGGATGGGGGGCGCTCGGAGCCCCCCATCACAACCAAATTATCGCGATGAATCACCTCGTCGAAGCTCTTGTAGCCGAGCCGCTGCGCGATCTCGCGGGTCTTGACGCCCTGGATGCGACGCAGCTCCTGGGCGTCGAAGTTCACGAGCCCCCGCGCGAACTCCCGACCGTTGCCGTCGACGACGAGCGCGACCACCTCGCCGGCGGCGAAGTCACCCTCGACCTTCGCGACGCCTGACGGCAGCAGGCTCTTGCCGTGCTGAGTCAATGCCTGCTGCGCCCCCGCGTCGACCGTGAGCCGGCCCTGCGGCGTGACGGCGAAGGCGATCCAGCGCTTGCGCGCGGCCAGGCGGTCGGCCTTCGGGGCAAAGTAGGTTCCGGCCGGCTCGCCCTTGAGGATCCGCCCGAGGACGCCCTGCTTGCGGCCGCTGGCGATCACCATGGGCACGCCGGCCGCCGCCGCCTTCTGCGCGGCTTGCAGCTTGGTCGCCATGCCGCCCACGGAGCCGGCGCCCGCTCCGCCCCACACGAGCCGCTCGATCTCGTCGGTGATCGTCTCGACCGTGTCGAGCTTGGTGGCGGACGGATCCTTGGCCGGATCGCTGGTGTAGAGTCCGTCGACGTCGGTCAACACGACGAGCAGGTCGGCGTCGATGAGCGAGGCAACCAGGGCGCTCAGGTTGTCGTTGTCGCCGACCTTGATCTCCTCGACGGCGACGGTGTCGTTCTCGTTCACCACGGGCAGGACGCCGAACTTCAGCAAGGCCAGCAGCGTGTTCCGCGCGTTCAGGTACCGCGCGCGATCCGAGATGTCGTGGGCGGTCAACAGCACCTGGCCGACCGGGAGGCCGTGACGTTTGAACGCGTGCTCGTAGTGCCACATGAGCGCGGATTGGCCGACGGCGGCCGCCGCCTGTTTTTCCGGGATCGACCGCGGCCGCGCGGCGAGGGCCAGCCGCGCCATGCCGGTTGCGATGGCGCCCGAGCTGACGAGCACGATCTCGCGGCCCTCGCGAACGGCCGCGATGTCGCCGGCGAGGGCCGCGATGCGATCGGGGTCGGGACCGAGCTTGGGCTGCGTGATCAGCCCGGTGCCGACCTTGACGACGAGCCGGCGGACGCGGCCTAGCTGGCGGCGCGCAGCCATCCGGTGGTGTCCAGGCGCGCGGCGACCGCGCGGACGAGCTCGGTCAGGCCGCGCCCGGTGGCGGCCGAGATCACGAGGAACGGCTGGCCGGCCTCGACGAATCGCCGACGCATCCTGTCCACGGCGGCCTGCGCCTCCGGCCCGGCTCCGTCGAGCAGGTCCGCCTTGTTCACGACGACGATCTGGGGCCGCGCCGCCAGCTCGGGGGAGTAGGCGGCGAGCTCGGCGTTGATGGCGTCGAGGTCGTCCACGATGTCGCGCCCGGTGTTCGGATCCGGATCGAGCATGTGGACGAGCACCCGCGTGCGCTCGGTGTGCCGCAGGAACTGGTGACCGAGACCTTTGCCCTCGGCGGCGCCGGGGATCAGGCCGGGCAGATCGGCGATGACGAACGACCGATCGCCGTCGGCGCGGACGATGCCGAGCGTGGGCGCGAGCGTCGTGAACGGATAGCCGGCGATCTTGGGCTTGGCCGCCGACAGTCGAGAGACGAGCGTCGACTTGCCGGCGTTCGGAAAGCCGATCACGCCGACGTCGGCCAGCATCTTCAGCTCGAGGTGCAGCCAGCGCTCGGGCCCGGGACGGCCGAGATCGGCGCGGCGCGGCGCCTGGTTCGTCGAGGAGGCGAATCGCGCGTTGCCACGGCCGCCGCGGGCGCCGGCGATGGCGAGCACGCGCTGCCCGCGCTCGGTGAGATCCCCGAGCATCTCACCGCTGTCACGATCGCTGACGACCGTTCCGATCGGCACGCGGAGCACCAGATCGTCGCCGCTCGCGCCCGCGGAGTTGTTCCCCTGGCCGTGCTGGCCGCGCGGCGCGTGATAGTGCCGCTGGTAGTGGAAGTCGAGGAGCGTCGTGAGGGCGGGATCGGCCTCGAGATACACGGAGCCGCCGTCACCGCCGTCACCGCCATCGGGGCCGCCGCGCGGGACGTACTTCTCACGGCGGAAGCTGACGCAGCCGGCGCCCCCGTCGCCGCCCTTGACGAAGATGTCGATCTCGTCGACGAACATCTCGGTGCTCGCGGGCGGGGGCGCCCGCTCGAGCGCGCCTAGGCCGGAGTGGCGACGATGCTCACGTAGCGGCTGTCGCCTCGACGCTCGAACCGCACGTAGCCATCGATCTTCGCGAACAGCGTGTCGTCCGACCCGAGACCGACATTCAGACCGGGATGGAAGCGCGTTCCGCGCTGGCGGACGAGGATGCTGCCGCCGGTGACGAACTGGCCGCCGAAGCGCTTGACACCCAGCATCTGGGGATTCGAGTCGCGGCCGTTGCGGGAGCTGCCGACGCCTTTCTTGTGAGCCATGCTCTCTAGACCTCGATCTTGGTGATGCGTACGCTCGTCACCGACTGGCGATGGCCGCGGTGACGGCGGTAATTCTTCCGTCGCTTGAACTTCACGACCTCGATCTTGCGGCCGCGGGCCTGGGTGACGACCTCGCCGGACACGCGGGCCCTGGCGACCTGGTCGCCGGAGAGGACCTCGCCGTCACGGTTGACGAAGAGGACCGACCGGAACTCCACCGCCGCGCCCTTGTCGCCGGCGACCTTCTCGACCGCGATCACCTGGCCCGGCGTCACGCGATACTGCTTTCCACCCGTCGCGATCACGGCTTCCATGCGCTCGTTGCCTTCCCTGAATCGTTGAGTGACGGCCGTTTATAAGACCACAAAGCCCGCGGAGGCGTCAACTCGCCGCCACGCCCATGTACGCGGAGAGCTGCTTGCGCACGAACAGGCGAGAGCGATGCACGCGCGATTTCACCGCGGGCAGGCTGATGCCGAGCGTCTCGGCGATGTCGGGGTTCGAGAGCCCCTCGACGTCGTGCATCACGAGCGCCGTCCGGTAGTCGGGCGGCAGGCCGTCGATCGCCCGCTGGAGGACCTCGCGAAGCTCGCCGGTGAGCGCCTGCTCGTCGACGCGCGAGGACCAGTCGGCCATCGGCTCGAAGTGACGGCCATCGTCGTCGAGCGCAGGCAGCACGTCCTCCAGCGAGATCTCCTTGGCCTTCGCGCGGCGCGTGCGGAGCTTCTGGTAGGCCGCGTTGGCGGCGATGCGGTAGAGCCAGCTGCCGAACGCGGACTCGCCCTTGAAGGTGTGGATCTTGCGCGCGGCGGTCCAGAGCGCGTCCTGCGCGGCCTCCTCGGCATCCTCGTTGAGTCCGGTGATTCGCATGGCGAGGCGATACACGCGGTCTCCGAAGCGCTCGACGAGCTGCTCGGGCGCGTCGGGATCGTCGCGGCGGAGGGCTTCGACCAGCTCGGCGTCGACGTCGACGCGCGGTCCTGACGACACGGTCATGAGCGCACCTCGTGCAGCGCCAGATAGCGCTTCAGCTCGGCCACGCACTGCTCCATCACGCGGATGTCCTTCGAAAGCTTCGCGAGCAGGATGGCGCCCTCCAGCGAGGCGACCACGAACTGGGCGATCGTGTCCGGGTCCGAGTCGCCGGCCAGCTCGCCACGCCGGCGCCCGGAGTCGAGCGCCCTGGCCAGCCGCGCCTGCCACGCCGTGAAGAGCATGGCCAGCCGCGTCCGGAACCCCTCGTGGACGTCCGAGAGCTCGGAGGCGAGGTTGCCCATCACGCAGCCGCCGACGCAGTTGCTCTGGCGCTGCGCCTCCAGCACACGGTCGAGGAAGCAGCGGATCTGTCCCAGCGGCGCCGCGTCGGGATCGGCGAAGCACGGGGCCAGCGTCCGCTCCAGGAAGCCGTCGACGATCTGGTCCAGGATGGCGTGCCCGAGATCTTCCTTGCTCTTGAAGTGGTAGTAGAAATTGCCCTTGCCCACGCCGCTGTCGCGGAGCACGTCGTCGAGCGCCATCGCCTTGTACCCGTGCACGTGAATCAGCCGCATGGCGGCGGCGATGACCGCCTCGCGCGTGCTACGCCCGTCACGGGAACGGGGGGCAGCGGTCGGGATCTTGATCGTCGTCATCTGTACCAACCAGTCGGTACAGTAACCTACCCGACAGATCCCCAACCGTCAAGCGCGCGTGCAAGGAGTGCGAAGCCAACCGGGCGGATCCCGCCGAGCCTCACCGGGAATCACGCCGTCCGAGCGGCGGCTTTGCCGCCGCAAACCTGATCTGGGGGGAGGCTCGGAGGGGGCCGCCGAGGCCCCCTCCGACTCTAGAATAGCGGCGCCGCCACCCGAAGCGCGGCCATGACGACGGACTTCGGATAGACGCCGAGGGCGAGGATGCCGATCACGCAGAGCACGACGGATGCCGCCAGCGCGGGCGCGACCTTCACGCCATCGGTGCGCGACGACGCCTCGATGTACATGCTCTTGGCGATGATCAGGTAATAGAAGAGGGCGACCACCGTCAGGATCGCGCCGATGAGGACCAGCCAGTAGAGTCCCCGCTCGGCGGCGGCCCAGAAAACGTACAGCTTGGCCCAGAAGCCCGCGACGAACGGAATGCCGCCCAGAGACAGCAGGAAGAGCAGCATGGCGAGCGCCAGCAGCGGCGAGCGTTGCGCGAGGCCGCGGAAGGCCGAGGTCGCCTCGGAGCCCTCCGAGCGGGCGACCGCTTCGACCACCAGGAATGCCCCCATGTTGCCGAAGACGTACGCGACCAGATAGAAGAGGACCATCGCGGTGCCCGACGCCGAGGCGGCCGCGATCCCGACCAGCATGTAGCCGATCTGCGCGATCCCCGAGTACGCGAGCAGCCGCTTGGCATTCTTCTGCGGAAGCGCCATCAGATTGCCGGCGAGCATCGTGGCCGTGGCCAGCGCCGCCGCCGGCGGCCCCCACACCCCTGCGCGATCACCGGCGCCCTCGAAGTAGATCCGGAAGAGGAGCACGAAGCCCGCTGCCTTCGGAGCCACGCTGAGCCACGCCACGAACGGCGTCGACGCCGCCTCGTAGGTGTCCGGGACCCACATGTGGAACGGGAACGCTGCGATCTTGAACGCCACGCCGGTCAGCACCGCCAGCAGCCCGAGGGTGAGCCAGGGATTGCCGGGCGCCTTCGCGATGACGGCCAGGCTCGTGCTGCCGGTGGCGCCGTAGACGAACGACAAGCCGTAAGCCATCACCGCGGAGGACACCGAGCCGACCAGGAAGAACTTCAGCGAGGCTTCCAGCGCCTCCGGGGCGCGCTTGGCGAAGCCGGCCAGCACGTAGAGAGGGATGGACATGAGCTCGAAGGCGAGAAAGAGGAGGATCACGTCGCGCGCGGAGGCGAGCGTCAGCATGCCGAGCAGCGAGGTGAGGATGAGCACGTGGTACTCGGCGCTGCGGCGAGCGAACTGCGGTGAGCCGAGCCCGGCCAGCAGGCCGATGAACGTCGCGGCCAGGAAGACCCGCTTGACGAAGACGGCGAGGCCGTCCTGCACGAACATCCCGCCCAGCGCCGGGCCCGACGGCGCCAGGAGCATGGCGAGGACACCGAGCACGAAGACGCCGGCGGTGGCGAGGAGGCCCACCAGGCGCCGCTCGCGGGGACGCCCGAAGAGGCCGAGACCGAAGACCAGGAGCATCAGGGCGCCGGTGCCGAGCTCGAGGACGAGCGGTGAGGCCCTCACGGCTCGAGGATCCGCGACAGCAGCGGCACGGTCGCCGTGTCGACCGGGACCAGCGCGATCCCGGGGGCGACACCGAAGAGCACGAGGACGAAGACCAGGATGACGAGGGCCACCCACTCGGTGCCGCGCGCGTCCTCGAGATGGTGAAAGTGCGGCGACGGCGGGCCCCAGAAGATCTGCTTGGTGACGCGCAGGACGTAGACGGCGGTGAGGAACGTTCCCGCGACCGCCGGCACCAGCCACCAGCTGTACGCCGACCGCCACGCGCCCATGAACGTCAGGATCTCGGCCACGAACCCGGACGTCGCCGGCAGCCCGAGCGAGGACAGGCCGCCGATGGTGAAGGCCGTCGCCACGCCGGGCATCACGCGGCCGAAGCCACCCATCTTGCCGATCTCCCGCGAGTGCGCCTTCTCGTAGACCAGTCCGACGAGGGCGAAGAACAATCCGGTCATCACGCCGTGCGCGAACATCTGGAACACCGAGCCGTTCAGACCGGCCTCCGTCAGCGTGGCCGCGCCCAGCATGACGAGCCCCATGTGCGAGACGGACGAGTACGCGATGACGTACTTGAGATCGACCTGGGCCATGGCCGAGAGCGCGCCGTAGACGATGTTGATGCAGGCCACGCCACCCACCAGCCAGGCGAGCTCGGCGGCGGCCTCGGGCAAGAGGCCCATGCCCATCCGCACCACCCCGTAGGCGCCGAGCTTCATGAGCACGCCGGCGTGCAGCATCGACACCGCCGTCGGCGCCGAGGCGTGGCCGTCGGGCGACCAGGTATGAAGCGGCCAGATGCCCGCCAGGATGCCGAAGCCGATGTAGAAGGCGAGGAAGACCCAGCGCTGGAGGCTCGGATCGAAGGCGGTGCCCTCGAAGTCGAGGAACGAGAACGACGCGGTGCCGGCGGTGACGTACAGCGCGAAGATGCCCACCAGGATGAACGCGGAGCCGAACAGCAGATAGAGCGTCAGCTTCATGGCCGCGTATTCCTTCGAGCCCACACCCGTCTCCCGGAACGCCCACGCGAAGACGCCGCGCGGCCGCACCTCGCCGCTCGAGCCCCAGATTCCGATGAGCAGATACATCGGCAGCACGGCCAGCTCGTAGAACAGGAAGAAGACGAAGAGATCGAGCGACACGAACACGCCGTAGACGCCGGTGACGAGGGCCAGCAACAGCGCGTAGAACTCCTGGCTCCGCGACGCGATCGTCCATGAGGCGAAGACGCCGGCGAAGATGATGATCGAGGTCAGCAGCACCATCAGCAGGCTGATGCCGTCGACGCCGAGCTCGTAATTGATCCCGAGCGGCGGGACCAGCGACACCTTCTCGTAGAACTGGAAATTCGTGCCCTGCAGCGCCGCCTCGCGGTCGTAGGCGACGTAGAGGCCGAGCGACAGCGCCGTCGAGATCGCGGTGCTGACGGTGGCGATGACTCGCACCGCCAGTGGCCGGTGGCGAGCGGCGAACATGATCAGCACGGCGCCGAGGAACGGCATCCACGTGATGACCGACAGCACCGGAAATCGGATCATGGCGTCATCGAGTCGCGAGGTGACCCCAGACCAGGAGGAGCAGCACGCCGAACGCGACGCCGTAGACGTAGTCTTGCGGCTGACCGGTCTGGAGGCGGCGCAGGCGGTCGCCGGCCCGCAGCACCGCCGCGCTCAGCACGTTGAGGACGCCGTCGACGAGATAGCGGTCGATCCAGCCGATCGCGCGGGACACGCCGAGCAGCACGATGCGATAGAGCCCGGCATAGACGCCGTCGAGACCGTAGCGCCGGCGCGCCAGGAAGTCGATCGGCGCCAGCGCCGCCGCCAGCCGCGATGCCGGCACCATCCCGCGCTCGTAGGTCGCCCACGCGAGCGCGATACCGCCGGCGGCGAGTAGCATCGACACCCACGGCAGCCACGCCGGCGCGTCGCCGTGGTGACCGCCGAAGGCCAGCACGAGGCCGTAGACCACGGTGACCGCCGCCAGCAGCCGGCACACGCCGTCCATCGCGAGCGGCGCGCCATGGGCCGCGACGTGGCCGTGCGCGCGCCCGAAGAAGACGAGGAAGACGGCGCGGAACATGTAGAACGCCGTCAGGAGCGACGTCACGGCGAGCATGACGAACGGCAGCTTGAACCCGCCGTTCAGGACGGCGGCCAGGATCGCCTCCTTCGAGAAGAACCCCGGGAACGGCGGGATCCCGGCCAGCGCCAGCGTACCGATCAGAAAGGCCACGCCCGTCCACGGCAGGCGGGCGAAGAGCCCGCCCATGCGGAACATATCGTTGGTGTGGAACGCGTGGATCACCACGCCCGCGCCGAGGAACAGCAGCGCCTTGAACACGCCATGCGTCAGCAGATGGCCGAAGCTCGCGTGATGATCGCCGGCGCCGGCCGCCGCCAGCATGTAGCCCAGCTGCGAGACCGTGGAGTACGCGAGCACGCGCTTGATGTCGGATTCCACGCACGCCATCGTCGCCGCCAGCAGCGCCGTGAAGGCTCCGACCCAGGCGATCAGACGCAGGACGTCCGGCGTGAGCGCGAAGAGCGGGAACGCGCGCGCGACCATGTAGACGCCGGCGGTGACCATGGTGGCCGCGTGGATCAGCGCCGACACCGGCGTCGGGCCTTCCATCGCGTCCGGCAGCCAGACGTGAAGCGGAAACTGCGCGGACTTGCCCACGGCGCCGAGGTAGATCAGGAACATGATCGTCGGCAGGCCGGCGACGGCGGCCAGCGCTCCGGAGTCGGCCAGCCCGAAGAGCGTCCAGAAATCGAAGGTTCCGGTGGCCGCCCAGAGCATGACGATGCCGGCGACGAAGCCGAGATCGCCGAGCTTCGTGATCCAGAACGCCTTCACGGCGGCGCGGGCGGCCGACGGCTTGTCGTACCAGAAGCCGATCAGCAGGTAGGAGCAGACGCCGACGAGCTCCCAGAAGACGAACATCTGCAGAAAGCCCGGTGCGAGCACCAGGCCGAGCATCGAGAAGGCGAACAGCGACTGGTACGCGTAATAGCGTCCGAGCGACGGCGGCGGCTCCGCGTGCAGATACGCGTACGAGTAGACCTGGACGAGGAAGGAGATGAACGTGACGAGCACGCACATCGGCAGCGCGAGGTCGTCGACCATGACGCCGACGGTGGCCATGGGGCCGCCGTCGGCGGGAATCCACGACCACGTGGCCGAGGGATTGCGCGGCGGCCCCTCGATGAGGGGCCGCGCCGCCTGCCACATCACGACGGCGGCCGCCAGCGCGGCACCGACCGCCGCCACCGAGACGGCGGCCGCGCCGCGACCGCTCCGGCGCAGCGGCGGGATCAGCCCGATGAGGAGAAAGCTCGCGGCGGGCAGGCCGAGCACGAGCAGCGCGAGCGGCGGCGAGCCGAGGTGCACCTGCTAGCCTCGCAGCAGATCGAGGTGATCGGCCTCGATGGTCCGCCGGACGCGGAAGATGGCGATGACGATGGCCAGTCCCACCGCCACCTCCGCCACCGTGATGGCGATGGTCAGCATCGTGAAGACGAGCCCGCCGATATCGGCGCGGAAGCGGGCGAAGGCGACCAGGTTGATGTTGACGGCGTTCAGCATCAGCTCGATGCCGAGCAGGATGCCGACGGCGTTGCGCCGCGTCAGAACGCCGAACAGGCCGATGGCGAACACGAGCGCGGCCAGTATGAGGTATGCCGGCAGCGGCACCCTAATCTTCCGCGCGCGCGAAGTAGAGCGCGCCCAGCAGCGCCACCACGAGCAGCACGGCGAGCAGCTGGAGCGCGGCGCCGAAGGGACCGACGAGCGCGCGGCCGAGCGCGACCATCTGCTCGCCGGCGGGCGCCGGAGGTGCGGGCGGCGCCGCGCGTTGCAGCACGAAGCCGACGACACCGACGAACACGGCGGCGGCCAGCACGGCGCCGTTGAAGACGAAGCGGCTGGACTGGCGAATGGACTCGCCGACCAGGCGCTCCGTGAGCATGATGGCGAACACGACGATGGTCACCACGCCACCCGCGTAGAGCAGCAGCTGGACGCCGAAGAGGAACGGCGACTCCAGGAGCCAGAAGATGGCGCCGGTGGCCACCAGGGCCGCCGGGAGATAGAGGACGGCGGCGTGAAACAGGTTCGGCGTCAGCACGACGCCGAGGCTGCCGCCGACCAGCACCACGGCCATCACCCAGAACCCGATGGTCTCGGCCATCACGGCTTGGCCGATTGTGGATCTGGCGAACCGCCTGGAGCCTTCGAAGGCTTCGGCGGCGCCTGCATGTCGCGCAGGCGGTTGCCGGTCGCCCAGGACGGCTGGAACTGAAGGCCGAGGGCGTGCAGGCGGTCCTTGTCGAGCAGGAGCTCGCGGCGGTCGGCGGTCGCGAGGTCGAACGAGCGCATCATGACGATGGCGTCGGTCGGGCACACCTGGACGCAGAGCTCGCAGAACTCGCACGCGTAGAGCTCGAGCGTGAACGTCTTGGCCCAGTTCCGCTTCTCGGCCTTCAGCATCTCGACCTTGATGACCTGCGGCGGGCAGATGTACTCGCACAGCCGACAGCCGATGCAGTTCTCCTCGCCCGTCTCGCGGTCGTAGGTGAGGGCGAGGATCCCGCGGAAGCGATCGGGATAGACGCGCTTCACCGTGGGATAGCGGACGGTGATCGGCCGCCGGAGCAGGTTCTTGAAGGTCACGCCCATGGCGCGCCCGACCGCGCGCGCGAGCTGGGCCGTCTCCGTCCAGAACCCCGGCCGCGCGTCAACCGCCATGCGGTCCCCTCACGGCGACCCAGAACCCGGTCACCAGGAGCAGCACGATGGTGGCCGGCAGCAGCAGCTTCCACGACACGGCGAGGATGTGGTCGACGCGGATCCGCACGAAGCTCCAGCGGACCCACGTCACGACCAGGAAGATCAGCATGGCCTTCAGCAGGAACCACAGGGCGCCGACGAGGGGGGTGTCCGAGCCCGGTCCGAGCCAGCCGCCGAGGAAGAGCAGCGCGCCGAGGAACGACGTCCCGATCATGTGCGCGTACTCGCCGAGCTGGATCAGCGCGAACTTCATCCCGCTGTACTCGACGCGGAAGCCGGCCACCAGCTCCGACTCCGCCTCGAGAATGTCGAAGGGCACGCGGTTCTCGGCGGCGAGCGTGGCGATGAGGAACATCACGAACGCCAGCTGTCCGATGCCGGGATAGAGCACGAACCACAGCCCGTGCTGCGCCTCCACGATGGCGGACATCTGCAGCGAGCCGGCCAGCAGGACCGGGACGAAGGCGGCGAACACGAACGGCAGGTCGTAGGAGATGATCTGGTTCACCGCCCGCATGGCGGACAGCAGCGCGTACTTGTTGTTGCTCCCCCACCCGCCCATGAAGAGGCCGACGATCTCCAGGGCCGAGACGGCCAGGAAGAAGAGCACCCCGATGTTCAGGTCAGCCACGCCGAGGCCGGGGGCGAATGGCAGCGTGGCGAAGATCAGGATGCACGGCACGAGGAAGACGATGGGGGCCAGGTTGTAGATCCAGCGATCCGCGCTCGCGGGAACGATGTCTTCCTTCATCATCAGCTTGAGCGCGTCGGCGATCGGCTGCAGCAGCCCGCGGGGCCCGACGTAATAGGGGCCGATGCGCGACTGCATCCGCGCCGCGAACTTCCGCTCGAGGAGCGTGACGTAGGTGACCATCCCGATCACCACGTTCAGCACGATGAAGCCCACCAGCGCGTGATAGGCCAGCGGCGGAAGGGTCACCTGTCGACTTCTCCGAAGACGGGGTCCACCGAACCCATGATGGCCACGACGTCGGCGACCTTGTGACCCGGGATGATGTGCGGGAGCACGGCCAGATTCGAGAACGAGGCTCCGCGCCACTTCAGTCGGTACGGTTTCGGACCACCGTCGGCAACGAGGTAACAGCCGACCTCGCCGCGGGCCCCCTCGACCCGGGAATATCCCTCGCCCTTGGCGATACGCACCTGGCCGACCGACTTCACCCCCGGTCGCGACGAGATCGGCCCTTCCGGCAAGCCATCGAGGGCCGCCTGAACGATGCGAATCGACTCACGGAACTCGGCCATCCGCACCCGGTAGCGCGCGTAGCAGTCACCGGCGGTCTCCACCGGCACCCGCACGCCGAAGTCCTCGTACGACGAGTAGGGCGCCGCCGTCCGCAGATCGTAGGCGACACCCGAGCCGCGCAGCAGCGGGCCGGCCACCCCGATCGCCTCGGCGAGCTCGCGGGAGATCACGCCGACGCCTTGCGTCCGCACGAGGAAGAACGCGTTGTTCTCCAGCATCGCCTCGTACTCGTCGAGGCGCTGTCCGATGACGGCCAGCGTCTCGCGGCACGTCTGCGTCCAACCGGCGGGGACGTCGTACCGCGTGCCGCCGACCTGGTGGAAGCCGTAGAGCAGCCGCGCGCCGGTCAACGTCTCGAAGAGGTCGAGCACGAGCTCGCGCTCGCGGATCGTGTAGAGAAAGATGGTGGCGCCGCCGCCCAGCGCCCCGCCCATGTCCATGCACCAGGTCCCCAGCCACAGACAGTGGGAGGCGATCCGCTGGAGCTCCGCGCAGATGACGCGGAGATACCGGGCGCGCTTCGGCACCTCGATCTTGCCGACCAGCTCGACGGCGGCGACGTAGGCGAGCTCGGCGGTCATGGCCGACACGTAGTCGGTCTTCGACGCGATGGTGGGGTACTGCACGTAGGTCAGCGTCTCCGCGAGCTTCTCGTGACAGCGATGCAGATAGCCGATGACCGCGTCGACGGCCACCACCGTCTCGCCCTCCAGGGTCAGGATCGCGCGGAACACGCCGTGGGCGGACGGATGCTGCGGCCCCATGTTCATGGTGAGGCGCTCGCTGCCTCCGTAGTCGATCTCGACGGTCGTCCGCGGGACGGTGGCCAAGTTATTTGAGCGGCGAGTGGGGAACCGGGATGAGGACGATCGACTGCATGTGCTGCAAGAGCGCCGGTGACCTGGCGATGAAGGCCTGCCACGCCGGGTCGCCCACCATCCGCGCGCGGGAGGCCGCGCGATCGTTGAGATCCTTGTAGACCCACATGTGCACGACCTCGTTGAGCTGGCCGCTCTCCGTCTGCCACAGGCCGACGCGCCGCGTGTACTTGTCACGGGTCGGCAGCACGGCCTTGAACATCTCGAGCCATTCGCCCACCTTGCCGACGTGGGTGCGGTACCAGCGCAGCTCGTAGACGTTGCCGGTGTCCGACGGCGGCGTCATGGGCACCACCGGCTTGAGGATCTTGTTCTCCTGCGCGAGCATCATCGGTCGCGAGATCGGCAGGTACTCTCTGTTCCACGCCTCGTTCTTCGCCAGCGCGCCGCGCAGCCGCTCCCGCTCGTTGAGATCGGCGTAGCCCCAGAGGTGGACGTACTGGTTGAGGGTGCCGAACTCCGTCGTCCAGCCGCCCTCGAACTTGCCGTAGTCGTCGCCGCGGATCTTTCGACCGACCTCGCCCGACTGCTTGACGTACTGGGCCTGGGTGCCGGGTTGCAGCGTGTAGGTGCGCAGCTCGTAGATCATCGCTCCACTCCTATCGGTACGGCGTGTGCGGCGTGTCGACAGCGTAGTCCTTGCGCAGCGGATGGCCCTCCCAGTCGTCGCCCAGGAGGATGCGACGATGATCGGGATGTCCCTCGAAGGTGATGCCGAACATGTCGTAGCACTCGCGCTCCATCCAGTCCGCCCCGCGCCAGACGCCGGTGAGGGTGGGACAGCGGTCGTCCACGGCCCGGGCGCGCATCAGCACGCTGAGCCGCGCCTCGAGGTTGTCGGCACGGCAGATGACCTCGCGTCCCTGCTCCTTCCAGTCGATGGCAGTCAGGAAGTTGAAGAAGCGGCACCCCAGCGTCTCCCGCACGAAGCGCCCGACGGCCTGCCAGCGGTCGAGCGGGACGCCGACGGTGAGGCTCTGGCCATCCACGATCGGCTCGAGGCCGAACTCCTGACGTACCCGGCCCGCGGCGTCGACGGCGGCGAGCGCGGTCACTTCGCGCCGGTCTTCTGGAATTCGGCGACCTGCTCCTGGAGCTTCAAGAGGCCGTACATCAAGGAGTCCGGCGTGGGCGGACATCCCGGCACGTAGACGTCGACAGGCACCACGCGGTCCACGCCCTTCACGACGTGGTAGCCGTGGCGGAACGGTCCGCCGGAGTTGGCGCACGAGCCCATCGAGACGACCCACTTGGGGTCGGGCATCTGGTCGTAGATGCGCTTGAGCATCGGGGCCATCTTGATCGTCACCGTGCCGGACACGATCATGAGATCGGAGTGACGCGGCGAGGCCCACGGCACCATGCCGAAGCGCTCGACGTCGAAGCGCGAGGCGAAGGTCGCCATCATCTCGATCGCGCAGCAGGCCAGGCCGAACGTCACCGGCCAGATCGACGACTTCCGCGCCCAGTTGAAGATCTTGTCGGTCGAGGTAGTGACGATCCAGCCGCCGGGCATGTGATGGATCGCGTCGGCGATCGAGGCCAGCGTGTTCGAGGTCTTGTCGTCGTCGGCGCGGTGGTGCCGGTACTTCTCGAACTGCTGGAGCTCCTCGAACTCGCTCCACACCGGCGGTGGCACCTGCGGCACCGGCGGCTTCACTTCCACTCGAGCACTCCTTCGCGATAAGCGTAGACCCAGCCGAGGCCGATGATGGCCACGAAGGCGGCTATGGTCCAGAAACCCGGCAGGCCCAGTGGCCGCGCCACCAGCAGCCAGGGCACCAGGAAGACGGCGAGGGCGTCGAAGACGATGAAGATCAGCGCCACCAGGTAGAAGCCGACGGGGAACTGGATCCAGGCCGAGCCGATCGGCTCCGCGCCGCATTCGTAGTTCATGAGCTTGACGATCGCCGGCCGGCTCGGCCGCAAAAGTTGCGCGGCCGCAAGCGACACCACGCCAAAACCGACGATGAGAACCGCGAACACGGCCACCGGGACGTACCCGGACAAGCTGGGACCTCCTTCGAAAAATCGACCCAAGACGCGAGTATAGCACGCGGTTTCAGGCGGAAATCTCCGCCCTATTCGCGGAAGCCCGGTGCTCAATCGGCCGCGCCAGGGCGCGTATTGACGCGCGCTCCCGGACGGGCACGCGCCTTGCCTCTCAAGCGGGTGTGAGCCCCGGCGGACACCTTGTCACGACTGCGGCCGCCTGCGCGACGGCGGCCGCCATCACGGGCGACGGCGTCGTGACGGCGGCGATCGCGGCCGGGGGCTTCCTGATCGACCTCGATCACGCCGTCGACTACGTCGTCTTCGAGCGCCAGCGGGATCTGCGGCCCGGCGTGTTCCTGCGCTACTACCTGGAAGGGCGTACTCGACGCGTCGTGCTCGCCTTGCATTCCTATGAGCTCTTCGCGCTGCTCGCCGTCGCCGCGTGGTGGAGCGACGCCGTGTGGCTCTGGGGCTATCTGCTCGGCGGGCTGATGCACCTGACGCTGGACCTGATCTTCAACGGGGAGCTGACGCCCCGGTCGATCCTGCCCTTCTACAGCTTCTTCTACCGTCTGGCCCATCGATTCGACGCGCGCGCGATGCTCGGCGATCCGAGGATCGCGCCACCGGCGCCGCAGTTCTGGGCGGCGTTCTTCCAGGGCGCCAGGATCGCGGAAGACGACGCCGGCTCCGGCGCCACGCTGGCCCGGCCGTGACCGCCCCCATGCTAGACTCCCGGGCGATGCGCGTCCTGGTGGTGGAGGACGAGGAAGTCCTGAGTGAGGTCTTTCGCGACTTCCTGATCGAGCTGGGCCACCATCCGGTGATGGTGCGCAGCGCCGAGGCCGCCCTCGGCACGCTCGAGACCGAACGGCCCGACGCGATCATCCTCGACATCCACCTGCCCGGCATGAGCGGCCTCGACTTCATGCAGCTGCGTCCCATCCGGGAATCCGGGCTGCCGATCGTGGCCGTCTCGGGCATCGTCACGGAAAGCCAGGCGCGCGAGTGCCTGCGCCTCGGCGCCCTCGACTTCGTCGGCAAGCCCGTGCCCCTGGAGCGGCTGCAGGACGTGCTGACGTACCTCGAGCCGCATGCGATCCACCGCAGTCGCGAATCCGCAGCCCAGCAGACCGAGCGCCGGCAGGCCCCGCGGGTGCGCGCCAACATCCCGGTCTCGCTCCGCGAGTACCGGGGGTCGGCCTGGGACGGCATCTGCACCGAGATCTCGGTGACCGGCATGAAGGTTCGCACGGACGCTTCGCTGGCGGTCGGCACCGCCGTGAAGTGCGGGTTCACGCCGCCCGACGGCGGCGAGCCGGTCGACGTGATCTCGATCGTCGTCCGCCGCGACACCACGGGCACCGTCCTCTCCTTCGTCAACCTGCCCTCGCACGAGCAGCGTCGTCTCGGCGATATCGTCCGGCGGACGGGTCGCTGAGGCCGCGATGGAAAGCGCTTGGATATTGTCGCGACGAATTTCCCCTCCCTACCGCCGTGTCGAGTCGTCGACGCTCACGCGGACCCGGCGGCGCGCCATCGCGGCCGGTGTGGCAGGAGAAATGCTCGTCCACCGGGGCGGAGGCCGCGTATGAGGTTCTTCCGACCCGAGGTGGAAGCGGCACTCAAGATGGTGGGGGTCGCCGGGCTCATCACGCTGATCGTGCTTCCCGTGGCGTGGGGGTACGAGCAACGGAAGCAGGCGCGCACGTGGCAAAACGTCGCCTGCGCCTACCGGATGAAGGAAGTTGCCCGGCAGACGCCGATGATCGCGCCCGTCGAGTATCGTCGCGACGCCTGCGTGGCCCTGGAGCGGCTCGGCCTCGACCTCGAGCTGCCGCGCTGAGAGGCGCCTAGCCGGTCACCAGCGCGCGGGCGCCGGGCAGGTCGTCGGCCTCGAGACGCGCGCGTACCGCCGCCGCCAGCGCCTCGGCACGCGCCTCGCCCTCCGGCCCTTCGAGCACCAGCATTCTCAGCCGAGACGCCAGCGCCGCGGCAAAGGCCGGATCGGCCTCAGCCGCGCGCAGGGCGGTCGCCAACGCGGCGTCGAAGACGCCCAGCAAGCGCCGGCGCACGTCGCCGTAGCCCTTGACCAGCTGGGCAAGCCGCGCCACTTCGCACCCGAGCGCGTCGTCCCGCCCCGCCGCCGCGCGCACGCCGGCGAGCCAGCGCTCCATCCGCTCGTGCTCCTCGCGCGCGCGCCACGAGATCGGCCGCAGCGGACGTAGCCACGTCAGCATCCGCACACGCAAGAACCCCGCGACGGTCGTCGTGCGCACGTGCTGACCGAGCGTCGGCCGCCCGTGGGGCCAGCGGCGTTGCGCCCAGCGCGCGAACGGCGCCACCAGCCGGTACGGCAGCACTCCCCAGATCTCGTCGAGGTCGGGTTTCAGATAATCGATCACCTGGATCTCGCCCTCGGCGGCCCGCGTCTCGGCGCGGATCCGGGCGAACCGGCTGGCCCGCGTCTTCGCCTGCGCGACGCGGATCGCGTCCTCGTACGTCATCCATACGGCCAGGTGGCGGGCTACGAGCAGGGCGACGGGCGGCCGGTCGAGCAACGGCCGCAGCCGCTCGAGGTAGCAGCGGGCGTACGCTTCGTCCTGATAGTCGATGAGCCGCGGAATGCCGAGCGTCACCACGTCGCGGACGGCGTCCGGCAACACCGCGACGTCAGCGGCGAACGCCGCGGGCAGCGCCACCGGAGGCTTCGCCTCGCGCGCAGCAACGCGGACAGGGCCGCCGGTCTCGGCCATCGTGAGGCCGATCTCGAAGCCGGCGACGTTCGCGGCCACGGCGACGCCGCGCGACTCGATCGCCTTCCGGAAGGCGCTCGGCGCCACCGGCAGCGCACGGCTGCCGGCGAGGGCGCCGAGCAGGACGGCGTTCACCTCCGTGCCGCGCTCGCGGGCAACGGCGAGCGCGTCGAAGGCGACGAGCCGGCGCGCCGCCGTGCGGGCCAGTGTCTCGAGCTCCTCGCGCGGATAGATGGCGCGGCCGGTGGCGATCTTTTCGTGAATCGAGTAGAGGCGATGGGTGCTGCAGACCACCGTCGTCCGCGCCGGCGACACGAAGCCGGCCTCGGCCATGCGCCCGACCTCGAGGAATTCCGGCGCGACCAGCACGTCGAGGGCGCCCGGAACGGGATAGAGGGAGAAGGCCGGCTCGTCGTCCGTTGCGCGATCGGTGGCGAGCTCGACGTAATAGGTCGTCGAGCCCGTCCGCTGCGCCACCCCCGGGATCGACGTGCCATGCACCCGGTAGCCGTCGAGCGCCGCCGCCTCGACGATCCACTCCGAGAGCACGCCGCCGCCTTGCCCGCCGACGGCGGGAATCAGCACGGACAGGATGCCGTTCGCCTCGTTCACGCGCCTGCCAGCGCGCCGATGACGCGGCGGCGCACTCGCCCGATCAGGCGCGCCCACCAGCCGGGATTCGTGATCACGCGGACCTCGTAGAAGGAGGGGCAGAGCACCGCGGCGTGCGCGACCTCGCCGCAGACGCCACAGCCCACGCAGGTGTCGTCGACGTGCGCGATCGGATCCTCGCGCAACGGGTCGGGACTCTCGCGCAGCGTCAGCGAGGGGCAGCCGTTGAGCCGCATGCACGAATGGTCGCCGGTGCACACGTCGGGGTCGATGCCGAACCGCGGCTGGACGACCGTCTCGCCCGCCGCCGCGCGCCGGCGGATCGCCGGCCGCAGGCGCCGCTGGCGCTCGAGCTGGCACTCCCCGCGCGCTATGACCACCTTGAGGCCTCGAACGCGCGTGGTCAGGGCCTCGCGCAGCGTGCGGAGCATGACGCCGATGTCGTAGGAGTCGACGGTGTGGATCCACTTCACGCCGACACCACGCAGCGCGGCCGGGATCGTCATTCCCGTCGGCTGCTTGCGGGCGTTCGTGCCCGTGGACGGATTGTGGTGCTGGCCCGTGGCCGACGTGTAGAAGTTGTCGAGGATGACGAGCACGGAGTCCTGCTTGTTGTACATGGCATTCGCGACGCCGTTGGTGAGCCCGTTGTGCCAGAAGCCGCCATCGCCCATCACCGACACGACGCGCTTGCCGAACAGCGGCGCCACCGCGCTCGAGGACGCCAGCCCCATGCCATAGCCGAGGACGGAGTTGCCGACGTTGAACGGTGCCTGCGTGGAGAAGGTGTGGCACCCGATGTCCGCCGACACGTGCGTGTCGCCGATCTCCGGCGACTTCGTCTTCAAGATCTTCATGGCGCTGAACACCGGTCGCTCGGGACAGCCGGTACAGAAGGACGGCGGCCGCTTGGCGATCGGCTGCCGGATCGCCGCGCGCACCGCCTCGAGATGGCCGACGAGGGCGGCGTAGCGCTCCTCGATGGCGGTCACCGACCGGACGGTGGGATTCGACGCCGTCAGGAACGTGCGCAGCCCGCCGGTGACCAGGGCCGGCACGTACTCGCCGTGCGGCGACAGGAGGTCTTTGCCCTGGATCTCGACGTCGAGCCGCGCCTCGTGCGCCAGCGCCTTCAGCTCACGCTCGATGTAGTTCGGCATCCCCTCCTCGACGACCAGCACGCGCTTCTTGCCGCGGAGAAACGTGAGCAGCTCCTCGGGCACGAGGGGATGGATCGCGTTCAGCACGAGCAGCGGCACCGGCGTGCGCCCGTGCATGTCGGCCATGCCGAGCAGGTGCAGCCCCCGCACCGTGGTGTTCCAGAGCCCCCCCTGCATGACGATGCCGAGATGCGGCTCCGATCCGGGCAGGTGCTCGTTCAGCCGCCGCTCGAGGATGAAGCGGCGCGCCGCCGGCAGTCGCTGCTCGAATTTCTTCGCCTCCATGGCGTACGTGAACGGCGGCAGGTTGATCCGCTCGAGGCTGAACGACGGCGCGCCGAGCGGCGTGCGCATGCTGATGGCCGGCCGGATGTTGTCCTTGCAGAGGAGGGTGCCGCGCATGTGACAGGCGCGGATGCGGATCGAGAAGAACACCGGCTCGTTGCACGCCTCCGACAGCGCGAAGCCCTCCTCGACGAACCGCGCAAACGACTGGAGGCTGTTGCGCGGGTCGAGCAGCGGCATCGACGACTTCAGCGCCGCCGAGTGCGTGCGCTCCTGGAGGATCGAGGCGCCTTCGCCGTAATCCTCCCCGATGACGACCAGCGCCCCACCGGTCACGCCGGCGGATGCGACGTGCGACAGCGCGTCGGACGCGACGTTGGTGCCGACCACCGATTTCCAGGTGACGGCGCCCCGCACCGGATAGTTGATGGAGGCGCCCAGGAGGGCGGCGGCCGCAGCCTCGCTCCCGGACAGCTCGAAGTAGATGCCCATCGGCGCCAGCAGCGAGTCGTTCGCGTCGGCCATGACGTCGAGCAGGTGGGAGATGGGCGCCCCGGGATATCCGCCGACATAGCTGACGCCCGACTGCAGGAGCGCTTTGGTGATGGCGAGGATGCCCTCGCCGCGCAGGATCTGGCCCGCGCCGTATCCCAGCTGCTTGACGTCCTCGGCGAACGAGCGCTCAGCCATCGGCCACCACCTCGGCCGCTATTCTGTCACACCTCTCAGGAGGCGTGTTCGGCGGAGGCGGACGGGCCGTGGCGGCGCTCCTCGTTCCAGATCGCGTAGCACTGCGGGTGCAGCAGCAGCGTCACGGGCGCGGCGAAATCCAGCTCGTATTCGGTCGCCGTCCGGATGGTCTCACCGCAGATGGTGCATGGCTTCCCCATGCTGGGGCCGGCCCAGAGCTTGATGGGGTCGGTGGTGGGAAGTCGGTTGGTCGCGAGCATCTCGCGCACTCGCTCCCGGACCAGCGCGTCGTCCACCCTCTCCTCCCCGATCGGTCCCGAGCGAAGCGGAACGGCCGAGGAGGCAGTGTACGAATTCGGCGACGACGGCGTCAAGGAGGTGTGTATTCACCATTGAACATTGTTTCTTTTCAACGTCGCGTCGACATTGAGGAATGCACTCTTCGACGATACATATCGACCGTACGATGTTGAGACGACTCTACATTGACGAACGGCGCACGATGTTGGAAGTCGCCGTGCACCTTGGCTGTGGGGCGTCCACCGTGCGACGAGCGTTGATACGTTTCGCCATCGGTTCGCGCCCCCGCGGTCCGCAATGGAAACGCCATGTATATGCCGCGACGCGGGCGTGGACACCAGGCCTGGCGTACGTCATGGGCCTTATGGCGACGGACGGCAACCTTGCCCGACATCACGGTCGTCTTGCGCTGTCCTCGAATGACACGGAAATGCTCGATATCGTGCGTCGATATCTCGAGATCGCAGCGCCAGTCAGGCCCTACGCGAAAGGATGCCACCACATTCAGTGGATCGACCATGATCTGTACGACTGGCTGCTCGAAGTTGGACTATCACCAGCCAAGAGCCTGACGATCGGATCGCTTCGCATTCCCGACGAATACTTCAGTGACTTCTTCCGCGGGTGCATCGATGGCGATGGTTCGATCATCGTGTACACCGACCGTTATCACGCCGCGAAGAACCCGCGATACGTCTACAAGCGACTCTACGTCGCCCTCGTGTCCGCCAGTCCCGTCTTCCTCGAGTGGATTCGTGCCAGCATCGACCATCTTGTCGGGGTGCGCGGCTCCCTCTCCGTTGAACGAAAAGGGAGGCGCCATCCGCTCTGGAAGCTACGCTTCGCGAAGCGAGGGTCGCTACGGCTGCTCCGTTGGATGTATTATTCACCGGCTGTTCTATGTCTGAGTCGAAAGCGCGCGACTGCGGATACGTTTATTTCGGCGTGCGAGCGCGATAACTTTTGAGTGGGGGCGTGGCGTAAGCTGGCAGCCGCGGCGGCCTCAAAAGCCGCTGCCCGCAAGGGCGTAGGGGTTCAAATCCCCTCGCCCCCACCAACACTTTCCCTTTCTTGACAGGCGTCACGCTACGCCTGTACCGTGACCCCTCGCGTGGGGCTGTAGCTCAGTTGGGAGAGCACAAGGCTGGCAGTCTTGGGGTCAGGGGTTCGAATCCCCTCAGCTCCACCATTTCCTTCAACGCGTCGTCGACGCAGTCGCCCTCATGCTTGAAGTGGCCTGTCCCGGGCGCTAGACTGCCCGTTCCAGGTGAATCACCAGACGGCGTTGTTCGCCACGCTCTGCCAGGCGTTGATCGCCCATGACGCGTGCGCCACCGTCGTCGTGGACCTCGACGAACGTCTCGTCGCGTGGAACGCCGCCGCGGCCGCGGCCTTCGGCCTCGACCGCCACCATCTCGGCGCCAATCCGTTGGTCCTCGAGTGCATTCCGGGCGGCTCCGTGCTTCGCAAGACCGTCGAGGCCATTCGCAACGAGGGCGGCCTCCAGCCCCATCAGGTCGACCTTCCAGACGGCGACATCACCGTCGCGCCGGTGCGCGTCGACGACGGTTTGCAGGGCTTCGTGCTGCGTCGCACGGATGCCGCGGCGGCGAAGGCGCTGGCGGCCGAGCTCGCCGTGCTCCGCGCCGAGCTGGAGGCGACCCGGGCCGAATTGCAGACGTCGTCGGCGGAGATCGCCACCGCGAACGACGAGCTGCGGGCGGCCAACGAAGACCTCCGGCGCCGCCGCGAGGAGCTGGAGGAAGCCGAGATGGCCGACCGCTACAAGAACGAGTTCCTCGCCATCCTCGCGCACGAGCTGCGCACCCCGCTGGCACCGATCCTCAGCGCCGTGCAGATTCTCGGCCGCCAGGCCGGCGACAACCCCGTCGTCCAGCGCGCACGGGAGGTCGTCGAGCGGCAGGCGCTCCATCAGGCCCGCTTGCTGGACGACCTCCTCGACGTCTCCCGCATCACTCGCGGCAAGATCGAGCTGCGGCGCCGCAAGCTGGATCTGGGCGCCGCCGTCAGCGACGTGGTCGAGACGACGCGGCCGCTCATCAACGCCAAGGCGCAGACCGTGTCCGTCACGTTGCCGGAGGCGCCCGTCTTCGTCGACACCGATCCGACGCGGCTGACGCAGATCCTCTCCAACTTGTTGAACAACGCCGCGAAGTACACGCACGCCGGCGGCCGTATCGCGGTCGTCTGCCGGCGGGAGGGCGAGCAGGCGGTCGTGCTGGTCCGCGACAACGGCGTCGGCATACCGCGGGAGATGCTGTCGCGGATCTTCGACCTGTTCGCCCAGGCGGAGCCGCTGACGGCCCGCACCCAGGGTGGCCTCGGCATCGGCCTGACGCTCGTCAGGAATCTCGTGGAGATGCATGGGGGGACGGTGGTGGCGCGGAGCGCCGGCCGCGGCACCGGCAGCGAGTTCGAGGTGCGACTTCCGGCGGTGGCGCCGCCGAACGCGGAGACCCTGCCGTCGAGCGGCCCCGTTTCGCCGCGCTCACGGCGGGTCCTCATCATCGAGGACAACGTCGACACGCGCGAGACGCTGCGGCGCGTGCTCGAGCTGGACGGCCACGAGGTCCAGGAAGCTGCCGACGGCGCGCAGGGCGTCGAGATCGCGCTCGCGAGCCGGCCGGAAGTCGTGATCGTGGACATCGGACTGCCACGACTGGACGGCTATCAGGTGGCCCGTCGTCTCCGCGCGGCCCTCGGCGCCGCGCCGCTCCTGATCGCGGTCACCGGATACGGGCAAGCGGAGGACCGACGGCTCTCGCGCGACGCGGGCTTCGACGTGCACCTCGTCAAGCCCGTGGCGCCCGAGCACCTTGCCACGGCGCTGCACTCGCGCGGCGCCGGCGAGGCCGCCTGAGCCGCTCTAGGGCGTCGGCGCCGCCTCGCCGCGCGCCGCGCCCAGCGCCGTATCGGGAGCCTTGCGGGCGCGAGAAGGCAACCGCATAGGCCGTTGCCGAGAGCATTTTTTGCGCCAAGGACGGGCCGAAAACGGTCTGGAGGCCCGGGGTTTGCAGTGCAGACGGGATCATGCGGCAGTCCGAGCTCCTGACCGCGACGATCGCCGCCCTGCCGGTGGCCGCGATGGCCATCTCCGGCCGGGGGGCCGTGCTCGCCGCCAACGCGGCCGCCCAGCGAAGCCTGGGCATCGCGAAGGGCTCCGCCGGCGCCTCCCTCGACGACGCGCCGGCCAGCGAGGCGCTGCGCGCGATCCGGTCGGCCGTCGCGGAATCGCGGCATCGCGGTACGCGTCCGGCGCCGTTCGAAAGCGTCAACGCCCTCGGGGCGGCCGTCACCATCCGACTCGGCGCCGTCTGCGTCGGCGACACCGACGCGTTCCTCGTGATCGTCGAGGAGCGCGGAGAAGTCACCGCCCTCACCACCCAGGTGCGGCTGCTCGAAGAGGAGCTGCGCGCGAGCCGCACGGACATGGACACGGCGAATGCCGAGCTGATGGCCGCCAACGAGCAGCTGCAGAGCGCCAACCACGAGCTCGAGACCCGGCTCGCCGAGCTCGGCGACGCCGTCGAGGCCAGCCGTCACAAGGACGATTTCCTGGCGATGCTCGCGCACGAGCTCCGCAATCCGCTGGCTCCGATTCTCAGCGCCATGCAGGTGATTCGCCGTCACCCGGACAACTCCGACGTCGTGCAGCGCGCGCGGGAGATCGTGGAGCGCCAGGTTCGCCACCAGGCGCAGCTGCTCGACGACCTGCTCGACGTCTCGCGGATCACGCGGGGTCTCATCAAGCTTCGCAAGGCGGCCATCGACGCGCGCTCCGCGGTGGCGGCCGCCGTCGAGGCGACGCGGCCGGTCATCGACGCGCGCAGCCACACGCTGACCGTGATCCTGCCGGACGTCCCGCTACGACTGGAGGCGGATCCGATCCGGCTCACGCAGATGGTCACCAACCTGCTCGACAACGCCGCGAAGTACACGAACCCGGGCGGACGCATCGAGGTTGCCGGATACCACAACGGCGAGCACGTCGTCCTCCGCGTCCGGGACACCGGCATCGGCATCCCGGTCGACATGCAGACGCGAATCTTCGAGCTCTTCACGCAGGGGGATGTGCCGATCGCACGTCCCCTCGGCGGTCTCGGGCTCGGCCTCAGCCTCGTGCGCAGTCTCACGGAGCTGCACGGCGGCACCGTCGACGTGAAGAGTGACGGACCGGGGCGCGGCACCGAGTTCACCATCCGCCTGCCGGCCGGCCAGACCGAAGGCGCGACCGGCACCGAGAACGCGAGCACGGGGGCGGCGCGTCACGTGCTCGTCATCGAGGACAACGCCGATGCCTGCGAGATGCTGCGCATGGCGCTCGAGCTCGATGGCCACCGGGTGGAGACGGCCGCGGACGGGACGACCGGCGTGGAGGCGGCGCTTCGCACGACGCCCGACCTGGTGCTCGTCGACATCGGCCTGCCCGGTCTCGACGGGTACGCCGTCGCCCGTCGCCTTCGCGCCGCGCTCGGGCACCGAGTCACCCTGGTGGCGCTCACCGGCTACGGACAGAGCGAGGACAGGCGTCGCACCAGCGAGGCGGGCTTCGACGCCCACCTGGTGAAGCCCGTCGATCCGGACGTCCTCAGCCGCGCGCTCGCCACCGGCTTCCGGACGGCGGCCTAGGCGCGGCCTTCCCGGGCTCCCACGTTCAGCGGCTCCGGCCCAGCCCGAGGATGCCGTGGAGGCCACCCTCGCCGTCGACGAGCCGCACGAAGCGCAGCACCGCCCGCTCCGTGCGCGCCTCGGAGCGAGGCACGTCGAAGTCGATCTCCTCGCTGTCGTTGGGCTCGACCCCGTCGCCGAGGCGCGTGAGTGCCAGGCGTGCTTTCTCGATCTGGCTTCCCAGCGGGAGCGCGAAGAACTGGCGGCCGATGGCCGAGCCGGCCCGCACGCCGAAGAACCGCTCGGCGGCGGGGTTCCAGCCGGTGACGATGAAGTCCGTGTCGAGGACGACCAGGGCATCGGTGACGCTGTTCAAGACTGCCGAATGGTAGACGAGAAGCCGCCGCACCTCGGCCGATCGGGCCGCCAGCTCGGCATTGGCGGCCTGAAGCTCGTCCACCGTGGTGACGAGCTCCTCGTTGGTCGACTGCAGCTCCTCGTTCGTCGTCTCCAGCTCCTCGTTGGTGGACTGCAGCTCCTCGTTAGTCGTCTCCAGCTCCTCGTTGGTGGACTGCAGCTCCTCGGTGGCCGTGGCATGCTGCTCGCCCAGCCGCACGAGCTCGTCGCGAATTCGCGCGACGGCCGTGTTGTCCAGCGCGGCCACCAGGATGGCCGCCGACCGGCTGCGCTCGTCGTACACGCGTCCGATCCAGAAGTCCACATGAGCCGTCTCGCCCGAGCGGCGGCCGAACATCACGTTTTCCAGACGGACGCTGGCCACGGCGCCCTTGACGTCCTCGATGCGGGCACGCAGACCTTCGGCCCGATAGCTGATGTCGAGGTCGCGGAACTCCCGACCGACGGCGTTGGCGGCCGGAATCTCGTAGAGGGCGCTGGCCGCGTCGTTCCACTGGCGCACGGAGTCGTCGAGGCCGATCAGCATCACCGGGTAGGGCAGCGCCCTGATGATGGCGCCGGCCGTGATCGGCTGGACCTCGACGGGATTCGCCGGCCCTGTCAGTCGCCGGGCGGGCGGCAGCACCTCCTGGCGGCGCACGGCGAGGTCGGGCGCGAGCGACAGGTCGCTCGCGCGCCGGAACAAGCGCCATTTCTGATTGATCGGCACGAAGCCACGCGAACGCGCCATCATGGACTCCGAGCGTCCCAGAAACAGGATGCCGCCGTCGCGAAGCGCATAGTGAAACCGCGTGAGCAGGCGCTCCTGCAGGGGGCTCTTGAAGTAAATCAGCAGATTTCGGCAGAGGAGCAGGCTGATCTGCGGCAGCGGCGGATCCTGCGTGAGGTTGTGGCGGCCGAAGATGCACCATCGTCGCAGCTCCCGACGTACGCGGAACATGTGACCCTCGGCCGTGAAGTGGCGCTCGAGCACGTCGCCCGGCACGTCCTTCAGCTGATCGGTGCGGAACACCGCCTGCCGGGCGGCCGCCAGCGCCTCCTCGTCGATGTCGGTGGCGTAGATCTTGACGTCGAGGTCGGCGGCCCGAGGGCCGAGGGCGTCCGCGATCACGATGGCGGCCGAGTACGTCTCCTCGCCCGTGGAACAGCCGGCCGACCAGACGCGGAGATGCCCGGCCGTGGTGGCGGCCGCGATCACGGCGGGCAGCGCGTCGGCGCGCAGCACCTCCCACGCTTCGGGGTCCCGGAAGAAGCCGGTGACGTTGACCAGGATGCTGTTGAACAGCGCCGTCGCTTCCTGCGCATGCAGGCGGAGATAGTCGATGTAGGTATCGAAGCTCGCGACACGCACCTGGGACATGCGCGCACGAATGCGGCGTAACAGCGAGACGGTCTTGTACTCGCGGAAGTCGAAGCGGTGCTCCGTGTGCAACATGTCGAGCAGCCGGCGGAACGCGGGCCCCTCGCTGTCGTCCAGCTCGGCACCGTCCGCGACGTCCTGGCCGTCGCTCATCAGGCAGCGTGGCCCGCGGCGGCGACGGCTGCCGCGCGAGTGACGGCAGGAGCGATGGCGGCGAGCGGGAGCACCGAATCGACGAAGCCGGTCGCGATGGCGGCGCGCGGCATGCTGGGGTACTCGGCGTCTCTGGGATCCTGCACGATCGTGCAGCCGCCACCCTGCTTGATGGCGGCGATACCGGACGCGCCGTCGGACCCATTGCCGGTGAGGACGACACCGACGGCCCCGGTGAGCCAGCTGAGGGCCACCGACTCGAACAAACGGTCGACGGACGGGCGAACGTGGTGCACCGGCTCCGAGACCGTCAGCCGGACGCGGCCGTCGGCGACCAGCAAATGACGGTCCGGAACAGCCACGTAGATCGTGCCGCTCTCGATGAAACTCTCGTCGCGGACATCGCGCATACGGAGCGGTGTGGCCGCCGCCAGGAGCGTCGGCAGCACGCTCCGACCATGCGGGTCGAGATGCAGCACCACGAAGACGGCCGCGGGCAGGTCGGCGGGTAACGCAGCGATGATCGTTCTCAGAGCCTGAACGCCGCCGGCAGACGCGCCAATCGCGACCGCACAGGGAGGAGCCTGCTTATCGGCCGGCATGTGGATCACAGCGACACCGGCGTCATCGTAACACTATCCGCCGAGGTAGAGCCGCTTGACCTCCGGATCCGTCAGCAGGCGCTGGCCGGACCCCTCGAATCGGTTGCGTCCCAGCTCCAGCACGTAGGCGCGGTCGGCGATGGCGAGCGCGCGTGTGGCGTTCTGCTCGACCACCGTGAGCGTGAAGCCGGCGCGCTTCATCTCCAGCAGCTTGTCGAAGATGAGCGTCACGAACTTCGGCGACAGTCCCAGCGACGGCTCGTCGAGCAGGATCACCCGGGGTGACGTCATCAGCGCGCGCGCGATGGCGACCATCTGCTGCTCGCCACCCGACATCGTCCCCGCGCGCTGTCCACGCCGCTCGTGCAGGATCGGGAACAGCGCGTAGACGCGGTCGAGCGCCGCCGCCACCCGCGCTCGATTGCGCTCGATGTAGGCGCCCATCTCGAGATTCTCGAGCACGGTCATCTGGGGGAAGACGATGCGGCCCTGCGGCACGTAGGCGAGCCCGCGGCGGAGGACCAGGTCCGGCCGGACGCCGGTGATGTCCTCGCCGTTGAACAACACGGTGCCCTGACGCGGCCGCAGGAAGCCCACGATGGTCTTGAACGCGGTCGACTTGCCGGCGCCGTTGGGGCCGATGATGCTGACGATCTCGCCGACGTTGACGGTGAGCGACACGTCGTGAAGGATGTCGAGCGTGCCGTAGCCGGCGGTCAGGCCCTGCGCCACCAGCAGGGGGGTGGGCCCGGCGGTCATCGCCGCGCCTCACAGATATAAAGGATGTGGGGATACGGCAGGATGTCGACCATCAGGTGGCGCCGGACATCGAAGCCCGCCGCCTCCAGCGCGCCCGTGAGCTCATCGGCGCTCCAGTAGCGGACCGGCGTGCGCGGCGACATGGCGCGATCGAGCGCCCACGTGAACCAGCGCTTCGGCGCCGGCCGCGTGTCGACGTCCTTCACGAGCAGGCGTCCGCCCGGCGGCAGCGATCGACGCAGGCCGGCCAGCAGCGGCGGCACGGCGACGACGGGCACGTGGTGGACGATGTCCAGCATGTAGGCCGCCGCCACTTCGCCGTCGCCCTTGAAGTTTCGGGCGTCACCGTGCTCGTAGACGACATTGTCGAGGCCGAGCCGGGCTGCGGCCCGGCGCGCGAGGCCGATCCGTCGCTCGTCGAGGTCGAGTCCGCGGACGAAACGGCCGGGCCCGGTGGCAGCGTAGTAGAGCGAGAAGAGGCCGAAGCCGCACCCGATGTCCAGCACGGCGCCCGTGGCCGGCAAGTACTGTCCGATCTCGTCGAGGAAGCGCTGGCGGAGAATCCCGAAGCGCACCCAGCAATAGGCACGGACGACGGGATCGTCGTACGCGCGAATGATCCTACGGATCGCGTCGCTTCGCATAGACCCGGTAGCCGGCGGAACCATCGAGGATGTCGTATCGGCTGGCCAGGCGCTCGGCCAGCTCGGGAAAGGCCTGAATGCGATCGTAGCCGCCCGCCGGCCAGCCCCGCTCGAAGAGCACGACGAAGCGCGGCGGCGTCACGTCGAGCCCGCGGATGAGCTCGGCGCGCAGGGCCCGGACCACGGGCGTCCGGACGTCGTGAAAGAAGTGGAAGTCGTAGACGAACCGCGTCGGCTGGCGGACCCGCAGGCGCAGCAGCACGTGCGCTCCGCCGTCGCTCGTGTCGAGCACCTGCACGGTGTCGCCGGGCCGTAGCGCCGGGGCGAGCTGGCGCTCGAGCGCGTGGACGCGGGCGACCTTGTCCCGCTCCCAGCCCGCCGGCGACGCCTCGACACCCTTGAGCGCCAGGAGCGCGAACGCCGCCCCGAGCACGACCCCGAGCGCGGCGGTCGTCCAGCGGGGCGACGTCAGCGTGGGATCCAGGCCGGCGAAGAGCAACACGGCGACGAACGCGGCGAGCGGGTAGAGGTGGTACTCCCAGAACTTGCCCTGCCCCACGTAGTGGACCACGCCGTAGGCGATCCCGAGCACTGCCAGCGCGGGGCGTGCCCCGAATCGTCCCGCCCACGCCACGCGCGTCACCGACAGGCCGACGCCGAGCACGAGCGCAATCCAGACCTGCCATCGATGGATCATCCAGGCGCTGTCCCTGCCGAGCCGGGAGTAAAGCGGCAGCAGATAGTCGAACACGGCCTCACGCCACGCGCCCAGACCGCCGGCGACGGCGAGCCAGGCGAGCATCGCGACCGGCATCGCCGCCGCGGCGACGACGTACGCGAGGGCCGCCGGCAGTGCGCCGGGCAGACCGCCCGCGCGCGCGGCGACGACGACGACGATCAGCCCGAGGGCGGCCGCGAGCAGGCCGGCGTGCGGCTTCACGGTGACGGCGGCGCCCATCGCGGCGCCGGAGCAGGCGAGGCTCGCCAGACGGCCCCGGCCTTCGAGCCATCGCCCGACGCCGAGGACGCCGACGAGCAGGAACGGGCACAGCAAGAAATCGCGCTGGCCCGCCTGCCAGGCGCCGCCCGCCAGGTGATACGTGGTGAACGCCGCCGCCCCTCCGAGAGCCGCCGCCGCGCCCCACGGCGCCGCCAGGAGGCCGATGGCGAGCGCGGTGATCGTGAGCCAGGCGAGGTCGAACGCACGCCAGGCGACGTCGCCCGCGCCAAGCGTCTTCAGGACCGCGAGGTGCAGCAGGTACACGCCGGGCTGGTTCATGTCGAAGAGGTCACGGTACGGCACGGCGCCGTCGGCGATGCGCCAGGCGATGTAGTGGAGGATCGGCGCGTCGTGGACGAGCGGCCACGACCGCGACCGCCACGCCAGCAGCAGCGCCAGCGCCGCGAAGCCGCTCACCACCAGGGCGCTAGCGGCCGAAGTACGCTTCAATGACGCGCTCGTCGGCCTGGATGACGCCGGGCGGACCCTCGGCGATCTTCTCGCCGTGATCGAGCACGAACACCGTCTCGCACAGGCCCATCACCACCTTCATGTCGTGCTCGACGAGGAGCACGGTCTTGCCGCGGTCGCGCAGCCGCCCGACCGCCTCCAGCAGGTCGTTCAGCAGGGTGCGGTTCACGCCGGCCGCCGGCTCGTCGAGCAGGATCAGCGCGGGATCGGTCATGAGGACGCGCACGAACTCGACGAGCTTCTGCTGACCGTAGGACAGGTTGCCGGCGAACTCACCGGCCAGGCGCTCGAGCTTCACGAAACGCAGGAGCTCGTGCGCGCGCGCCTCGGCCTCGGCGCGCGCGCCGCGGGTCACGACCATCAGGTTCTCGAGCGCGGTGAGCTCCGGGAAGACACGGATGACCTGGAACGTGCGGCCGACGCCGCGACGGGCGACTCGGTGCGGTTTCCAGCCGTCGATCCGGGTCCCGTCGAGCGCGATCGCCCCGGCCTCCGGGCGCTCGAGGCCGGTGATGCAGTTGAACAGGGTGGTCTTGCCGGAGCCGTTCGGGCCGATCAGCCCGTAGATGCGTCCGCGCTCGAGCGCGAGCGACACGTCGTTGACGGCGGTGACGCCGCCGAAGCTCTTGCGCACGCCGCGCACGTCGAGGACGCGCATCAGACCGTCCGCGGCAGCCGGTAGCGCATCTGCAGCAGTCCCAGCACGCCGCGCGGCATGAGGAGCACGACGGCGACGATGATGGCACCGAAGAGGAGCGGATGGACGTAGGGATAGCGCGCCCACACGATCTCCTGCACGACGAACAGCACGACGGCGCCGAGCACGGGACCCCAGACGGTCCCCTTGCCGCCGAAGAGCGCCATCACGATCATGGTGACGGTGATGGCCAGCGGAAACACGCTGATGGGCTCGATGTAGCCCTGATCGCGCGCGGTGAGGGCGCCGGCGATGCCGGGGCCGATTGCGGACAGCACGAACGCCAGCAGCTTGTGATGGAAGGTGTCGACACCCATCGCCTCCGCGGCCACCTCGTCCTCGCGGATCGTCATCAGCCGCAGGCCGAAGCGCGAGGTGACGATGAGGTAGGCGCCGCCGGTCACGACCGCCGCGAGCGCGCCCATCACGTAGTAGATCGGACGCGTGGCATCGAGCGTCGGCAGCGAGAGGCCGCTCCCGCCGCCGGTCAGGCCCTCGAAGTACGAGACGAGCGCTCGCAGGACCTCGTTCAGGCCGAGCATCGCGATGGCGAAGTACGGTCCCTTGAGTCGCAGGCACGGATAGCCGATCAGCACCGCCAGCACGACGGCGCCGAGACCACCGGCGAGCGCGGCCAGCGGCCATGGCCAGCCGGCGGTGGCGATCAGGATGGCGCCCGTGTAGGCGCCGGCGCCGAAGAAGGCGACGTGGCCGAAGGAGACGTAGCCGGTGAGGCCGGAGATGAGGTTCCAGGAACCGGCCAGGGCGATCCACATGAAGATCTGCAAGACGGAACGCACGCCATAGCCGGTGCCGAAGGCCGGATAGACGATCGCGGCCAGCAGGACCACCACGAGGGCGCCGAGCGCGATCCACTTCACGTCTGTCGACCGCCGAGGAGCCCGGTCGGGCGCACGAGCAGGACCAGCACGAGGAGGACGTAGGCGACCACCTCGGAGAGCTGCGTCGTCAGGAACAGCGAGGCCAGCTGCTCGATGAGACCGAGGAGCATCCCGCCGAGGAGGGCGCCCGGGTAGTTGCCGGCGCCGCCGAGCACGATGACGAGGAAGGACTTGAAGGTCCATACCTGCCCCATCTCCGGCTGGATGGCGACGATCACGGCCAGCAGCGAGCCGCCGGCGGCGGCCAGAGCGGAGGCGAGGCCGAAGGTGATCATGTGGATCCGCCCGACGTCGACGCCGCACACCATCGCCACCTCCCGGCTCTGCGAGGTGGCGCGGATCGCCTTGCCGAGCCGCGTGCGCTTCAAGAACACGAAGGCCAGCGCGGTGACGCCGACGGCGAAGGCAAAGGCGATGACGCGCGATTTCGACAGCGCGAGGCCGCCGACGAGCCACGAGCCGGTGATGTACTCGACGGCGCGCAGATCGGACGTGAACGCGAGCTGCGCCAGGTTCACGAGGGCGATCGAGATCCCGAACGTCAGCAGCAGCGAGGAGAGCTCCGGCGCGTCCACGACCCGAAAGACGAGCGTCCGCTGCAACACCATGCCGAGCACGAAGAGGGCCGCCATCGACAGGGGGACGGTGAGAAACGGGTTCATCCCGAGCCCGTTATGGAGGAAGAAGGTGGCGTACGCCCCCAGCATCAGCAACGGTCCGTGGGCGATGTTGATGACGCGCATCACGCCGAAGATCAGCGCGAGCCCGAGCGCTACCATCGCGTAGAGGCCGCCGGAAAGGATCCCGGAGACCACCACCTGCCAGAGCATCCCGGCCGTGATCACGGCCGGGATGCGTCAAAAGGGGCTGGCTGCGGCGACGATCTCAGCGCGCGTTCCAGGGCGGCGTCGGGAACTTCGGCTTTCCCTTGGCGAGATCGTCCGGCCACACGGTGACCTTCTTCTCGCCCTGCCACTGGAACGTCACCATCTTGTGCGCGACCTGAAAACCGTCCGCATCGACCTTGTAGTCGCCGAAGAGCGTCTTCGTCTCGAGCTTGAGCAGCTGCTCGCGGACCCGGTCGGCATCGAGCGATCCCGCGCGCTTCACGCCCTCGGCGTAGAGCATGCAGCCGGCGTAGCCCGCCGCCGAGTGATAGGACGGCTCGTGCCCGAAGTCCTTCTTGTAGACGTCGAAGAACTCCTGGTTGCCCGGATACGGCAGCGTCGGCTCCCACTGCGTCGCTCCGTAGATGTACTCCGCGTTCTGCTTCAGGGTGTCGTAGAACTCCGGCAGGTCGCCGCCCACGGTCACGCCGTACATCTTGGGATTGACGCCGAGCTCGCGCATCTGGCGCGTGAGGGCCACCGCGTCGTCGAAGTACGTCGCGGCCGCGATGACGTCCGGGCTCGCCGCCTTCACCTTCGTCAGGAGCGCCGAGAAGTCGGTGTTGCCCTTCGGATAGGCCTCCTGGTAGACGACCTGCAGTCCCTTCTTCTTGGCCAGCTCCGCCGCCCCCGACGCGGCGGCCTTGGAGAACAGCGTGTCCTCGTTCACGACGGCCACCGTCTTGAGCCCGCGCTTGGCAGCCATGTCGACGAGGCCCTCGAGGTAGACCTCGGCCGGTGAGATCACCATGAAGATGTACTGGCGGCGCGGGGTCTTCTTGAAGATCGACGTCGTCGCCGCCAGCGGCGACACCATCACCTTCTTGTACTTCTCGGTGACGTTGGCGACGGCCTCGGTCACCGGCGACGAGTAGGGCCCCATCACGCCGTCGACCTTGTCCTCGGTGATGAGCTTCTCGTAGAGCCGTACGGCGGTGGCCGGCATCGACTGGTCGTCGTAGACGACGAACTCGACTTTGCGGCCGAGGAGACCGCCTTTGGCGTTCAGGTCCTTCTGGCAGAGCTGGTAGCCCTCGTGCTGGTTCTTGCCGAGCTTCGCGTAGGTTCCGGTGAGGGACAGCGACGCGCCGATCTTGATCGGGCCCTGCGCGGTCGCCGGCAGGCTGCCGACGGCCACGGCCAGCGCAACGACGAGCGCGCCAAGCGGTTTCGGTGTCATGGGGAGCCTCCGTGAGCGGGTAACTGCGCACGATGTAACATCCGGCGATTTGCCGTGTCAAGGCGCGGCGGCGACTTGGCGCGCGTGGTAGGGTGAAGGTCCGACATGCCCCTCGTACTGCTCATCGAAGACAACGTCGACGCTCGCGATGCGCTGCGTGTCTTGCTCGAGCTCGACGGCTACGACGTCGAGGCGGCCGGCGATGGCCCGCAGGGTCTCGAGATCGCCCGCGCGAAGACGCCCGCGGCGGCTCTGATCGACATCGGCCTGCCCGGCATGGACGGCTACGAAGTGGCCAGGCGATTGCGCGCGCTCGCGGGTCCGCGGTCGTTTCTGGTCGCGCTCACGGGCTACAGCGACCTGGAGGATCGGCGTCGGGCCGAGGAGGCCGGCTTCGACGCCCACGTCGTCAAGCCCGTCGACCCCGACGAGCTCAGCCGCCTCCTGGCGCGTCTGGGAGCTCCTGGTCAAGGATCTCGCGGATGAAGCGATCGAGCGAGACCGGGTAGAAGCGCGCATCCGGCGAGGCGATCACCGCCGTGTCGATGATCTCCCGCTGTGCGAGCTCCTCGAGGACGCGGTCGAGCTGGGCCGGCGCCTCGCGCTCGTAGCGCCGGATCTTCAGCTCCTCGGACTCGAGATTGACCCTCGACGCATAGCGAAAGCTGAACATGCGGGCGACGATCCGCCCGTCCATCAGCTCGTGCTCGCCGAACAGCTCGCCGTAGGTCGGCCCCCCGCCACCGATCACCAGCCGCGGCGAGACCCGAATCCGGCCGCGCACCTCCACTGTCCTCGAGGCGTGATCGTAGGCCGACGGGCCGACCAGCACGTACGGCAGCACGTGATAGCCGCTGATGATCCCGCGCAGCGGCTTGCGGAGCACGCGCGTCTCGTCGAAGACCGTCTGCAGGAAGCGTTGATCCGACCACTCGGGCATGAAAGAAGTGTATCGTAACGGCATGGCCACTCCCCGTTCGGCCTCGGGCAGCGGCACGCGGACCCCGCGCACCTGCGCGCGGTGCGGGGCCGCGATGGAAGAGCGCAAGTGCAAGATCGTCTGCGCGAACTGCGGGTTCTACCACGACTGCAGCGATCCCTGATGGCGCCCGGCCCGCAGCATCCGTGACCGTGGCCCACGCCGCCTGACCGATGGCCCGCGTCTTCCTGCTGTCCCCCGCCAACTGCGGCGGCGAGCGCGCCCAGCTCCTGTTCTCGAACCGTGCCGATTTCCCGCTCGCCCGGCGGCTGCGCGCCGAGGGCGGCGTCCCGCTCGGCGACGTGATGAGCTTCGTGTCGGGGCTCTACTTCCGCGGCAAGCTCGCCTATGCCGAGGCGTTCGGCATTCCGCTCGTCATCACGGCCGACGCCGGACTGCGCCCGGCGGACACCCCGGTGACGCTGACCATGCTCCGCGCCAGCGCGCGCGTCGACATCGACGCCGCAAATCCACGGTACCGCCGTCCGCTCGAGCAATCGGCGCGCGCCGTCGCCTCGCTGCTCAAGCCGGATGACACGGTCACGCTGCTCGGCTCCATCGCCTCCGACAAGTACGTCAGCGTGCTGATCGGCATCTTCGGCGAGCGGCTGACGTTTCCCACCGACTTCGTCGGACGGGGCGACATGAGCCGCGGGGGACTCCTGCTCCGCTGCGTGCGCGCCGGGCGCGAGCTGGACTACGGGCCGGTGGCGGGCGCCATCCGCCACGGCGTGCGGCCGCCCCGGCTCGAGCGCATCCGCTGATGGCGCGGGCGCAGCCCACCCGCGATTACCACCCGGCGACGCGCAGGCGCGCCCGGCGCTCCGTCCGAGCGACCATGCGGGCCGACATCCCGCGTGACGTCGACGACGTGGAGGTGGCCGTCGCCGATCGCACGGTGAAGCTCACGAACCTGAACAAGGTCTTCTGGCGCGAGGCCGGGATCACCAAGGGTGATCTCGTCCGCTATTACGCCGAGATGGCGCCGGCGCTGCTCCCACACATCCGCGACCGCGCGATGGTGATGAAGCGCTATCCAAACGGCGCCGCCGGCGAGTTCTTCTTCATGAAGCGCGCGCCCACGCCACGCCCCGACTGGATCGAGACGTGCGCCATCGAGCACTCGTCCGGCAACGTGATCGACTTCCCCGTGATCAACGACCTGGCCTCCCTGCTGTGGGTCATCAACCTCGGCTGCATCGATCTCAACGAGTGGTACGCCCGCTGCGACGACGTCGATCGCCCCGACTACCTGCACTTCGATCTCGATCCGGGCGAGGAGGTCCGGTGGCCGCAGGTCGTCGAGACGGCGCAGGTCGTGAACGCGACCCTGCGGGGGCTCGGCATGCCGACCCACGTCAAGACCACGGGCAGCCGCGGGCTGCACGTCTACGTGCCGATCGTGCGCAGTCCGACGCAGAAGGCCGTGTGGACGGTGGCCAAGACGATCTCGATGGACATCGCGCGCCGCAACCCGCGCCTCGCCACCGCCGTCTACCGCAAGGAAGCGCGCCCGCGCGACCGCGTCCACGTCGACTTCAACCAGAACGCCTGGGGCCGCACGCTGGCGTCCGTGTACTCGGTTCGGCCCCGGCCGCGCGCGACGGTCTCGACGCCCGTCACCTGGGACGAGCTCACGAGCGGAATCACCATCGACGACTTCCACATGGACAACGTTCCCGCCCGCGTCCGCTCCCTCGGCGATCTCTGGGCGCCCGTCACCGCCAGAGCCCGCGCCGGCCGCTTCGATCTGTCGAAGCTCACCCGCTGACCGTCCCGGGCCCGGCCCGGCCCATCACTCGGGGGAACGTGACGACGTGCTCGAGGCGGATCTCGACGCGGACGCGATCGCCGACGGCGGCGGTCGCCCACGATGGCTGCGAAGAATACAGGCGGCGGCCGCCGGGGAGCGAGACGCAGTACATGGTCTCCGTGCCGCGAAAGTCGCGATGGACGACGACGGCATCGCCGTCGGGCGATGAGACGAACGTCACGTCGTCGGGCCGGATCATCACGTCGACGTGCGCGCCGGCAGGGACGGCACCGTCGACGGGGAAGGTGCCCACCTCGGTGACGACGTGCCCCGCGCGGACCTCACCGGCCACGAACGTCGCGGCGCCCACGAACTCGGCCACGAATGCAGTGGCGGGGCGGTGATAGATCGTCTCCGGCGTGTCGAGCTGCTCGAGTCGGCCGTGCGCGAGGACGCCGACGCGGTCGGCGATGCCGAACGCCTCGTCCTGGCCGTGGGTCACGAACACCACCGTGGTCTCGGTCTCGCGCAGGATGTTCTCGACATCCTGCCGCATCTGTCCCCGCAGATCGGCGTCGAGATTCGAGAAGGGCTCGTCGAGCAGCACGACCGCCGGCGCCGGCGCCAGCGCGCGGGCCAGGGCCACCAGCTGCTGCTGCCCTCCCGACAACTCGTGCGGATACCGCTGCGCCAGCGCAGGCAGTCCGACCAGCTCGAGAAAGCTCTGCACGCGCTCGTGGCGCCGCTCCCGCGTTAGGGCGTGCAGGCCGAACGCGACATTGGCCTCGACGGTCAGATGCGGGAACAGCGCGTAGTCCTGGAAGACGATGCCGACGCCGCGGCGCTCGGGAGGAATGGCGAAGCTCGGATCGGCGACGAGGCGGCCGTCGATGGCCACCGACCCCGCGTCGGGGCTCTCGAAGCCGGCGATCAGTCGCAGCAGCGTGCTCTTGCCGGACCCGGACGGCCCGAGCAGCGCGAGGATCTCGCCGCGCGCCACCGTGAGCGACACTGCGTCGATGGCCGGTGGCTGGCCGCGGCGATACGCCCGTGTCACCGCCGCGAGCTCCAGCACGCTCACCGGCGCCCTCCGTCCAGACGCGTGGCGACGAGCAGCGGAACGAGTCCCACCGCCACGATGGCGAGCGCGGGCAGGGCCGCCTCCGCCCACAACGACTCCGACGTGCGCTCCCAGACCTCGACCGCGAGCGTCTTGAGCCCGAACGGCCGCAAGAGGAGCGTCGCCGGCAGCTCCTTGATCGTCTCGACCCAGATCAGCGTGAGCGCCGACAGGATCCCGCCGCGCATGAGCGGCACGTGGACCCGCCGGACCGCGGCGCGCATGGTGACCCCGAGCGAGCGCGCGGCCTCGTCGAGGCTCGGCGGAATGCGCGCCAGCGCCGCCTCGGTCGTCTGGTAGCCCACGGCGAGGAATCGTACCGCGTACGCGAACAGCACGGCGGCGGCCGAGCCCGTCAGCACGAGACCGAGCCGATGGCCGAGCACCCGCTCCGCCACCGCCGCCAGCGCGCCGTCGAGCCAGGCGACCGGTGCCAGCACGCCGACGGCGATCACTGCGCCCGGCAACGCGTAGCCGAGCGACGAGAACTGCGCGGCGACGGTGGCCGTGGGGGACGGCCGTAGCCGCCGGGCGTAGGCGAGGACGAGAGCCAGGACGCACACGAGGAGGGCGGCGACGGCGGCGAGCAGGAACGTCGAGACGACCAGACCGGCGAACCCGCGACTGGCGCGCTCTTCGGGTCCGAGGCGGGCGGCCCAGACGATCAACTCGGCCACCGGCAGCACGAACGCCAGCGCGAGGACGCCTGCGCATGCGGCGACGGCACCGGCGGCCGGCCAGCCGCGGAGACGGATGCGCGGGAAGCCGCCGCGGCCCTCGCCAGCCGTGAAGCGGCGGCGGCCGCGCAGCGCACGCTCGAGGAGCAGCACGGCGAGCACGAGCGCGAGCAGCACGCTGGCCACCTGCGTGGCGGCCACCCGGTCGAACATGCCCGTCCACACCCGATAGACGGCCTCCGTCAACGTCCGGTAGCCGAACGTGGAGACGGTCCCGAAGTCGGCGAGCGCCTCCATGACGGCCAGCGCGACGCCGGCGGCGAGCGACGGGCGGGCCAGCGGAAGAATCACCGTCGCGAACGCGCGCGCCGGCGAGTGACCGAGGCTGCGCGCCACTTCGAGCGCGGGGCCGCCGTGCGCGCGGAAGGCCAGGCGCGCCAGGACGTAGACATAGGGGTAGAACACCAGCGTCATCATCGTGATCACGCCCCACCCTGATCGCAACTCCGGCACGCGGAACTCCGGACCTGCCAGCCGGCGAAGCGTCGACTGCACGGGACCTGCGAAATCGAAGAGCGCGAGGAAGGCGAAGCCGATGACGTAGGCCGGCATCGCCAGCGGCAGGACGAGGGTCCACTCGAAGATCCGGCGGCCGGGAAACTCGAAGGCGGCCACCAGCCAGGCCAGCCCGGCGCCGACCACGAGCGTGCCGGCACCCACGCCCGCGGCGAGCACCACGGTGTTGGCCACGAGCTCGAGCAGCTGCGTGCGCCAGAGATGCATCCACACGTCACCCGCGGGGTGCCGCCACGACGCGAGGACGACGAGCAGCGGCACGGCGACGGTGGCCGCGATCGCGGCGGCGGCCACCGTCCACGCCGAGGGGCGGCCTCGAATCGTTACCTGTACCCGGCGCGGTCGGCCAGGCGCGTCGCGGCCGCCTGAAACTCCCCCGCCGCCGCCACGTTGAGCTCGTCCTGCTTGAACGGGCCCCACGCCTTCACGAGCGCGTTCACCTCCGCCCGCGGGTTCGCGGGATACTCGAGGCTCGTATCGGCGAACATCTGCTGTGCCGAGAGCCCGCTCAGGAACTCGAGGAGCCTGGTCGCGTTCGCACGGTTCTTGGCGTGAGCGGTGACGCCGGCGCCGGACACGTTCACGTGCGTGCCCGTCGTCTGCTGGTTGGCCCAGAACAGCGCCACCGGCGTGGCGGGATCCTTCTTGAGCATCCGCGCCAGGTAGTAGCTGTTCGCGACGCCGACGTCGCACTGGCCGGCGGCGATGGCTTCCAGGATCTTGGTGTCGCCGTTGATGAGCGTCGGCTGGTTGCTCACCCACCCGCGCACGATCTCTTCCGTGCGCGGCTCACCATGGCGCCGGATGAACGTGGCGAGCATGGACTGGTTGTAGATATAGCTCGACGTGCGCAGGCACAGGCGGCCCCTCCACTTCGGATCGCCGAGGGCCTCGTACGTCGAGAGCTCGGAGGCGGCGACCTTCTTGGGGTTGTACATGATGGTCCGGGCGCGCAGCGTCAGCCCGAACCAGCGGTTCTCGGGATCGCGGAGATGCGCGGGAATGTTCCTGGCGAGCTCGGCCGAGCTGATGGGCGCGAGCAGCCCCGCCCGCGCCGCGTTCCAGAGATTGCCGGCGTCGACGGTGAGCAGCACGTCGGCCGGCGTCTTGTCGCCCTCGGCCTTCAGGCGCTCGAACATCTGGCCGGCATCTCCGTTGAGCATCTTGATCTGGATGCCGGTGGCCTTCGTGAAGGCCTCGAACGCCGGTTCCTGGCCATAGTGACGCGCGGAGTAGATGACGACTTCCTCGGCGGCGCCGGCGGAGGCCGGCTGGCCCGCCAGCGCCGCCAGGGCGGTGAGAACGAGCAAGAGAACCATGGGGACTTCCTCCCGGCTGGATGATCGGACAGGAGTTAGGCTCACCTAAAACCGGGAGACGGTCAAGGTTAATAACGCGGGCTAGAGCACCGCGATGGCCTCGACCTCGATGAGCCAGTCGGGGTGCGCCAGCGCGGAGACCTGCACGAGCGTCGAGGCCGGCCCCTTCTTGCCGAAGAACTCCTCACGGATCGGGACGAGGTCGGCGCGATACCGGATGTCGGTCAGATAGGTGTTGAGCTTGACGATGCTGTCCATGCGGCCGCCCGCCGTCTCCACCAACGATTTGAGGCAGCGGAGCACCTCGCGTGCCTGGGCCTTGAAGTCGCCCGGATACTTGACGGAGCCGTCCTTGTCGTAGGCGACCTGCCCGGCGAGGAAGAGCACCGTCTGCATTTCGCTGACCTTGATGCCCTGGCTGTAGGTGGGCGGATCGAACATCCCGATCGCGGAGAACTTCTCGATCTTCGGCATCCCAGCACCTCCCGGAGTGGATGGCCGATGATTCTACGCGATCAGGCCGCCTGCAGCGCTTCCGGCGGCCCGTCATCGGCGATGCCCGCCGTCCACGTCTCCGCCTCGCGTTCGGTGAGATTTCCGTGCGGCGCCAGGCGTGGGTCGAGGTAGCCCCAGCGGGCAACGTCCACGAGATACTGCGCACGGGACAGCATGGTGCCGTGGCAGACGCGCTCGCCCGTCTCCGAGGTCTGCAGCTCGCGCTGCAGCCGTGTCGACAGCTCGCTCACCACGCCGGACGGAATGCGGTGGCGCTCGCCGGGATAGACGAAGCCGAAGAGCACGAGGTGCGCCAGGAGAACGCGCCAGGAGTCGCCGAAGCGTGCCACCAGGCGCGGCCAGTCGATGCCCTCGGCGGACGCTCGCAGAATATGCGCGACGTCGCCGCCGTCGAATCGCTCGCGCTCCATGATGAAGGCCTTGGACCAGATCATTTCCTCGGCGGGGATGAGCCGGACGTCGTGCTCGAGCACCTTCGCCTCGACGCTGTGGCGAAACCAGTCGTCGTCCACGGCCGCCACACCGTTGCCGGAGCTGAAGATGACGTCGACGACGTCGTCGCCGCAGCGCGCCTTGCCGAGCCAGTGCGAGAATGGCAGCTCCGTCTCGCAGCCGGCGGCGCCGAGGATGTCGAGCACCCGCTGCACGTCGCGCGGATGCACGAAGATGTCGAAGTCCTTCGTATGCCGCGTGATGCCGGTATAGCGCTCCAATGCGTACGCCCCGCCGACGAGGAACGGCACGTCGGCCGCGTCGAGGGCGGTCATGGCGCGGCGGTAGAAGTCCCGCGTCTCGAGCGGGAGCTCGTCGATCATGGCACGGTGGCGCCGGCGCCGACGCCGGTGTGAACGCCGACGGGGGCCGTGGTCGTCTCCACTCTCGGCGCCGCCGGCACTTCGATGATGCGAAACGGCGGCTGATCCGGATAGCGCCGGCGTAGCAACGGCAGCGCGACGTTGTAGACGGGGACGCCGGACACCGTGCGCCCCTCGGGGCTGCCGCGGTGGGCGTGGCCGTGCAAGACGGCGAAGACGGGATAGCGGTTGATCGGATCCTCGAGCCGGCTCGAGCCGAGGAACGGGGTGATCTCCGGCGCCTCGCATTCGACGGTGCTTCGAATTGGCGAATAGTGCGTGAGCGCGATCCGGTGCGGCGTGCGCAGCCGCGCCAGGGCGCTCTCGAGCTTGAGCGCCTCGTCCACCGCCTCGCGGACGAAGCGCTTGAGGATCGGCTCACCCCACGATTGCAGCGCGCGCTCGCCGAAGCCGCCCGCGAAGCCCTTGACGCCCGCGAAGCCGACGCCGTGAATCTCGACGGACTCACCGTCGAGCACGGTCACCCCGGCCTCGGTGAGGATCTGCTTCACCTCGTCGTGGCGCTCGGACTCGTAGTCGTGATTGCCGAAGACGGCGACCACCGGCACCTTGGCCACCGCCAGCTCGCGGGCGAGGAGACGCGCCTCCTCGGGCAGGCCGTAATCGGTGAGATCGCCGGGGAGCGCCAGCACGTGCGCCCGCTCGGCGACCTGCGCGAACAGGGGCTGAAAGGTGCCGGCGGTCATGGTCTTGGCACAGTGAAGATCGGCCACGGCCGCCACACGCACCACGCTAGCGTCTTGCGGCATGCTTTCCTTGCTCGAGCTCACCCTTGAAGCGCTCGAGCCCCTCCCGCAGCACGCGTGCGGGGTCGATACCCGACAGCGTTGCGACTCCCTCGCCGATGCCGCCGCCCGCCGGCCGCCACCACATGGTCACGTCGACGCGGGTGGAGGCGGGACCGACCGGCCGGAAGCGCGCGGTCCCGCCGTGCGAGACGAGCGCGCCCTCCACGGTCCGCCAGGCGAGCGCGACCGGCGGCTGGCGGCGTGTGATCACCGACTCGAACTCGACGGGCGCGCCCCCCGGTCCGCTGATGACCCAGTGGGTGCGGTCGGCGCCGCTCGAACGGACCTCCTGCACCGTGGGCATGAACCGGGGGAAGTTCTCGAACCGCGTCCACGCCTCGTACACCCGTTCGGGCGGCGCGTTCACGGTCACCGACTCACGGACCTCGTCGAGCTCGCGACGCCACAACCCCCAGACGCCGGCGGCCAGGAGACCGGCCGCGACGCCGAGGAACGACCAGCGATAGCGGTCGAGGAAGGCGGCCACCGAGCTCCGGCGTCGCAGCGTCAGGCGACCATCGCGCCAGGCCGGACGGAGCGAGCGCGGATCGCGCGCGACCGAGGCGATCTCGGACACGAGGCGGGGTGTCTCCAGGCGTGCGCCCGCGCGCCGCACACCCGACATCACGTCCGCCGTCGCAAGACGAGCACCGGCCTCACGGACGCCCGCGAGGATGTCGGAGGCGCCCAGGCGCGTCCCGGCGCCGCGAACGGCCGATATCATCTCCGGACCGGCGAGACGTTCGGCCGCCTCGCTCACGGTCTCGCCGAGCCGTACGCGCCGTCGCTCACCGCGCTCCGGATCCAGCAAATACATGAGGCCGGCCCCGAGGCCGGCGCCACCGACGAGCGCCATCGTTCCTCTCATGCGTCACCCCCTGTTGGTCGCTCCTGCTCCCAGCGATTACGGTCGCGTCCCTCGAGGATCTCGGTCGAGCTGCGGATTTCCTCGTCCGGTGCGCGCGGAACCCCGAGCGCGCGGCCGAGATCGTCGACGCGATCCTGATCCGGCGTCGCGACCGAGCCACCCACCGCTTCCTCACCGACGTCGCCCGCGCGCGGCCAATCGGCGTCGATGTCGCCGCCGGTCAATCGCGCGCGCTCCGGCAACCCCGCCTCCGCGCGAATCTCGGCGTCGGAGCGCATCAGGGTGGTTTCGGCGGCAGGCGGTCCCTGCAATTCCTCTTCCGGTACGCCCCGCCGGGCCGAGCGTTCGGCGATGCGTTGGCCTTCTTTGGGATCGACGGGCTTACGGGCGCGTTTGTCCCGGCGGGCGGTCTTTTTCCGTTTCATGCTCATGACGCGAGCGAATCACGTGCCAGCAGACCGTCATCGGGGCGGCGAATGTAAATCCTATAATCGGAACGGGTGCTCAGTAGCGCCGGTCGCGATAGAGGGGATCGCGGTAGAGCTGGATCGCCGGCGGTGAGAGTGGCGGCTGGAGAGCGCGCGCGGGATCGGGCGCCGGGCCGCGCTCGAGGCGGTCGTCCGGGACGCTCGTCGCCGACTCGCCTACACGCGCCGGGACGTGCGCATCGACGTGGCGATCGACCTGAACCGCGCGTGGGTCGGGCGCAGGCGGGCCCGACCGTCCGTCGTTGACCGCCCCGGCGAGCAGGATCAGCAGCAATGGCATCATCAGGGATCTCATGCGCTCGAATCAGAGCAAACGCGTTGCCACCGCGGCGTCGATCAGCCAGCGCCCCGGCCAAGCGTCGACCTCGGTCTCGACGATCACTCCACGGCGCCGCAGCCTGCCGGCGGCGGCCTCGACCTCGGACAGCGGCACGCCGAAGAGCTGCGCGAGCAGACGCGGACGCGTGTACACGGCGGCCGAGAGATAGCGGCTCACCAGTCGGTCCAGCGCCGCCGCGCGAGAGAGACGGCGGCCCGCCTTCACCGCCTCCGGCAGCCACGCCTCGACGAGGTCCCAGCGGTACGAGAACGTCGGCTCGTAGCGCTCCTCGGTCTTCACGACCCAGAGTCCGTGCTGGAGCTCGGCCATCGCCCGCTCGAATTCCCGGGTCTTGGACGACTCCAGCATGAACGCGTTGCCGCGGAGCTCGCGCGTGTACTGCGGGTGCTCGCGGACCAGCGCGTCCATGAGCCGGCGCGCGCTGTGGGACAGGCGCCCCGCCTCGTACTCGGTGACGTAGTCGCGCGCGCGCTGGCGACCTCGGGCCAGCGCGTAGAAGGCCGGGAAGAGGTCGAGCGCGACGAGGAGCGGCCGGCCTTTCATCACCTTGCCGTAGTACACCCGTCGCGCCGCCGGCAGGTCGTCCTTGAGCCGCCAGGTCAGTCCCACGCCCGCGTCGTGGTGAGAGCGTTTCGGCCAGCGTGGCCGTGCGCGGCCCACCACGGCTTCCCACAGACACGGCACGCCCTCGCGGAAGCAGTAGAACGTCGAGCAGAACCCGACGGTCTCGACGAAACGCTGCGCGGCGAGGGCGGTCCGGACGCGAAGCGCGGGGTCGCGCCGAAACCCGCGGTCGCGCGCGGCCGCGAGATGGCGGGCCGTCAGCCGTGCTCTGCTAGGATGTCGACGGCGCATGGCCCGACGCTCGCGCGCTCGATGGTTCTGCTACCTCCTGCAGTGCGCGGACGGCACGCTGTACGCCGGAATCACCAACGCGCTCGACCGCCGTCTCGCCCGGCACAACGCCGGGACGGCGTCGAAGTATACGCGGGCGCGTCGACCGGTGCGGCTCGTATGGTGCGAGCCGGCGCGCGATCGCGCCGCCGCGTCGCGCCGCGAGGCCGACCTCAAGCGGCTGCGTCGCGGCGACAAGGAGGCGCTGGCACGCCGAGCGTCAGCGCGTGGCGGGGGCGTGGTCGGCAAGCCACGTCCGCGCCCCCGTGCCGAGGGCCGCCCGCTGGTCGGCGGGCAAACCGGCCGGATCGAAGCGGTACCGGTAGTGGAGCGCCAGCAGCGTGGGCAATTCACGCGTGTCGACCCCGGGTAGCTCCGCCGCCGCGATCCGCCGTATCCACACCGACAGCGGTTCCGCAGACCCCCGCGGAAAGGCCAGCCGCGCCAGGG
>JBIOXS010000107.1:0-2861 GCA_044869815.1 Candidatus Rokuibacteriota bacterium | reverse complement strand
GCCGGCCGCCGGCTCGACTGTGGCCGACGTGTGCGCGGCGCCAGGGACCAAGACGACCCACCTGGCCCAGCTGATGGTCGACTGCGGGCGCGTGCTCGCGCTCGACCCGCAGCCGGCGCGACTGGCCCGCCTCGCCGAAGCGACCGCGCGCCTCGGCGTCACGATCGTGGAGATCGTCGAGGGCACGGTGGAGACCCTGGCGCCGCGCTGGGCGGGCATCTGCGACGGCGTGCTGGTCGACGCGCCCTGCTCGAACCTCGGGGTGCTGCGGCGGAATCCGGAGGTGAAGTGGCGGCGCCGGGACGCCGACGTCGCCGCCGCGGCGGCGCGCCAGCGCGCCATCCTGGCCGCAGCCGCCGACCTCGTGCGACCAGACGGACGCCTGGTCTACGCGACGTGCTCGCTCGAGCCCGAGGAGAACGACGCCGTGGCCCGCGACTTCCTCGCCGCGCGGCGCGACTTCGCGGTGGACGCGCCGGCCGGCGCCGCCGTCGCCCCCGACGCCGTCGGCTTCGTCCGTTGCCTGCCGCATCGTCACGGTACCGACGGCTTCACCGCCATCCGCTTTCGTCGCCGCTGAGCCGAGTGCGGTATAAACGAGGACGTGATCAAGATCGCGCCCTCGATCCTCTCCGCGGACTTCGGGGTGCTGGCCGAGGAGATCGCCAGGGTGGAAGCCGCCGGCGCCGACCAGGTGCACATCGACGTGATGGACGGCCGCTTCGTGCCCAACATCTCGATGGGCTTTCCGATCCTCGACGCCGTCCGCAAGCGTACGCGGCTGCCCCTGGACCTGCACCTCATGATCGTCGAGCCGGAGAAGTACCTCGCCGAGTTCGCCGCCCGCGGCGCCGACATGCTCACCGTCCACGTCGAGGTCTGTCCCCACCTGCAGCGCACGCTGGTCGGCATCCGCGAGCTCGCCAGCCGGCGCGGCGCCCCGGTCAAGGCGGGGGCGGCGCTGAACCCCGCCACCTCTCCGGGAACGCTGGACTACGTGCTGGACGACCTCGACCTAGTGCTCGTGATGTCGGTGAACCCCGGCTTCGGGGGCCAGACGTTCATCCCCGCCGTCTATCCCAAGATTCGCCAGATTCGGACTCAGCTCGCCCAGCGTCCGGTCGACGTCTCGATCGACGGCGGGGTGAAGGTCGAGCACGCGCGCCCGCTCGCGGAGCACGGCGCGTCGATCCTGGTGGCGGGCTCCGCCGTCTTCGAGGCGAAGGACCCTGGCGCGGTGATCAAGCAGATGCGCGCCGCCGCCGGCGGCTGAGCCCCGCGACCGCCTACCGAGCGCAGCGATCGCGCGGCGCGCCGCGCATGGATTGCGCATGGTGCGTGAGCGCGCCGTTCAAGCACATGATTCTGCTGAACTCCTGAGGTGGCACACCGCTCGCAGAACTGAACGGCAATGGCACTGCTCAGGCTCCTCCAGCCGTGCGTGGCTCAGACTCGAGCGCTCCTCGTTCGACGGTGGCACTGGCGGACCTGCTGGCGCAGCGGCGAGTTCTGGCTCGCCGTCGCTACCCTCGTGCTGCCGTTCGGCTTTGCCCTGCTTCCCCTGCAATCGGAGCCCGTCCGCGCCCGTCTGCGCCCGCGCCGCTGATCCTCCAGCTCCGTCCCGAGTTGTAATTTTCCGCGTAGTTGCGTAGACTTCGTCTTTCCATGCTCGACTCCTTGAGCACGAGACTGCAATCGATCTTCGATCGGCTGGGCAGCCGTGGCCGGCTGACCGAGGACAACATCCAGGAGGCGCTCCGCGAGATCCGGGTGGCGCTGCTGGAGGCCGACGTCAACTTCAAGGTCGCGCGCGCCTTCATGGAGGGCGTCCGTGAGAAGGCGGTGGGCCAGGACGTGCTCAAGTCGCTGACGCCGGCCCAGCAGGTCGTGAAGGTCGTGCACGACGAGCTCGTGGAGTTGCTCGGCGGCAGCGGCCATCGCCTGGCCCCGGCGTCCCGTCCACCGACGGTGATCATGCTGATGGGGCTGCAGGGCTCCGGCAAGACGACGACGGCCGCCAAGCTCGCGCGGCTCTACGGCAAGCAGGGCCAGCACCCGATCATGGCCGCCGCCGACACCTATCGTCCGGCCGCTCAGGACCAGCTGCGAACGCTGGGCGGCCAGCTCGCCGTCCCCGTGGTCGGGGCCCCCGGGCAGACGCCGCTGGAGATCTGTCGCGCTGCCCGTGACGAGGCGGCCGCGCGCGGCTTGACGCCGCTCATCCTGGACACCGCCGGCCGGCTGCACATCGACGAGGCGATGCTCGACGAGCTGAAGGCGATCAAGCGCGAGGTGGCGCCCCATCACGTGCTGCTGGTCGTGGACGCCATGACCGGGCAGGACGCGGTGACCGTGGCCGAGCGCTTCAACCAGGCCGTGGGCATCGACGCGGTGATCCTCACCAAGATGGACGGGGACTCCCGGGGCGGCGCCGCCCTGTCGGTGCGTCACGTCACCGGCCGGCCCATCGCCTTCATCGGCGTCGGTGAGAAGTCCGAGGCGCTCGAGCCCTTCCACCCCGACCGGCTCGCCTCCCGCATCCTCGGCATGGGCGACGTGCTGTCGCTCGTCGAGAAGGCCCAGCAGGCGGTCGATCAGGAGAAGGCCCAGGACCTGGTCCGCAAGCTCCGCGAGGACAGCTTCACGCTCGACGACTTTCGCGAGCAGATCGCGCAGCTGCAGAAGATGGGGCCGCTGGACCAGATCATGGGCATGCTGCCGTTCGGCAAGATGCTCAAGGGCGCCCCGGCCGAGCTGGAGGGCGAGCAGGCCGACCTGGGCCGCTTCGACGCGATCATCGCCTCGATGACGCCGGCCGAGCGGACCCACCCGGAGATCATCAACGGCAGCCGCCGGCAACG
>JBIOXS010000106.1:0-7787 GCA_044869815.1 Candidatus Rokuibacteriota bacterium | reverse complement strand
TGATCTTGAGGGGGATAGTGTTGTCTGCTATCGTTAAGCGCTTCGCGAACGGGATATCGAGGAGGTGAGTGCACTGCGACCCTACGAAATACTCGTGATCGTCGACCCCCGTCCGACCGATGAGGAGGTGGCCGAGCTGCTGACGCAACTGGGCGAGCAAGTCAAAGGACTGGGCGCCGAGGTCACCAAGATGGAGAACTGGGGCAAGCGCCGGCTTGCCTATGACATCCGCAAGCAGCGGGAGGGAACGTACGCCGTCTTCGAGGCGTCGGCCGAGCCGTCGATGGTGAAGGAGTTCGAGCGGCAGCTGCGGCTGAACGAGAACGTGCTGCGCTTCCTGTCGACATGCGTACCGACCCGGAGCAAGAAGGCTCGGGACCGCGCGGCCGCCGCCGCCGCCAGGCAAGAGCCGGCACCCACGGCAGACAACGCCCTCGAGGAGGTCGTCTGATGGCCAGCCTGAACAAGGTGCTCCTGATCGGAAATCTCACCCGGCCCCCGGAGCTGCGATATACGCCGAGCGGAACCGCCGTGGCCGATCTCCGACTGGCCGTCAACCGCAATTACACGACGCAGTCCGGTGAGAAGCGCGAGGAAGCGTGCTTCCTCACCGTCGTCGTGTGGGGCAAGCAGGCCGAGAGCTGCGGCGAGTATCTCGATAAAGGCAGCGAGGTGTTCGTCGAGGGACGGCTACAGACGCGCGACTGGGAGGCCAAGGACGGCCAGAAGCGCTCAGTGACCGAGGTCGTGGCCGAGCGTGTTCAGTTCATGAGCCGCACCAAGGGCGCGCGCGGCGCTGCCCCGGCTGCCGCCGCTGCGTACGCCGAAGAGCCGTCGCACGCGGGCGGCGGCGATGACGACGTACCGTTCTAGAAAAGGAGAACAGCCATTCCCCCTGTCAGCAAGCCAGTCAAGCGCCGCCGGTTCGGGCGGCGAAAGGTCTGTAAATTCTGCGCCGACAAGGTCGACCTCGTGGACTACAAGGACGTGCGCCGGCTCCGCAGCTTCGTCACCGAGCGGGGCAAGATCATTCCGCGTCGGATCTCGGGCAGCTGCGCGCGACACCAGCGCGAGCTGACTCACGCCATCAAGCGCGCCCGCACGGTGGCGCTCCTGCCGTACGTCTCGACGGATTAGCGCCATGAAGGTCATCCTCCTCGAGGACGTGAGCAAGGTGGGCCGCCGCGGCGAGGTGCGCGACGTCTCCGACGGCTACGCGCGGAATTTTCTGATCCCCAAGAAACTCGCCCTCGGCGCCACCGCCGGCAATCTCAAGAACCTGGACCACATCAAGAAGCAGGCGAACGCCAAGGCCGACCGCGCCAAGGCGGACGCGGAGGCGATGCGCGCGCGGATCGAGGAACTCACGTACGAAGAGCGCCGGCAGGCCTCCGAGGAAGGCAAGCTGTTCGGCTCCGTCACGTCGCAGGATCTCGTCGATTTCCTCGACAAGCACGGCGTGAAGGTCGAGCGTCGCCGCGTGCAGCTCGACGAGCCCATCAAATCCCTCGGCGAGACGAGCGTGCCCGTGCGCTTGCACGCGGAAGTCACCGCGCAGCTGCGCGTGAGCGTCGTTCGAGAGTAGCGCGTCGTTCACGTGGGCCCCGACGATCGCGTGACCGTCGGGGCCGGCGCGGTCCGTGTCCACCATCGTCCACCCGGACACACCGTGAACCCACAGGTTGTCCACGACGCTGTACACAAAACTCCACGACGCGCGCAATTTTTCTTGACGCGGCGGCGACGTGCCGCCGAAGATGCCGCATGCCCGGCCCGCGCGGTGCGCGATGAGCCCCCTCGAAGTTCCGTCACGGATCCCGCCGCACAATCTCGACGCCGAGCGCGCGGTGCTGGGCGCCGTTCTCCTCGAAGGCCGCGAGGCGCTACCGCGCGTGGTCGAGGTCCTCCGCCCGTCCGACTTCTACACGGAGGCGCATCGCGCGATCTATCAGGCGATGCTGACGCTGTTCGACCGCGGCGCCCCCGTCGACTCCCTCACGCTCAGCGAAGAGCTGCGCCGCACGGACCAGATCCAGTTCGTCGGCGGCCCCGCCGCCATCGCCCTCCTCATGGAGGAGGCGTCGATCGCCGCCCACCTCGGCTCCTACACGTCGATCGTGCGCGACATGGCGGTCCTGCGCGAGCTCATCCAGACGTCGACGCAGATCATCACCCAGGCCTTCGAAGCCAAGGACGAGGTCCAGACGCTCGTCGACGACGCCGAGAAGCGCATCTTCAGCCTGGCCGAGCGGCGATTGGAAGGGAGCGCGCTGCCGGTCGGCAAGATCCTGAAAAATACGTTCGAGTACATCGAACGCCTGTACGAGCGAAAAGAGCACGTCACCGGCGTCGCCACCGGCTTCGACAAGCTCGACCTGGAGACGTCGGGGTTCCAGCCGTCCGACTTCATCATCATCGCCGGCCGCCCGAGCATGGGGAAAGCCCAGCCGCTCGACGCATGCGTCAGGACGCTGACCGGCTGGAAGCGGATGGGCGAGCTGCGCGTCGGCGACGAGCTCGCATCGGTCGACGGCGAACCGTCGCGCGTGGCCGGCATCTTTCCGCAGGGCCCTCGGCAAGTCTATCGGGTAAGGTTCAGCGACGGCCGCTCCACGGAGTGCTGCGCCGAGCATCTCTGGCGCGTGCACTATCGCGGGTGGCCACAGCCGCGAGTCTTGACCACAGCCGAAGTCGGCGCGCTGTTGACGCGGAAGCGCTACCGCCACCGGCTCTGGGTCGATGCCGTCAGCGGCGCGGGAGGCATCGGCGGCGAGACCTTGCCGCTCGATCCGTGGTTGCTCGGCGCACTCCTGGGCGACGGAAAGCTGTCCGGCAGCAGCATGATGTTCTCGACGGCCGACGAAGAGGTGCTCGAGCTCGTCCGCGCGCATACGGGTGACGAATTTGCCGTGCACCCCGCCGGGGGGTATGACTGGCGCATCGTTCAAGCGGCCGGCTCGCCTCGGCGTGGTGTGAGCGGTGTCATGGCCAATCCGATCATGCAAGCGCTGCGCGGCCTCGGGCTCTGGAATGTCCGCAGCGAGGCGAAATTCATTCCGCGTCTCTATCTCGACGCCTCTCGGGAGGCCCGTCTCCATCTGCTGCGCGGGCTGATGGACACGGATGGCTGGGTCGAGCGCTGGGGAAGCGTGCGCTTCTGCTCGACCAGCGAGCAGCTGGCGCGGGACGTCGCCGAGCTCGTTCGGTCGCTGGGCGGCTGGTGTTCGGTTCGACGGCGTACGACGACGTTCCGTGACAGCGTCGGCGCCCGGAAGGATGGCCGCTCCGCATTCGTCTGCAATATCCAGTGCGGCGCGCCGAAGTCGATCGTGTCCCTGTCCTCGAAGCGTGGCCGGGCGGCCGACGCGCCGCGCCGCCGTCGGCGCCCGGTCTTCGTCTCGATCGAGCCGACGCGGATCACGGCGACGCAGTGCATCGCAGTGACACATCCGTCACGGCTCTACGTCACCGACGATTACATCGTCACGCACAACACGGCCTTCGCGTTGAACATCGTGCAGCACGTGGGCGTGACGTTGCGCGGGACGGTGCTCATGCTGAGCCTCGAGATGTCGGCGCAGCAGCTCGTGCAGCGCATGCTGTGCTCGGAGGCGAAGGTCGATGCGCAGGCGGTGCGCACCGGCTTCCTGTCGTCGTCGGACTGGCATCGGCTGACGGCCGCCGCCGGACGTCTCTCGGAGGCGAAGATCTTCATCGACGACAGCCCCGGCGTGACGGTGCTGGAGGCGCGCGCCAAAGCGCGGCGGATGATGGCCGAGCGCGGGCTCGACCTCGTCGTGATCGACTATCTGCAGCTGATGCGCGGCCGGGCCGCCCTCGACAATCGGCAGCAGGAGATCTCCGAGATCTCGCGTTCGCTGAAGGCGCTCGCGAAGGAGCTGAACGTGCCGGTGGTGGCGCTCTCCCAGCTGTCGCGCGCGGTCGAGGCCCGCGCCAATCGAGACTTTCGTCCGCAGCTCTCGGATCTTCGTGAATCCGGTGCCCTCGAGCAGGACAGCGACCTCATCCTGTTCCTCTATCGCGCGAAGGTGTACAAGGAGGACGTTCCGCCGGACAGAGAAAACATCGCCGAGGTGATCATCGGCAAGCAGCGCAACGGGCCCATCGGCACCGTGGAGGTCGTCTTCCTGCCGCAGTACGCGCGGTTCGAGAACGCGGCCGATCTGCATCGGCAGTCGCCGCAGCCGTTCTAGCCGCACCGGCCGGGTATTTTGCGCGGCGGCAGATGGCCGCCGTATGATGGCGCGGTGCGCGTTCACGTCCTGAAGCGGCTGCTGGTCGGCGAGCCACTGTCGACCGCACAGGCGCGGCACGAGCGCCTGTCGAAGGTCACCGGGCTGGCCATCTTCGCCTCGGACAATCTCTCGTCGGTCGCCTACGCCTCCGAGGAAATCCTGCGCGTGCTCATCATCGCGGGCCCGGCCGCGCTCGCGCTCTCGACGCCGCTCGCCGTCGCCATCGCGGTCGTCATCGCCATCGTCATCTATTCGTACCGGCAGACCATCCTTGCCTACCCGCAGGGCGCCAGCGACTACATCGTCGCCAAGGACAACATCGGCGCCGCCGCCGGTCTCACTGCCGGCAGCGCGCTGCTGATCGACTACACCTTGACGGTGGCCGTCAGCGTGTCGGCCGGGATTGCGGCGCTCACCTCGGCGTTTCCCGCGCTCTTTCCATTCCGGGCCTGGCTCTGCGTCGGCGCCATCGCCCTGATCGCCGTCGGCAACCTGCGCGGACTGCGGGAGTCCGGCCGGCTTTTCGCGCTGCCGTCGTATCTCTTCATCGCCGGTCTCCTCGCCCTGCTCGGGGTGGGATTCACGCGGTACACGGCCGAGGCGCTGCCGGCCGACCCGACGGCGGCCGAGCCCGTCATGGCGCTAAGCGCGTTCCTGATTCTGCGCGCCTTCGCCTCCGGCGCGGTGGCGCTGACCGGGATCGAGGCCGTGGCCGACGGGGTGACGGCCTTCAAGCCGCCCGAGGTGATGAACGCCCGCGCCGTGCTCGCCGCCCTCGCCGTGATCATGACCGTGCTCTTCGTCGGCACCACCGCGCTGGCCGATCTCTACGACGTGATCCCGCAAGCGCACGAGACGGTCGTGTCGCAGCTGGCCCGCCAGGTGTTCGGCGGTGGCATCATCTATTACTACATCCAGGCCGTGTCCATGCTGATCCTCGTCCTCGCCGCCAACACGGCGTTCGCCGACTTCCCGCGGCTTGCGTTCTTCATGGCTCGTGACGGCTATCTGCCGCGGCAGTTCGGCAACCGCGGTGACCGGCTCGTCTTCTCCAACGGCGTCGTGATGCTCACGGTGGTGGCGGCGGCGCTGATCCTCGTGTTCGACGGCGACACGCACGCCCTCATCCCGCTCTACGCGGTCGGCGTTTTCACCTCGTTCACCCTGTCGCAGGCGAGCATGGTGCGGCGCTGGCTGCGGCGCCGCCCGGCGCGCTGGCCGTGGCGCGTCGCCATCAGCACGCTCGGTGCCACCACCACCGGCACCGTGCTGATCGTGGTGGCGGCCACGAAGTTCCTCGATGGGGCCTGGATCGTCATCGCGCTGATCACGATGCTCATCATGACGTTCGTGGCGATTCGACGGCATTACGAGGACGTGGCCGGACAGCTCTCGCTCGACGGCTACGGGGCGCCGGAGGAGATGTCGCACACGGTCCTCGTCCTCGTCGGCGACCTTCACCGCGGGGTGGTGGAGGCGCTGCAGTACGCGCGCACGCTGTCGCCGGGAGCGAAGGCCGTCTTCGTGGAGACGGATCCAGAGCGCACGCGCCGGCTCGAGGAGAAGTGGGGCCGCCACGGTCTCGGCGTTCCGCTGGTCGTGCTCAACTCGCCCTACCGCTCGCTGCTCGGCCCGCTGCTCGAGTACGTCCAGCACCTGACCGACCGGCCGGGCAAGCACGTGGTGACCATGGTCATCCCGGAATTCATCCCCGCCCGCTGGTGGCAGCACTTGCTCCACAACCAGACGGCGCTGCTGATCAAGGGCGCGCTGCTGTTCCGCCGCAACGTGATCGTGACCGACGTGCCGTACCACCTCAAGCACTGAGGCTCACGTGCGCGCCTATCAGCTGAAGCGTCTGTTTCTCGGCAGCCCGTTGCCCACCGCGCAGTCGCGGCACGAGCGCCTCGGCAAGGCGACCGCGCTGGCGACCTTCGCCTCCGATGCCCTCTCCTCCGTCGCCTATGCGACGGAGGAGATCCTGCTCGTGCTCATCCTCGCCGGTGGCGCCGCCCTCAGCTACTCGCTGCCCATCGCGTTCGTCATCGCCGGCCTCATTGTCATCGTGGTCAGCTCGTATCGCGAGACGATCCGGGCCTACCCCCGGGGTGGCGGCGCCTACATCGTCAGCAAGGAGAACCTCGGCGTCTATGCGGGGCTCGTGGCGGGTGCTGCCCTCCTGATCGATTACGTGCTCACGGTGGCGGTGAGCGTGGCCGCCGGCGTGGCCGCCATCACGTCGGCGCTGCCGGGGCTGTTCCCGTTTCGCATCTGGCTGTGCGTGGTCGCGGTGGCCGCGATCGCGGTGGCGAACCTGCGCGGTATTCGGGAGTCGGGCAAGCTCTTCGCGGCGCCGACCTACCTCTTCATCGCCAGCGTGCTGGCCATGATCGTCTACGGCGCCCTCGGCGCCATCTTCGACTTCATCGGCGAGGCGCCCTACGCGCCGCATCCGCCCGGGCTCGAAGGAGTCGGTCTCTTTCTGTTCCTGCGCGCCTTCGCGGCCGGATGCACGGCGCTCACCGGCGTCGAGGCCGTCTCCGACGGCGTCCCCGCCCTGAGGGCCCCCGAGGCCGCGAACGCCCGCGTGGTGCTGACCTGGCTCGGCATCATTCTGGTCGTCCTCTTCCTCGGCATGACGTACCTCGCCTACGATTTCGGCATCCTGCCGCGGGCGGGGGAGACGGTCGCCTCCCAGCTCGCGCGCCACGTGTTCGGCACCGGGGTGATCTACTACGAGATCCAGGTCGTCACCATGCTGATCCTGCTGCTCGCCGCCAACACCGCCTTCGCCGACTTCCCGCGCCTGGCCTTCTTCCTGGCGCGCGACCGGTTCATCCCGCGCCAGTTCGGTACGCAGGGCGACCGGCTCGTGTTCTCGAACGGCATCCTCATCCTGGCCGCGCTGGCCGCCGCTCTCCTCATCGTCTTTGCCGCGGACACCCACGCCCTCATCCCGCTCTATGCGGTGGGCGTCTTCCTGTCGTTCACCTTCTCGCAGGCGGGCATGGTGCGGCGGTGGCTCCGGCTGCGCGAGGCCGGCTGGCGCTGGCGGGCCGCGCTCAACGGCATCGGCGCCATTGCCACGGGCCTGGTCATGATGACCATCGCGGTGACGAAGTTCGCGCACGGCGCCTGGATCGTGCTCATCTTGATCCCCGTCCTGGTGCTGCTCTTCGTGTCGATGCATCGACATTACGATGACGTGGCGCGGCAGCTCTCGCTCGACGACTTCAGCTGGCCGCCGCCGATGACCAACACGGTCCTCGTCCTCGTCGGCGATCTCCATCGCGGCGTCATCACCGCACTGCAGTACGCCAAGACGCTGTCGGCGTCGCCCAAGGCCGTCTTCGTCGAGACCGATCCCGACCGCACGCGCAAGCTGGAGGAGAAGTGGGGCAAGTGGGGCATGGGCGTCCCGCTGATCGTCCTGTCGTCACCGTACCGCTCGCTGCTGGGTCCGCTGCTCGAGTATGTCGATACCCTCCAGCGGCTCGGGCCCAATCACATCGTGACGCTGGTGCTGCCCGA
>JBIOXS010000105.1:0-8882 GCA_044869815.1 Candidatus Rokuibacteriota bacterium | reverse complement strand
CCCCCCCGCGCCTCGCCGTATCCATCCGACGACTTTTCTGCACCAGCGCCGCAGTCTAAGATGTGGCCGTGGAAACGGTCAGCCACTCCGATCTACTCACGGTCCTTGCGATCGGCCTCGGTGTGGGACTTGTAGCCGGCGTCGCGGGGGCGGTGATCTTCCAGCGTTCGATGTCCGAATCACGCCGGCTGACTCGTGCCGTCGGCGTGCTGGTCCTCCAGGAGGCGGAGAAGATCCGCGCGCTCGTCCGCGACCAGTCGTAGGCGCTGCCTCGCGCGTGGTATCGTGGGCGCGATGCGCTCCCGCTGGAACGACGGCGAGGCCGCGAAGCTCGACGGTGTCGACCTCCTCGTCTACGCCTCCCGGCTCATCGGCGCCGAGACTTCGCTGGTGGTGTGGGGCGGCGGCAACACTTCCCTCAAGACCTCGGAGCGCGATCACCGCGGCCGAGAGGTCGGCGTCCTCCGCGTCAAGGGCAGCGGCTCCGATCTGAAGTCCGTGCAGCGCAAGGATTTCCCCGGCGTATGGATGGACGATATCCGCGCGCTGCTCGAACGGCAGGACATGGGCGATCAGGAGATGGTCGCCTATCTGGCCCACGGGCTCATGGACCCGGGCGGCGTGCGCCCGTCGATCGAGACGCTGCTGCACGGATTCGTCGACGCGCAGGCGGTCGTCCACACGCACGCCGACGCCATCGTGTCCCTCACCAACAACGACCGGCCGCGGGAAGTGCTGGCGGGCGTCTATGGCAAGGACGTCATCGCGCTCGAGTACCGGCGACCGGGATTCCGGATCTCGCGCGAGGTCGCCGACGCCATCGCCGCCGAGCCGCAGGCACGCGCGCTGGTGCTCGAGCGACACGGAACGATCTGCTGGGGCGCGACCATCCGCGAGGCCTACGAATCGACGCTCGAGCTGATCACGCGCGCGGAGGAGGCGATCGCGGAGCGCAAGCAGGGCCGGCGCGTGTTCGGCGGCCCCCGCGTCGACGCCTTGTCCCCCGCCGCCCGCCGGGCGGCGGCGCTCGCCGTGGCGCCGCGGCTCCGCGGACGCCTCGGACGAAGCAGGCGCGTCGTTCTCGGGTTCGACGACTCGCCCGCGGTGCTCGACTTCGCGTCGTCGGTCGACGTGCCGGTCCTCTCGCAGGTAGGGCCGGCCACGCCGGACCACACGATCTACACCAAGCGGCTGCCCTGCTTCGTCGACCTCGCGCGGCCGACGGACGACGCGCTGGCGATGTGGGACGCGATCGACCGCTCGGTGGAGCGTTTCGTCGCCGACTACACGGCGTACTTCCAGGCCCATAAGTTCCCTGGCGCCGAGCTCGTCGACCCGCTGCCCCGCGTGGTGCTGGTGCCGGGGCTCGGCATGTTCACGGCCGGCCGGGACCGGCGCACGGCCGGGATCGTGGACGACATCTATCACCACACCATCGACGTCATCGGCAACGCGTCCGCCTTCGGACGGTACGTCTCGCTCACCGCCCAGGACGCCTTCGACGTCGAGTACTGGCCGCTCGAGCTCTACAAGCTGACGCTGGCGCCGCCGGAGAAGGAGCTCGCGCGCCGGATCGCCCTCATCACCGGCGGGGCCTCGGGCATCGGACGCGCGGTGGCCAGGCGCCTGGCCGCCGAGGGGGCGCACGTCGTGGTCGGCGACCTCGACGAGACGGGCGCGAAGAAGACGGCCGACGAGGTCAACGCGGCGGTGGGCAGTGGCCGTGCCGTCGGTCTCCGGATGGACGTCACGAGCGAGGCGTCGGTCCGCGCGGCCTTCGAGGAGACCGTGCTCGCTTACGGCGGCCTCGACATCCTCGTGTCCAACGCGGGCACGGCGCATTCGGCGCCGGTGGAGCGGATGGCGCTCGGCGACTGGGAGCGCTCCTTCGCGGTGAATGCCACCGGCCACTTTCTCGCCGCCCGCGAGGCCATGCGCATCCTGATACCCCAGGGTCTCGGTGGCGCGCTCGTCTTCGTGGCCACGAAGAATGTGATGTCGCCCGGCAAGGATTTCGCGGCCTACTCGGCGGCGAAGGCCGCCGAGGCGCAGCTGGCGAAGGTGCTCGCGCTCGAAGGGGCGCCGCACGGCGTCCGCTCGAACATCGTGAATCCCGACGCCGTGTTCCAGGATTCCAAGCTGTGGTCGGAAGAGGTGCGCCGCGAGCGCGCGGCGGCCCAGGGCATCGGCGTCGAGCAGCTCGAGGATTTCTACCGCAAGCGCAACCTCCTCGGCGCCCGCATCCTGCCCGAGGACGTGGCCGAGGCCGTGCTCTTCCTGGCCGCCGACCGCTCGGCGAAGACCACCGGCTGCACTCTCACCGTCGACGGCGGCGTGAAGGACGCGTTTCCAAGATGAAGCCCCGCGCATCTCGGGCAGGCCACCCGCGGCTCGAGGCGGGCTCGCGGGGCCCGCTACAATAATGATCCGGTTCGGCGCGCAGCTGAGCGGGAGCCATCCGCCCAGCCAGCAATTCGAGCTGGCCCGCCGCGTGGAGGATCTCGGCTACGAGTCGGTGTGGACGGGCGACCACGTGTCCTTCCACAATCCGCTCTACGAGTCGTTGACGCTGCTTGCGACGTACGCCGCGCTCACCAGCCGCGTGCGGCTCGGCACTGCCGTGTACCTGCTCGCGCTGCGCTCGGCCGCCATCGCCGCCAAGATCACGAGCACCCTCGACGTGCTCTCGGGCGGCCGGCTGATCTTCGGCGTCGGAGTCGGAGGCGAGAATCCGAAGGAGTTCGAGCTGTGCGGGGTGCCGCATGGCGAGCGCGGTGCGCGGGTGAGCGAGGCCATCGACGCCGTGCGCACGCTGTGGCGCGACACGCCGGCCAGCTTCAAGGGGCGCTTCACCCGCTTCGAGGGCGTCTCGATCGATCCCAAGCCCGTGCAGACGCCGGGGCCTCCCATCTGGATCGGCGGCCGTTCGGACGCCGCGCTGGCCCGCGCGGGGCGGCAAGGCGACGGCTGGGTGTCCTACGTCGTCCAGCCGGAGCGCTACGCGCAGAGCCTCGACAAGATCCGCAGCGCGGCGCAGCAGGCGGGACGGACGCTCGATCGCTTCGCGGCCGCGCATCTGGCGTTCGTCACCGTCGGCCGTGACTACGAGACCGCGAAGGCGGTCTGGGTGAAATCCCTCAGCAGACGCTACGCGCAGGACTTCGAGCCGCTCGCGAAGAAGTACGGGATCATCGGCACGCCTGATCAATGTGCCGAGCAGATCGACAAGTTCCGCGCAGCCGGTTGCAACTACGTCATCGTCAATCCGATCGGCGAGGCCGAGCACGAGCGCGAGCAGCTCGAGCGCGTGGCCGCCGACATCCTGCCGCGATTCCGGTAGGAGCGGGCGTGGAGCTCACCGGCGGGCAGCTGGTCGCGCGCGTGCTGAAGCAGGCGGGCGTGGGGCACGTGTTCACGCTTTGCGGCGGCCACATCCTGCCCATCTATGACGGCTGCCTGGACGAGGGCATCGCCGTCGTCGACGTCCGTCACGAGCAGGCCGCCGCCCACGCCGCCGACGCGTACGCGCGGCTCACGCGCAACATCGGCGTGGCCATGGTCGCGCCCGGACCGGGCGTCACCGACGCGGTCACCGGGGTCGCCAACGCGTACGCGGCGCGCAGCCCCGTGCTGCTCATCGGCGGCGCCGCGCCGCTTGGCCTGCGCGGTCTCGGCGCACTCCAGGAGATGGAGCAGGTGCCGCTGCTGCGCCCGATCACCAAGGGCTCGTTCACCGTGCCCGAGACGCGGCAGATTCCGGAAGTCCTGACGACGGCGATTCGCACGGCGCTCGCGGGCCGCCCCGGTCCGGTCTTCGTGGAGATCCCCGTCGATCTCCTGCTCACGACCGTCGAGGATCGTCTCGCCCCGATCCCCACCGGCTACGTTCATCGCCCGCGCGCGGCCGCCGACGCCGAGGCGCTCGGCGTCCTCGAGCGCCTGCTCGTCGGCGCCGAGCGTCCGGTCGTCGTCGCCGGCGGCGGTGTGTACTGGGACGACGCCGCCCCCGCGCTGGCCGCCTTCGCCGAACGCGCGGGCGTGCCGGTCTTCATGAACGGCGCCGGCCGCGGCTCAGTGCCGACCGCGCATCCCAACGCGTTCGCGCAGGCGCGGGGCATGGCGCTCGGCGCCGCCGATCTCGTCGTGATCCTCGGGGCGCCGCTCGATTTCCGCCTCGGCTACGGCCGTCCGCCCACGTTCGCCGAGCAGGCGCAGGTCGTGATGGTGGACTGCGACGCTGCCGAGCTCGGTCGCAATCGCCCGCTCGCGCTGGGTCTGGCCGCCGACATCGGCGCCGTCCTGCGCCAGGCCCTCGACCTCGTGCCGAAGAGAATGGCCGAGCGGGTCGCGCCCTGGCTCTCCGCCGTACGCGCCAGGGAGACGGAGAGCCGCAGAAAACTCGAGGCCTTCTGCGCCTCCGCCGAGCGGCCGATCGCGCACTACCGGCTCGCCGCCGAGATCGCCCGCGTGGTCGGGCCCGACACGACGGTGGTGGGCGACGGTGGCGACGTCGTCGGCTGCGCGTCCAAGATCGTGCCGCTGCACCGGCCGGGGCAGTGGCTCGATCCGGGGCCGCTCGGCTGCCTCGGCGTCGGGCCGTCGTTCGCGCTGACGGCGAAGCTGCTGCGTCCCGAGCAGCGCGTGGTCCTGATTGCGGGCGACGGCGCGCTCGGTCTGAACGCCATGGAGCTCGAGACGGCGGTGCGGTTCAAGCTGCCGCTCGTGTGCGTGGTGGGCAACGACGGCGGCTGGGGACAGATCCGCAATCCACAGCTCTCGTTCTACGGCGAGGCGCGCGCGGTGGCCACCTCGCTTCCCGCCACCCGCTTCGACCTGGTGGCCGAGGCGCTCGGCGCGCGCGGCGCGCTGGTGACGGAGCCGGGCGACATCCGGCCCGCGCTCGACAAGGCGCTGGGCTCGGACGAGGTGTGGTGCGTCAACGTCCTCCTCGATCCGGCGGCGTACCGGAAGACGGGGACGGTCTCGATGGCGATCTGAGCTGAGAGTCACCGTCCTCTGCCCGCATCTGCGCATCGCCGGCGGGGTGCGCGCGATCCTGACCTACGCCGACCGCCTCGCCGGCCGCGGTCACGCCGTCACCGTGGTGGTGCCCGCGCGCAGCCGCTGGCGCGCGGCGTGGCGGGCGCTCATGAATGCCGGCCCTGACTGGATCCGCGGCTTTCGCGCGCGCGTCGCCTGGGTGGCCCGCTGGGAGGCCGCCACGCTTCCGGACGCGGACGTCGTGCTCGCCACCGCGTGGCAATCGGCTCCGGTGGCGGCGGCCGCGCCCGCGCGGTGCGGCTCCAAGTTCTATCTCGTGCAGCACTACGAGAGCCTCTATCACGGCCAGGCGGAGGCCGTGGACGCCACCTATCGGCTGCCACTCCGCAAGGTCGTCATCTCGACGTGGCTGGCCGACATCATGCGCGAGCGGTTCGCGGGCGCCGCCGACGTCATCGTCACGCCCGTCGAGCGCGAGCTGTTTCACCGGGTCGACGTCCCGCTGACGCCGCCGCGTCCGCGCGTGTTGATGCTCCACCACGAGTACGCGTGGAAGGGCGTGGCCGACGGGCTGGAGGCGGTGGCGCGCGCGCGCCGGCGCGTGCCGACGCTGCGCCTGGTCGGCTTCGGCGTGAAGCGGCCGCGCGTTGCGCTGCCGTACGACGAGTTCCACGAGAACCCGCCCCAGGCCCAGCTGGCCGCGCTCTACAGCGGCAGCGACATCTACCTGTGCCCGTCGTGGGACGAGGGGCTCGGCATGCCGCCGATGGAGGCGATGGCCTGCGGCGCCGCGCTCGTGACCTACGACAACGGTGGCTGCCGCGACTACGCGCGCGACGGTGAGACGGCGCTGGTGGCGCGGCGGCGCGACGTCAACGACCTGGCCGGCAAGCTCGAGCGCCTGGCGAGCGACGGCGCGCTCCGTGCGCGCCTGGCGGCAGCCGGCCGCGCCTTCGTCACCACTGCGTTCGACTGGGATCGCGCGGTGACACGGCTCGAGGCGCTCTTCGCGTCGGCCGTGGCCTCACCCCGCTGAGCGCAAGAAAACGCGCGTGCTAGAATCCGAAAAACATGCCCATCTACGAGTACGAGTGTCACGACTGCCGTCGCCGCGTGAGTCTGCTGATCCGCAGCCTCGCCTCCGCCGAGGCGCCGGCGTGTCCGCGCTGCGGCGGCACGACCCTGACCCGCCTGATGTCGCGCTTCGCGACCGTGAAGTCCGAGGAAGCGCGGCTCGAGTCGCTGGCGAGCGACGGCAGCTTCGGCGATCTGGACGAGAACGATCCCACGAGCGTCGCGCGCTTCATGAAGAAGATGGGCAAGGAGCTCGGCGACGATCTGGGTGACGACTTCGACTCCGCGGTGGACGAGGCGATGGCCGAGGGCGAGGCGGGCGGCGAGGGAGATGGATCGGCGGAATCCCTCGAGGCGCCCGGCTCGTCTGACGATCTGTGAAAGTCGAGGCCGCCGACCACCTGGAGTCCGTGGGAGCCGACGCCTGGGACTCGCTGCTCGCCGTCTCACGCCTGCGCTCGCCGTTCCTGTCGTGGACCTGGCAGGCGCACTGGGCCGCCGCCTTCGCGGCCGACCGGCGCCAGGAAGTGCGCCGCGTCAGCGATGCCGAGGGCGATCTCGTCGCGGTGCTCGCGCTCTACGAGGCCGCCCCGGGCACTCTCGAGCTCATCGGCGGCGCCGACGTATCGGACTACCTCGATCTGCTGGCCCGCGCCGGCCGGGAGCACGAAGCGTGGGCGGCGCTGCTGCAGTCGCGCGCGGCCGAGCGCGCGCGCTGGCTGCTCCATGCGGTGCCGGCGGCTTCCCCAACCGTGGCCGCGCTGCCGGCCCTGGCCGGCTCATGTAGTCTCACCGCGACCATCCAGCGCGAGGAGCGCTGTCCCGTGCTGTCGTTGCCCTCCTCCTGGGACGCCTACCTCGCCTCACTCTCCGCCAAGCACCGCCATGAGCTGACCCGCAAGATTCGCCGCTTCGAGCGTGAAGTCCCCGACGGTCGCGTCGTCTCGCTGCACACAGCGGCCGACGTCGCCGCCCGCCTCGACGATTTTCTCGCGCTGCACCGCGCCTCGCGCGCCGGCAAGGCCAAGTTCATGGACGCGCGCATGGAGACGTTCTTCCGGGCGGCCATCCCGGCCCTGGCGGCCCGCGAGGGCGTCCGGCTCTGGCTGCTCGAGGCCGGCGGTGCGCCGATCGCGTCGTTCATCTGTCTCGAGTGGGACGACACGGTCGGCCTCTACAACTCCGGCTTCTCGCCCGGACGTGCCGCCTTGTCGCCGGGCCTCGTGCTCCTGTCGCACGTCATCGGGGACGCCATCGCCCGCGGCCGCCCGCGCTTCGATTTCCTGCGCGGCGAGGAACGCTACAAGCTCGAGTTCGAGCCCCGGGTCGAAGACGTCTTCCGCGTCGAGATCGGGCCCCTCGCATGAGCCTCCGCGTCGCGATGCTGAGCGTGCACACCTGTCCGCTGGCCGCGCTGGGCGGCAAGGAAACGGGCGGCATGAACGTCTACGTGCGCGAGCTCGCCCGCGAGCTGTCGTGCATGGGCGTGGCCGCCGACGTGTTCACCCGCTCGCAGAACGCCGCCATCCCGCGCGTGGTGCCGCTGGCCGAGCGCGCGCGGGTGATCCATCTGCCGGCAGGACCGGAGGCGCCGATGCCGCGCGAGCGCATCCACGCCCACCTCGACGAGTTCGTGGCCGGCGTCGAGGCGTGGCGCGAGGCTGCCGCCGTCGATTACGAGCTCGTCCACGGCAATTACTGGCTCTCGGGCGTGGTGGGCCTGACGCTTCGAGAGCGGTGGCGCGTGCCGCTCGTGCAGATGTTCCACACGCTCGGGCGGCTCAAGAACGGCGCCGGTGTTGCCGCCGAGCGCGAGCCGGCGTTGCGGATCGCGGAGGAGCAGACCATCGTCGCCGGCGTCGACCGCCTCGTGGCCGCCAACGTCATCGAGCGCGGGCAGCTCGTGGGACACTACGAGGCCGACCCCGCGAAGATCGCCGTCATCCCGTGTGGTGTCGACACCGCCCTGTTCGCGCCCGGCGACCGGGAGGCGGCGCGCGCGGCCCTCGGGCTCGCCGGTGGTCCGCTCCTGCTGTACGTGGGTCGCATCGCGCCGATCAAGGGCCTCGAGACGCTGCTCGACGCGCTCGGCTGTCTGCGCGGCGCCCGGCACCCGGCGCGCCTCATCGTGGTCGGCGGCGAGGCCGACGAGCGCCGCGACGGCCACGAGAGGGAGCTGCGCCGGCGGGCGGCGCGACAGGGCCTGGGCGCCGCCGTGACGTTCGTGGGCGCTCAGCCTCAGGAACGGCTGCGCCACTACTACGTCGCCGCCGACGTCACCGTGCTGCCGTCCTACTACGAGTCGTTCGGCATGGTGGCGCTCGAGGCGATGGCCTGCGGCAGCGCGGTGATCGCCTCGCGCGTCGGCGGGCTACAGACGACGGTCCGCGACGGCCTCACCGGCCTCCTCGTGTCCGAAGGCGATCCGTGCGCGCTCGCGGAGACGATCGCGCGCATGCTCGACGACAGCGCGCTACGCTGGCGCCTGGGGCGGGAGGGCGTGCGCTGGGCCGCCGGGCACCGCTGGCCTTGCGTGGCGGAGGCCGTCTGTCGCGAGTACGCCTCCCTCGTCGACGAAGCCCACGAACACCTCGCCGTCGCCCGCTGCGTCTGATTATCATGGGGGCCCCGAAATGGCCCCCATACCCCCAGACGCTCGGCACGCCCCAGCGAAGCTGTGGCGCGCCTCGGGAATGCGCGAGCGGCCCCGAAAGGGGCCCCCATACCCCCAGACGCTCGGCACGCCCCAGCGAAGCTGTGGCGCGCCTCGGGACTGCGCGAGCGGCCCCGAAATGGCCCCATACCCC
>JBIOXS010000104.1:0-3043 GCA_044869815.1 Candidatus Rokuibacteriota bacterium | reverse complement strand
GCCGCGTGGAGACGTATCCGTTCCGGCTGCCGCTCTCGCTGCGCGAGCGGGTCGCCTTCGTGAAGGCCGGGCTGAAGGTCCAGCGCGCCGTCGCGCGCTACCACCGACTCGAGCGGCGTTACGACTTCGAGGACGACCGCACGTTCGGCGAGTTCCTCGGTCCGCTCCCGCCCGCGGTGCACACGATCTTTGCCTGCGCCGCCCACCGCGCGACCGCCGAGCTTGACGAGCTCTCGGCCGGCTGCGGGATCGGGCTGTTCGCGCTCGTGTGGGCAGGCAAGGGCTCGCTGATCGCGCGCAACCTGAGAGGCGGCACCGGGCAGCTGCCCGCGGCGCTCGGCCGCGAGCTCGGCGGCCGAGCCCGCACGGGCAGCCACGTGGATGCCGTGCGCCCTGACGGCGACGCGCTGGTCGTCAGCTGCGGGGGTGAGGAGATCCGCGCCCGCCACGTCATCATGGCCGCGCAGGCGCCCTACGCGGCGCCGCTCGTCGCCTCCGTCGCGGAACCGGCCGCCGCGGCGCTGGCGCAGCTCACGTACGGCGCGTTCCTCAGTGTCGCGGTCGAGACCAACGAGACCGTCGCGATGCCCTACGACGACGTGTACGCGATCGCCACGCCGGGCCGCGTCTTCGACATGTTCACCAACCAGGCGCACGCGCTGCGCACCGGCGGCGCGCGCCGCACCGGCGGCAGCCTCATGCTGTTCGCCGGCGGCCACGGCGCGGCGGCGCTGCTGGGCGAGCCCGACGACGTCATCGCCGAGCGCTTCCTCGCCGACCTGCACGCGCTCTACCCCACGACGCGCGGCGTCATCGTGAGCGCCACGGTGCAGCGCTGGGAGCACGGGAACGTGTACGCGCGCCCGGGCCGCGGCCGCCTGCAGGCCGCCCTGGAGGGCGCGCTCGGCCCGCACCGGAACCTGCACCTGGCCGGCGACTACTTCGCCGAGCTGGGGACGATGGAAACCGCTGCCCAGACCGGGCTGGCGGCCGCCGAACGCGTCGACGCCCGAATTCGAGAGGTGACCCATGCTTGAGCCCTTCCACGGCGTGCTGCCCGCGCTGATCACGCCCTTCACCGACGACGGCAGTGCGATCGACGCCGGCGCGCTGACCGCAATCGTCGAGCGCCTCATCGGCGCCGGAGTCAATGGGCTCGTCCCCGGCGGCAGCACCGGCGAGTTCACCACGCTCAGCCACGCCGAGCGCCGGCAGCTCGTCGAGGTCACGGTTCAAGCCGCGGGCGGCCGCGTGCCGGTCGTCGCCGGCACCGGAGCGCTCTCCACGCGCGAGACCATCGAGCTGAGCGTCCACGCCGAGCGGGCCGGCGCGGCGGCGGTGATGATCGTCCCGCCGTTCTACGACGCGCTCTCCTGGCGCGAGCTGCTCGCCCACTACACCGCCGTCGCGGACGCGATCTCGATCCCGATCATGTACTACAACCTGCCGAGCGCCACCGGGGTCACGCTCACCGCCGATCAGTTGCGCGATCTGCCCATCAGCAGTCTGAAGGACACCGGCGGCGACGCCACGGCCGCCACCGAGCTCATCCAGACTGGCGGCCCGACCCTGCTCAACGGGTGGGACACGCTCACGTTCGCCGCGCTCGCCGCCGGCGTGCGCGCGGTCGTCTGGGGGACGGCGTCGATCATCCCGGAGCAGTGCGTCGCGCTGCACCGGCTTCTGATCGACGACATCGACCTTCCGGCGGCGCGCGAGCTCTGGGCCCGCATCTGGCCGCTCTGCCGGTTCCTGGAGAACGAGAGCTATTCGGCCGCTGTCAAGACCGCCTGCCGCCTTGTGGGCGATACGACTGGGCCGGTGCGGGCGCCGCTGCTCGAGCTCGACGACGCCGCGATCGGTGAGCTGCGCTCGCTGCTCGACCGGGTGACGCCGGCGGAGACAACGGCATGACCAGCCTGCTGTTGCATTTCTCCAAGTCAGAGATCGACGATCTCCTGGTGCTCGAGCGCGGCGAGGGCGCCTACGTCTTCGACACCGACGGGCGACGCTACATCGACGCGCTCTCGAGCCTGTTCTGTGCTCAGATCGGCTACAGCCACGGCGAGGAGATGGCCGCCGCTGCCACGCGGCAGCTGACCACGCTGGCCTTCAACACCAACTGGGGCACCGCGCATCCCGCGGCCCTGGAGCTGGCCGAGCGGCTCGCCGATGTCGCGCCCGGCGATCTGAATCGTGTGTTCTTCACCAGCGGCGGCTCGGAGTCGGTCGAGGCGGCCTGGAACCTGTGCCGCGAGTACCACCTGGCCAACGGACAGCCGCAACGCACGAAGGCGATCGCACGTGACGTCGCCTACCACGGCGTGACGCTCGGAGCGCTCTCGTTCACCGGCGTCGAGCGCTTCAAGTCGCCGTTCGGGCGCGCCCCAATCGACGTGACCCACGTGTCCAACACCAACGCCTTCCGCGCCCCGGACGGCGACGATCCCGAGGCGTTCTGCCGGCGTTTGCTCGACGAGCTGGAAGCCGCGATCCTGGCCGCAGGCGCGGACGAAGTCGCGTTGATCGTCGCCGAGCCCGTCCAGAACTCGGGCGGCTGCCTGGTGCCGCCGCCCGGCTACTGGCGCGGCCTGCGGGAGCTGGCCGACCGCTCTAGACCCGAGGACCCCGTGAGCACACTCCAACTTGAAACCATCCAACACCACATCGCCGGGGCCGACACCGCCGGCACCTCCACCCGCACCGGCCCGGTCTATGACCCGGCAACCGGGTATGTCCAACGCAGCGTCCTCCTCGCAGAACCCACCGACGTCGACGCGGCTGTCCAAGCGGCCAAGCAGGCGTTCGCGTCGTGGAGCAACGTGTCGGTCACGCGCCGCGCCCGCGTGATGTTCGCGTTCCGTGAGCTGGTCATGCAGCACACCGACGAACTGGCCCGGATGATCTCCACCGAGCACGGAAAGACGTTCGAAGACGCCAAGGGCGAAGTCATCCGCGGCATGGAGGTCGTCGAGTACGCGTGCGGGATCGCGCAGCTCACGAAAGGCGAGTTCTCCGATCAGGTCTCGACCGACGTCGACCT
>JBIOXS010000103.1:0-8324 GCA_044869815.1 Candidatus Rokuibacteriota bacterium | reverse complement strand
GCCGCGCACGCTCCGGATGGCCGGCGGCATCGCCGACGGCGTGTTCATCCGTGTCGGCACGCACGTGGCCAACATCGCGACCGCGATCGACGCCATCCGCGCCGGCGCCAAGGACGCCGGCCGGGATGCGGCGCGCGTGCGACTCGGCGCCGTGTTCCACACGATCCTCGTGGACGAGCCGGCCCGCGCGCTGGCGATGGCGAGATCGATAGCCGCCGGTTACTACGAGTACACGCCGGCTCTGTTCGAGCCGCCGCGCCTGGCGTGGTCGGGTCCCGACCCGGAGGCGCTGAAGCATCGTCACCAGGTGTGGCCCGACTTCCATCACGCGCCAGACCTCGAAGCGAGCGGCGGCGTTGTCGATTTCCTGCCGGTGGCGGCGGCCGACGCCTTTGCGCTGCGGGGCGGCCCGGCCGAGGTCGCCGACCAGCTGGTCGCCACGCTCGCGGCCGCGCCGGCGGCGTTCGACTACGTCGTGTTGCATCCGATCCCGAATCCGCCATCGCCCGACGAGGGCGACCGCGGCTACATGGCCCGCGTCGCGCGCGAGGTATTGCCCCGCGTCCGCCGCGCGCTGGAGAGACTTGCATGAGCCGCACCGTGTACGAAGCGCCGCGCGCGGAGGCCGCGCCGGGCGAGACGGTCGTCACCAGCACCTGTGGCCACAACTGTGGCGGCCGCTGCGTCGTCAACGCCCACGTTCGGGATGAACGTATCGTGAAGATCAGCACGGATCCCCGTAAATGGACGTTCGAGATGCCGCCGCTCCACGCGTGCGTCCGCGGCTTCGGGCAGGTGGAGCGCGTCAACCATCCCGACCGCCTCCGCCATCCGCTGCGGCGCGTCGGCCCGCGCGGCGCCGGGCGGTTCGAGCGGATCAGCTGGGACGACGCGCTCGACGAGGTGGCGCGGCAGCTGCGGCGCGTCCGCGACACGCACGGGCCGGCGGCGATCCTCGACTGCTCGCGCACCGGCAGCCTGTCGATGCTGCACAATCGCTATGCGGTGCTGCGGCTGCTCAACATGTTCGGCGGCTGCACGGAGCTATGGACCAACATCTCCGCCGAGGCGGAGGTGTTCGCCGTGCGCACGACGTTCGGCGCGCAGGCGGATTACAAGAGCGCTGGCCGCGAGCCCACCGACTATGTCAACTCGCGGCTCATCGTCATGTGGGGCTGGAGTCCCGGCGACGGCACGTTCGGCACGGGGACGCTGCCCTATCTGAAGGAAGCCAGGCGCCGCGGTGTACGCATCGTGTGTGTCGATCCGCGCGTCACCCGCACGAGCCGCGACCTCGCCCACGAGCACGTCTTCATCCGCCCGTCGACCGATGCGGCGGCGCTCATCGCCATGGCCTCCGTCATCGTGCGCGAGGGGCTGCACGATCAGGCCTTCCTCGACCGCCACGTGCTGGGCTTCGACGACGCGCACCTGCCGCCCGGGGCGCCGGCCGGCGCCTCGTATCGCGCCTATCTCGACGGTGTCCCGGACGGAATCGCCAAGACGCCCGAGTGGGCGGCCGAGATCACCGGCATTCCCGCGGAGACGATACGCCGGCTCGCCGTCGAGTACGCCACCACGAAACCGGCCGCGCTCCACTGCGGCTACGCCCCGGGACGGACGATCAACGGCGAGCAGTTCCACCGGGCCGCGTACGCGCTGGCCGCCATCACCGGCAACATCGGCATCCGGGGCGGCAACACCGGCGTCAGCAACGGCGCCACCGGACGTCTCGGCATGAAGAGCTTGCCGTTCGGGATCAATCCGACCGGCGCCCGCGTGGCGTCATCGCTGCTCGCCGATCTCCTCGACCGCGGCAAGGCTGGCGGCTATCCCGCCGACATCAAGCTGATCTACTCGGCGGCCGGCGATCTCTTCAACCAGCTGCCCAACGTCGGCAAGATCGCGACCGCCGCGCAGCGACTGGAGTTCATGGCCGTCCACGACCACTTCATCACCCCGACCGCGCGCTACGCAGACATCGTGCTGCCGGCGACCATGTTCTGGGAGCGCAACGACGTCCACATCCCGTGGGCAGGCGCCGGCCACTACGCGATCTTCATGCGCCAGGCGCTGCCGCCGGCGGCGGAGTGTCGCAACGATCTCGACATCTGCGCCGATCTCGCCGCGCGGCTCGGGATCGAGGGCTACAACGACAGGACCGAGGAGGGGTGGCTCCGGGAGCTCACGAGCGACACCATCGACGACTTCGAAACGTTCCGCACGCGCGGGGTCGCGCGGCTGCCGGCGCCCGACGACGCCGTGGCCTTCGCCCGCGAGATCCGTGACCCGGACGGCCATCCGTTCTCGACGCCGTCGGGGAAGATCGAGATCTACTCGACGACCTTGGCGGCGAAGCCCGACCCCTATGGCCTCGGCGCGATTCCGCCCCTTCCGAGCTGGATTCCCGAGACGCACGATGCGCGGCATCCGCTCCGTCTCGTCACCCCCAAGTCGCGCGCGCGGACGCACTCGATCCACGACAACCAGCCCGTGCTCGCCCGCGCCGATCGCGACGACGTATGGCTGCATCCCGCCGACGCGCAGGCGCGGGGTATCGCCGATGGTCAGCGGGTCCGGGTGTTCAACGAGCGGGGCGCGACCGAGCTCGCCGCACGCGTCACCGATCGCATTGCTCCCGGCGTGGTCGGCATCAAGGAGGGCGCCTGGTTCGCGCTCGACGCCGACGGTCACGACAGCCGCGGCTGCTCGAACATGCTGACGTCCGACCGGGCGTCGCCGGCCGGAGCGTCGCCGTTCAACACCTGCTTCGTGGAGGTGGCGCCGGCGTGACGCGACTGGCCGGCAAGGTCGCCCTGATCAGCGGCGCCGCGCGCGGCATGGGCGCCGCCGAGGCACGGCTGTTCGCGCGCGAGGGGGCCCGCGTGGTGCTCGCCGACATCCTCTCGGGCGAAGGCAAGGCCGTCGAGGACGACATCACCGCGAAGGGCGGCCAGGCCGTGTTCATCGCGCTCGACGTCACCCGCGAAGCCGATTGGACACGCGCGGTCGCCCTCGCCGAGAGCCGTTTCGGCGCGTTGCACGTGCTCGTGAACAATGCGGGCGTCGGCGCCCCGTCGAGCCGCGTCGAGGAGACGACGCGCGAGGCGTGGGACCGGGTGATGGAAGTGAACGCGACCGGCGTCTTTCTCGGAACGAAGGCGGCGATCCCGGCCCTGCGCCGGGCCGGCGGCGGCTCGATCGTCAACATCTCGTCTCAGCTCGGGCTCGTCGGCACCGAGGACTCGACGCCTCAGTACACCGCCTCCAAAGGCGCCGTCCGCCTGCTGACGAAGACGACGGCGCTGCAGTACGCGAAGGAAGGGATTCGCGTCAACTCCGTGCACCCGGGTCCCATCGTCACGCCGATGACCGAGCGCCGGCGCGCCGATCCCGCCACCTATCAACGGATGCTCTCGCGTATCCCGCTCGGCCGTTATGGCGACGCCGACGACGTCGCCTACGCCGTGCTCTACCTCGCCTCGGACGAATCGTCGTTCGTGACCGGCAGCGAGCTCGTGATCGACGGCGGCTGGACCGCGCAGTGAGCGGTCACCCGAGAAACGCCGCCACCGCCTTGCTGAAGGCCTCCGGCTGCTCGTCCGGCAGCATGTGGCCGGCGCCCTCGATCGTCTCGATCCGCGCCTGCGGGATCAGCGCCCGCCAGCGGGTCGCGTAGGCGGGAACGATCAGCCGATCGGAGGCACCCCACACGAGCAGCGTCTCGGCACTGAGCCGATAGAGGCGCTTGGACAGTCGGCGGTTCGGAATCGGGAACAGGATCTTGCCCGCCATCGCCAGCCGCCGCTGCGAGGCCAGGTAGAACTCCTTGAGCGCCTCCATGTCGGAAAGATCCGCGCCGCCGGTGAGCAATGCCTGCCCTCGCTGCGGATCGTGGAACAGGACTTCCGCGAGCTGAAAGGGCAGGAGCGCGAAGATGTCGGGGATCGGATGCTCGTCGAGCCAGAGGCCGGCCGGCGCCGCCAGCACGAGCTTGCCCACGTCGCGCGGGGCGAGGCACGCCATCTCGGCGGCGATCATGCCGCCCATCGAATGTCCGACGACATATGGCCGCCGGAGCCCGAGGGCGTCGACCAGGTCCCAGCCATGGAGCGCGAAGTCCAGCATGTCCTCGAGCAGCTCCTCGCCGGTGGAGTCGCCGTAGCCCGGCCACTCCGGCGCGAAGACCTGGTAACCCTGCGCCAGCCGCTCGAGGAACGGATTGTCGAGCAGGAGGCCGCCGGCGCTGTGGAAGAAGACCAGCGGGGCGCCGCTGCCGCCCTCGAGCACGCGACACCGCGTACCCTTGCGCGTCTCCACGCTCTGCCACTTCATCGCGGCCACTCCTCTCGCGCCTTCTCCGCGCCGGGGCGACGTTCTTCCGGCCTGATGCGCTCGTCCATCGGATGCATCCACCAGCGCTCGTCGTGCTTCCACTCGGGCCACAGGTCGCGCAGCTGCGGCATCACCTTCTCGGCGAAGAGCCGGGAGGAATGGCGCGTCTTCCAGTCCGGCATGTCGCCATTGTGGAACAGGCAGAAGAGATGGCCGATGCGCAGGCCCTTGATGCATTCCTCGAGCTGCTGGCGCACCGTCTCCGGGCTGCCGGCGATCACGAACCGCTCGTCGAGGAGCTGCTTCCACGTGAGGTTCTCGAGGATCTTCTGACGCGCCTGCGTGAGCTGCGACAGGGCGCCGTACTTCACGGTGGCCATCGTGCGATAGCCGGGCGGATCGGCGAAGGGCGGGAAGATGTGCAGGCAGCGGTTGAAGAAGTAGAGGCAGTGCTCGGCGTAGAGCGCCTCGGCCTCGGCGTCGCTGTCGGCCACGCAGATGATCTGCGCGAAGGCCGCGCGGTACGGCGACTCGTCCTTGCCCCGCTTGGCCACGCGCTCCCAGTAGCCGTCGAGCAGCGACTTGCCGCGCAGGTAGCCGAAGAACGAGAGGTACGAGTAGTTGTAGTCGTAGTCCAGGCAGAAGTCCCACGTCTCGATGGAGCCGCCGCCGGGAATGTAGATCGGCGGGTGGGGCTTCTGGATCGGCTTCGGCCAGCAGTTCACCCAGCGGAGCTGGTTGTACTTGCCGTCGAAGGCGAAGGGCTCGTCGCTGGCCCAGGCCTTCATGATCATGTCGTGCGCCTCGCGATACTTGTCACGCGTCAGCGCCGGGATCTGGCCATAGCAGAAGTTCGTGTCCATCGGCGTGCCGACGGGGAAGCCGGCAATCAACCGCCCGCCCGACATCACGTCGAGCATCGCGAACTCTTCCGCGACCCTGATCGGTGGGTTGTACCCGGCGATCGAATTACCAATCACGCAGATCGCTGCTCGCGACGTCCTCCGCGCCAGCGTGGCAGCGATGATGTTCGGCGACGGCATCAGCCCGTAGCCGTTCTGGTGGTGCTCGTTGCAGCCGATGCCGTCGAAGCCCAGCGCGTCGGCATACTCGAGCTGGTCCAGATAGGTGTGATAGACGTGGTGGCCCCGGCGAGGATCGTAGAGCGTGTTGGGGATGTCGACCCACACCGAGCGGTGCTTCTCGCGGAACTGATCGGGCAGGTACGGCCATGGCATCAGGTTGAACCAGGTGAATTTCATGGCGCCTCCGGCCGACACTCTACCGCAGAACCGCTCGGGCGGGCGCGGCCGCCGCCGCGCCCGCCCACGTGGTCACGTCGACACGCCCAGCTGTTTCAGAAGGTGACCGGTGTCCCAGTAGAGCCATTCGTGGATGACCTTGCCGCTTTTGACCTGCTGGACGCTGCAGCCGTTGGTGATCGCCCGGCGATTGGTCGGCGGGATGCCCATGAGCTCGCCGCGGTGCGTGCCCTTGGCGGTCCAGCGCGTGACGACGAAGTCGCCGTCGGCCAGGATCTGGGCGACATCGATGTGCAGGTCGGGGAACGCCTTCACGTAGACCAGCATGAACTGGCGCGCGCCGTCGCGTCCGTTGATGGGGGACGGCACCGTGTCGCTCTCGGACATGTACTTCTCGTCGAGCAGCCTCACCAGGCGGTCGGGATCGTGAGCATTCCAGGCGTCGAACAGCTGACGGACGACCTTGATGTTCTCCTGCATCGCCATCATGACTCTCCGCTCGTTCCGATGGGTTGAGGATCGAAGCGGGCCTCGCTCGCCTCCTTTCCTCGCTGTGGGTCAGCAGCCTACGCCTGTCCCGCCGCCAGCGCGAGTGCCGCACGCGGCGCGTCGCCTCGAGTGGCGTTCGAATCGGAACGGGTTTACTCTCTCGCCACCGATCGCGTCCTGACCCCCAGCAGCCAGGGAGCGCGCCATGGAAGACCGCTTGATCTCCGGCGACAACCACATCGATCTCACCTATTGCCCGCCCGACCTGTGGTCGTCGCAGGCGCCGGCGAAGTGGAAGCTGATGGTGCCGCGGGTCGAGGAGCTGGAGGACGGCCTGCACTGGTTCGTGGACGCGCAGGACCGGGGGATGTGGAACGGTGTCGGACCCGGGTTCCTCAAGTACCAGAAGGGCGCCTTCGGGCACATCGACGAGATGAAGGAGCTGGGCTTCGAATGGGGCAACGCGCCCGGGATACAGCCTCGCCCCACGACGCCCGAGCTGCGGCTGGCCGACCTCGACCGCGACCGCGTCGAGGCGGAGGTCGTCTACGGCTGTCTCATGATCAACGACCTGATCGCGAGCGCCGAGCAGCGGAGCTGGGCCAACAAGGTCTACAACGACTGGGCCGCCGACTTCGCGAAGCGCTCGGATCCCAACCGCGTCTTTCCGCTCGCCATCATCCCGAACACCGATCCGAAGGACGCGGCGGCCGAGGTGCGGCGCTGCGCGCGGATGGGGCTGCGCGGCGGTGACCTGGCCTTCAAGCGAATGACGCCGCCGCTCTACCATCACGACTGGTACGCGCTCTGGGAGGCGGCCGCCGAGTGCCGCTTCCCGATCTCGTTCCATTCGACCGGCTTCAAGGCGCTGCGCGCGCCGGACACGCCGGAGATGGAGAAGGAATACAACCTGCAGTGGCGGCTGGTCCGCTCCGCGCTCTTCCAGCTCGACACGATGGAGGTGCTCGTCTCGCTGCTCGCCTCCGGCGCCTGCGAGAAGTATCCCGACTTCAACTTCGTGCTCGGCGAGTCGGGGGTGACCTGGCTGCCGTACGTCTTCGACCGGCTCGACACGGAGTACCACGACCGCGCGCGCGGGCTGAACTTCTCCATGAAGCCGAGCGACTACTTCAAAAGACAGGGGTTCGTGACGTATCAACAGGATCAGTTCCTGGAACCAATCATTCCTCTCATCGGAGAGGACAACATCATCTGGGGCGCCGACTATCCGCACCCGGATTGCATCTGGCCCGAATCGCACGGCACCATCGAGAAGAACCTCGCGGGCATCCCGGAGCGGGTGCGGCGCAAGATCACCTTCGAGAACGTGTGCAGGCTCTACGACCTGCCGCAACGAAAGGACATCAGATGAACGTCTCGCCCGCCGAGCGGGAGGCGCGGATCGATCTCGCCGCCGCCTATCGCCTGGTCGCCCTCTACAAGTGGGATGATCTCGTCTTCACCCACATCACGCTGCGCGTGCCGGACGCCGAGGACCAGTTCCTCATCAACCCGTACGGCATGTTCTTCGACGAGATCACGGCCTCGAGCCTGGTGAAGATCGATCTCCAGGGCCGCAAGGTCCAGGACTCACCCTTCGAGGTCAATCCGGCCGGCTTCGTCATTCACAGCGCAATTCACGCCGCCCGTCACGATGCCCGGTGCGTGATGCACACGCACACCCTGAACGGCGTTGCCGTGTCCGCCCAGCGCGCGGGCCTGCTGCCCATCTCGCAGCACTCGATGTTCACGCTGGCGAGCCTCGGCTATCACGACTTCGAGGGCCCGGCCCTCAACGACGACGAGAAGCCGCGTCTGGTGGCCGACCTCGGCGACAAGTCGTCGCTGATCCTCCGCAACCACGGCCTGCTCACCGTGGGCGAGACGGTCGCCGATGCCTTCGTGGCGATGTATTACCTCGAGGCCTCGTGCGCCATCCAGGTGCGCGCGCAGGCGGGCGGCGAGCTCATCCCCGTGCCCAAGGAGGTGCTCGACCAAGCGGTCTCCCGAACGCGCCAGGGCCCCCGCGTGTGGCCGGGGCTGCTGCGCCGGCTCGATCGGCTGGATCCGTCGTACAAGAACTGAACGGCCCCGCGGCGAGGAGGACGTCAATGAAGGACGGGTTGCGGTTCGTCGACTGCGACATGCACATCATGGAGCCGCCCGATCTCTTCGAGCGCTACCTCGACAAGCGCTTCCGCGACCGCGTCATTCTCCCCATCGGCAAGGACGGCCGGC
>JBIOXS010000102.1:0-3200 GCA_044869815.1 Candidatus Rokuibacteriota bacterium | reverse complement strand
CCCACGAACATCTCCACGAAGTCCGAGCCGGAGATGGAGAAGAACGGCACGTTGGCCTCGCCCGCGATGGCCTTGGCCAGCAGCGTCTTGCCCGTGCCCGGCGGGCCCACCAGGAGCACGCCCTTCGGGATCTTGCCGCCGAGCTTCTGGAACTTCTGCGGGTCCTTCAGGAAATCGATGATCTCGCGCAGCTCTTCCTTGGCCTCGTCGACGCCGGCGACGTCCTGGAACGTGATCTTGTTCTGCTTCTCGGAGATGAGCCGCGCCCGCGCCTTGCCGAAGCTGAGCGCCTTGGCGCCGCCGCCCTGCATCTGCCGCATGAAGAAGATCCAGACGCCGATGAAGAGCAGCATCGGCACCCATTGTAGAAATATCGCGTACCAGGGGTTCGAGTCGGGCGGCTTCACGGCGATGCGCACGCCGCGCTCGCGCAGCGTCTTGATCAGGTCCGGGTAGTCGACGGTGTAGGTGCGCTGCGCCGGCGATCCGTCCTTCAGGTTGTACGTCACGAGGTTGCCGCGGATGACGACGGCCTCGACGCGGCCCTGATCGACCGCCTTCAGGAATTCCGAGAAGTTAGGTGACTCCTGACCACCAGGTTGCGTGTTGCTGAAGACCGTGAACAGGAGGATCACGATGAGACCGATCACCATCCAGAGGGCGAGGTTCTTGTAAACCTGGTTCATCGGGCATCAGTGTAGCACAGCGCCCCTGGTGACACGTCGCGTCAGGCGCCGTCCTCCGAGAGCGCGGCGACGTACGGCAGGTTCCGATAGAGCCCGGCGACATCGAAGCCGTAACCCACGACGAACACGTTCGGAATCGTGAATCCGACGTACTCGAGCCGGACGTCGACCTGCCGTCGCTCGATCTTGTCCACGAGGACGCATACCTTCACGCTCTTCGGATGCCGCGCCTCGAGGTTCCGCCGCAGGTACGAGATCGTCAGCCCGGTGTCGACGATGTCCTCGACGATCAGCACGTGCCGTCCCTCGACGGGCATCGAGAGATCCGAGAGGATGCGGACCTGTCCGGAGGAACGATTGCCGCCGCCATAGGAGGCGAGTCCGATGAAGTCGGTGGTGATCTCGCTCGGAATCGCCCGCACCAGGTCGGCCATGAAGAGGAATGCGCCCTGGAGGACGCCGACCAGCACGGGCACCTCGTCGCCGTAGTCGCGCGCGATCTGCTGGCCGAGCTCCGCCACGCGCGTCCGCAGCTCCTCCGCGCTGATCAGCACGCGGCCCGGACGCGGAGGCGCCACGTCAGCGCGTGGTGACGAACGTCGGTCCGGTGAAGCGCGCCGCGGCGTCGCGCGCCGCGTCGCGAGAGGCGTAGTCACCGATCTGCACGCGGAAGCGCACGCCGTTGGCGGCCTCGTACTCGACCACGCGGGCGTCGTGGCCGGCCGCCACCAGCGTCGCGCGCAGCGCGTCCGCGGGTGGCCGCAGACGGTAGGCGCCGACCTGGATCGTGAAGCGGTTTGTTGGAGCGGGTGACGCGAGGACTGTTGGAGCGGGTGGCGCGAGCCCGGCTTGCACCGTGGGTGGCCTGTTCGAGATGGTGCTGGCTCCGTCGTGCGCGACCGTGGTTTCTGTCTTCGCGGCTCGCTCCGGCATCGACAGCTTGCTCGCGATCGCGCCGTTCGTCAGCAGCGGCGGCGGCGAGGTCTTGGCGGGCTTCGGCGGCGGCGGCGGCGCCGTGAGCGGGGCCGTCAGCTCCTGATAGAACGTGAGCCGCGGCGCCGGCTCGGGGAGACGGGACGCGGCGGCGCCGCGCCGCGCGGGCTCGCGCTCGGGCGGCGACACGGTGGCCACGACGTGCGGACGCGTCGCCCAGATGCGGCCCGCGTACGTGCCGGCCGCGAAGGTCACGGCGAGGATCGTCAGGATTCCGAGCAGCACGAAGAGTCCGGCCGCACCACCCGACCGTTTCACCGGGCGCCTCATCACATGGTCTCCGGTGCGCTGACGCCGAGAAGCGCCAGGCCGTTGGCGATCACCTGACCGACGGCCGTGCACAGCGCCAGCCGCGCGAGCATCAGCCGTCGGTCGTCCTGGATCACGCGGTGGTTCTTGTAATACGGATGGAACAGGCCCGCCAGCTCGCTGAGCCAGTACGCCACGCGGTGTGGCTCGAGCGCCCCCGCCGCGCCGGCCACGACGTGGGGGTAATCGAGGAGTCGCTTGATCAGCGCCTGCTCCTCGGGCTCGGTGAGCGGCCCCAGGTCGACGTCCCGCCAGGGCGGCGCCACGATCCCCTGCTGCGCCGCCTGCCGGTGGATGGAGCGGATGCGCGCGTGCGCGTACTGCACGTAGTAGACCGGGTTGTCGCTCGACTGACGCGTGGCCACCGCCAGGTCGAACTCGAGCGGGCTGTCGTGACGCCGCATGAGAAACGTGAAGCGAGCCGCGTCGCGCCCGACCTCCTCCAGCAGCTCCTCCATCAGGACGAACTCGCCGCGCCGCTTGGACATGCGCACGGGCTGGCCGTCGCGCAGCAGCGTCACCAGCTGGATGATCAGGGCCGCGAACGCCTCCGGCGGATGGCCGAGGGCCTGCATGGCGACGCGCATCCGGGCGACGTAGCCGTGATGATCGGGGCCGAGGAGATTGATCAGGCGGTCGGCCCCCGCGAACTTGACGTACTGGTGATACGCGATGTCGACGCCGAAGTACGTCGCCTCGCCGTCGCGGCGCCGCAGCACGCGATCCTTGTCGTCGCCCGCGTCCTCGCTGGTCGTCGACCGGAACCAGAGGGCGCCGTCGTCCTCGTACGTGAGCCCGCGCCCGGAGAGCTCCTCGAGCATCTTCTCGGCGAGACGGCGATCGCGGACGTCACGCTGCTCCGATGTCCACACGTCGAAGGTCACGCCGTACTCGCTCAGCACCCGGCGTTGCTCGCGCACGAAGTGCTCCACGGCCCACCGGCCGAAATGCTCGATGCGCTCGCGCTCCGACAGGCTCAGCGCCGCGGGCGGCGGCCCGCCGGGGCGCCAGCCCTGTTGCTCGAGGTACGTCGTCGCGAGATCGACGATGTAGTCACCGGCGTAGCCGCCGTCCGGAATCTCGGCTTGCTCGCCGATGGCCTGGCGCACCCGGGCCTCGAGCGACAGAGCCAGCCGCTGGAACTGTCGGCCCGCGTCGTTGACGTAGTACTCGGTGGTCACGGCGGCGCCCTGCGCGCGCAGCAGTCGCGCG
>JBIOXS010000101.1:0-11906 GCA_044869815.1 Candidatus Rokuibacteriota bacterium | reverse complement strand
GGCAGCACGATGTTGCCCGTCTCCGGCGCGATGCGGCCGCGAAAGGTGTCGGCGATGGCGCGCGGCTGCTCGTAGATCTCCTTCAGCATGAAATGCCGGTAACCGCCCTTCTCGGCCATGATCGGATCCCACATGATCTTCGTCGGCTCGCGCTGCACCGGATCGCCGTCGAGGGTGGAGAGCTCCACGCCCTGGGCGGTGACCACGGCCACGTCGTTGTCCTCGAGGATCACGACGTCGCGCGTGTGGGAGAGGATGGCGGGGATGTCGGAGGCAACGAACATCTCGCCCCGGCCCAGTCCAACCACCACGCTGCCGGCCCCTTGCTTGGCCGCGATCAGCCGGTCGGGCGCGGCCTTCGAGACGACCCCGACCGCGTAGGAGCCGGTCACCTCGCGGAGCGCCGCCTTGACCGCCTGATCGAGGCGCCGCGTGCCGCGCAGATGGTGCTCGACGAGGTGGGCGAGCACCTCGGTGTCCGTCTCGGACTTGAACGTGTGGCCGTCGGCGGCCAGCCGGTCCTTGATCTCGAGATAGTTCTCGAGGATCCCGTTGTGCACGACCACCAGCCCGCCGCTGCAGTCGGTGTGCGGATGCGCGTTGTCCTCGGAGGGGCGGCCGTGGGTGGCCCAGCGCGTGTGGCCGATGCCGATGGTGCCGTTCACGGGCCGCTCGCGCAGCACGGTCTCGAGGGCCTTGATGCGGCCCACGGCGCGGCGCACGTTCAGTCCCGCGTCGTCGAGCACGGCCACGCCCGCCGAGTCGTACCCCCGATACTCGAGCCGCTTGAGCCCCTCGACGATGATGCCGACCGCGCTCTTGGTGCCGACGTAGCCGACGATTCCACACATGGCTCAGTTGTCCTTTTTCTTCTCGGCCGCGCGCCGCGCCCGGCGTCGGGCCGCCCAGTTCTCTTTCACGACGACGGGCGCCCGCTCGACGGCGAGCGCGTCGGGAGGCACGTCCTTGGTGATGACCGAGCCGGCCGCGACGTACGCGCCCTCGCCGATCGTGAGAGGGGCGACGATGCTCGTGTTGCTGCCCACGAACGCGTCGTCGCCGACGGTGGTGTGATGCTTGGCCGAGCCATCGTAATTCACGAAGATCGTGCCGGCGCCGATGTTGGCGCGGTCGCCGATGGTCACGTCGCCCAGGTACCCGACGTGGTGAGCCTTCGTCCTCTTCCCGACCTTCGCCTTCTTCAGCTCGATGAAGTTGCCGATCTCGGCGCCGGCGCCGACGTGGGACCGGGGACGGAGATGGCAGAAGGGGCCCATCACCGCCTCTTCGTCGACGATCGACTCCGTCACGACGCAATACGGCTTGAGCTGCACGCGGTCGCCGAGCTTGCTGGCGCGGATCTGACAGCCGGCGCCGATGACGCAGTCGCTGCCGATCTCCGAGGCGATGTCGATGACGACGTTGGGATAGATCACCGTGTCGGGACCGATGGTGACCGTATCGTCGATGTACGTGGTCGCCGGATCCAGGATGGTGACCCCCGCCAGCATGTGGCGATCGACGATCCGCCGGCGCTGGATGGCCGCCACCGCGGCGAGCTGCCGCCGGTCGTTGACGCCATGCGCTTCGTCCGGATCCTCGACGCTGACAGCCTCGACGCGGCCGCCCGCCCTGGCCAGAACGCCGATGACGTCGGGCAGGTAGTACTCGCCCTGATCGTTGTCGGGCTTCACCTGCTCCAGCGCCCGCCACAGCCGGCCGCCATCGAAGCAGTAGACGCTGGTATTGATCTCGGCGACGCGCTTCTCGTCGTCCGTGGCATCCCGGTCCTCGACGATGCGCTTGACCCGCCCTCCCTGCCGCAGCACCCGGCCGTAGCCCTGCGGTCGGTCGAGGACGGCGGTCAGAATCGTGGCGGCGGCACCCGTCGACGTGTGGTGGCCGACCAGACGCTCGACGGTCTCCACGGACAGCAGCGGCATGTCACCGGGCAGCACGAGGACCGGCCCGGCGGCAGACTGGCACTGAACGCGCGCCTGAAGCAGCGCGTGACCCGTGCCCAGACGCTCACGCTGCTCGACGATGGCGACACCGTCGCCGGCAACGGTGGCGATGGTCTCGACGTCGGGCCCGACGACCAGCACGATACGGTCGGCCAGCGTGCGGGCCAGGCGAAGGGGATAGCTGATGAGGGGGCGACCACAGAGCTCGTGGAGAACCTTCGGCTGGCGGGAGCGCATGCGCTTCCCCTCGCCAGCCGCGAGTATGACGGTCGTCAATCCTTGCATGCGGTGCCTTTCATCCTAGCATCCGGGTGCGAGGGTCATGCCACATCCAAAACCCCATTGTCACGAGGACTTCGGCCCGGCGGTGTGTACCAGACACCGCACGATCTGCTACCTCGCGTCACGCAACTGAGACAGCAAGCGGTCCATCCGAGCAGGCAGCGGAGAAGCGAATTGCAGGCTGCTTTCGGTAACGGGGTGCACGAACGCGAGCTCGGCGGCGTGCAGCGCCAGGCCCTCGAGCGGCACCGGCAGCGGACCGCTCCCGGCCCGCCCGCCGTAGAGGTCGTCGCCTGCGACCGGGTGGCCCAGCGACGCCATGTGGACACGGATCTGGTGCGTGCGGCCGGTCTCGAGTCTCACGTCGAGGTCGGTGAAGTGCGCGAAGCGTTCGACGACGGCGTAGCGCGTCACCGCTCGCTTGCCACGGGCGACGATGGCCATCCGGATCCGGTCGCGGGGATGCCGCCCGATGGGCGCATCGATGACACCCTCGCCGGCTTTCACCCGGCCGTGGACGATGGCGCGATAACGACGGGTGACCGTCCTGGCCACGAGCTGGGCCGTGAGCGAGTCGTACGCGCGGGCTGTCTTGGCCATCACGAGCAGGCCCGAGGTGTCCTTGTCCAGGCGGTGCACCACTCCCGGGCGGCGCGGCCCACCGACACCGGCCATGCCCGGCGCATGGGCGAGCACCGCGGCTGCCAGCGTACCGGTCGGGTGGCCGGCGCCCGGATGGACGACCATGCCCGCCGGCTTGTCGATCACGAGGACGTCGTCGTCCTCGTAGAGCACGGCCAGGGCGATTGCCTCCGGGAGGAGGGTCTCAGGCGGCGTCGCCGGGATCTCCAGCAAGATGTGCTCGCCGCCGGCGAGCCGGCGGGACGCCTTCGGAATGTCGCCGTCGACCCGTACGTGCCCGGCGTCGATGAGCGCCTGCAGGCGCGCGCGCGACAGGTCGGGAACCTGCGTGGCGAGCCAGCGGTCCAGCCGCGCGCCGGCGTCCGCGACGGGGACGCTGAGCGTGCGCGTGTCTGCCGTCCCCGCCATCTAGCCCGCGGGCGCCGCCGATCGGTCGCTGAGTAGACGAAGCGCGAGCAGGACGACGCCGACGCTGATGGCCGAGTCGGCGACGTTGAAGGCGGGCCAGTGCCAGCCGCGCCAGTGGACGTCGACGAAGTCGACCACGGCACCGAAGCGGCCCCGATCGATGAGGTTCCCGACGGCCCCGCCGAAGATGAGCCCGATCGCGAGGCGGCCCGGCCAGCCGCCGGTCGGCAGCACGCGAAGCGCGACGCGGGCCAGGACGAGCAGCGCCACCAGAGAGAGCGCGGCCACCAGCCAGCGCCACGCCGGCGGCACCGTCCCGAGCAAGCCGAAGGCGAGACCGGGATTCATCACCAGTGTCAGCGAGAGCCAGTGGTCGATGAGCACGACGGGCAGGCCGGGCGCGAGGCGCGCGAGCGCGATGGCCTTCGTGATCTGGTCGAGCACGACGACCACGCCGGCCAGTAGCAGGACCGCGGTCATCGGGCGGCGGAGACGACGCGAATGCAGCGCGCACAGAGCGTCGGATGCGCCGCGTCGCGGCCCACCTCCTCCGTGCGGGTCCAGCACCGCTCGCACTTCTCGCCGGGCGCGCGGTCGACGCCGATGATGAGCCCGGGGATGTCCTGGCTCTCGTAGACCACGCTGGCGCGCCCACCGCCGGCCGTGAGATCGACGCGGGAGACGATGAAGAGCGTCGCCAGCAGCTCGCGCTTGCCGCCGAGCAGCGCCGGCAGATCCTCCGGCGCCGAGAGGACCCGGACGCGGGCCTCGAGGCTGCTGCCGATGAGCTTCCGGGCGCGCGCCGTCTCGAGGGCCTTGGCCACCTCGCGACGGACCTCGAGCAGCCGATCCCATTGCTGCTTGAGGACGTCGTCGAGCCAGTCGCGCGGCACGTCCGGGAAGCGCTCGAGGTGCACGGAGTCGGCGCGCGCGCCCGGCGCATGGCGCCACGCTTCCTCCGTCGTGAAGCTCAGGATCGGCGCCATCAGGCGCGCGAGCGCCGAGAAGACGTCGAAGCAGACGGTCTGCGCCGCCCGGCGACGCGGGTCGTCGGCGGCGGACGTGTAGAGGCGGTCCTTGATGATGTCGAGATACTGCGCCGACAGGTCGACCGCGCAGAAGTTGTGCACGGCGTGGAACACCGTGTGGAACTGGTACTCCTCGTACGCGCGCGTCACCCGCGCGATCAGCCGCGCCAGGCGGTCGAGGATCCAGCGGTCGACCTCGTCCAGGCGCGCGTAGGACTGCCGGTCCCGCGCCGGCTGGAAGTCGCTCAGGTTGCCGAGGAGGAACCGGTAGGTATTCCGGATCCGGCGATAGGCGTCGGCCAGCCGGTCCATGATCTCCGTCGAGAGCCGGATGTCCTCGGTGTAGTCCTCGGAGGCGGCCCAGAGGCGCAGGATCTCCGCGCCGTACTTCGGCAGCAGCTCCTCCGGCATCACCGTGTTGCCGACGGACTTCGACATCTTGCGGCCTTCTCCGTCGACGACGAAGCCGCACGTCAGCACCGCCTTGTACGGCGGCGCGTTCCGGGTGCCCATCGCCTCCAGCAGCGAGGAGTGGAACCAGCCGCGATGCTGGTCGCTGCCCTCCAGATAGAGCTCCGTCGGCCAGCGCAGCTCCGGGCGCGTCTCGAGCACGGCCGCGTGGCTGCAGCCCGAATCGAACCAGACATCGAGGATGTCGGTCTCCTTGCGAAAGGCCTCGCCGCCGCACCTCGGACATCGCGTTCCCGGCGGCAGCAGCTCGCGCGCAGGACGCGCGTGCCACTCGTCGGCGCCGTGGCCGTCACGGAAGATCCGCGCCACGTGCTCCACGAGCGCCTCGCTGACGAGCACCGCGTCGCACCGCTCGCAGTAGAACGCGACGATCGGCACGCCCCACACGCGCTGGCGCGAGATCGTCCAGTCCGGCCGGTGCGCGACCATGTTGAAGATTCGCTCCTCGCCCCAGCCGGGAATCCAGCGGACGTCGCGCCGGATGGCCTCGAGCGCGCGCGCCCGGAGGCCGTCCTTGTCGAGGGCGATGAACCACTGCTCGGTGGCCCGGAAGAGCGTCGGATTCTTGCACCGCCAGCAGTGCGGATAGGTGTGCGTCAGCGACTCCTCGGCCACCAGCGCCCCGACCTTCCGCAGATGCGCGACGATCTTCGGATTCGCGTCCCAGACCGTCTGTCCGCCGAAGTGCTCGACCTCGCCGACGAAGCGGCCGTCGTCGTCGACCGGGTTGTAGACGCGCAGGCCGAGGGCCTTGCCGAGGTCGTAGTCCTCTTCGCCGTGCCCGGGCGCGATGTGGACGAGTCCCGTGCCGGCCGTCATCTCGACGAACGTGGCGGTGGCGATCTTGCCGGTGCGATCGATCCACGGGTGCCGGTACTCGAGACCTTCGAGCCGCCGGCCCGGCATGGAGGCGACGCGCCGCGGCGCCGCGAGACGCGCCGCCTGCACGAACGCGTCGACGAGCTTGGCGGCGACGAGCAGGGTCTCCCCCTGCACCTCGAGCGCGACGTACTCTTCGTCCGGGTGGACGGCGATGGCGAGGTTCGCCGGCAGCGTCCACGGCGTGGTGGTCCAGATGACGAGCGACGGCTTCGGCGCCGCCGGCGCGTCGGGCAACGGCGCCACGAGCGGAAACCGCACGTAGACGGACGGCGTCCGCTGCTCCTCGTACTCGACCTCCGCCTGCGCGAGAGCGGTCTTGCAGTGCATGCACCAGTGCACCGGCTTCAGTCCCTTGTAGACGAGGTCGCGGCCCACGAAGCGGCCGAACTCGCGCGCGATCACCGCCTGGTAGGCGGGCGCCATCGTGATGTAGGGATTGTCCCAGTCGCCGAAGACGCCCAGCCGCTTGAACTCCTCGCGCTGCACCTGGACGTATTTCGTCGCGTAGGCGCGACACTTGCCGATCTTCTCGAGCGGGTCCATCGCGCGACGGACGTCCGTCGGCGCTGTGTCGAGGCCGAGCTCCTTGTCGACCTGGTGCTCGATGGGCAGACCGTGGCAATCCCAGCCCGGCACGTACGGGGCGTTGAAGCCGAGCATCGAGCGCGACTTCACGACGACGTCCTTCAGCACCTTGTTGAGGACGTGGCCCATGTGGATGTTGCCGTTGGCGTACGGCGGACCGTCGTGCAGCACCCACAGCGGACGGTCCGCGCCGACCTGCCGCAGGCGCTTGTAGATGCCGATCTCGTCCCACCACGCCAGCATGCGCGGTTCGGCCTGCGCGAGGTTGGCCTTCATCGGAAACTCGGTTTTCGGCAGATTCAGCGTGGCTTTGTAGTCCATGACCGATTCGGACTATCGTAGCACGCGCGCGGAGCTACTTCGGGATGAGGGTGACCACTCCCTTCGCGGAGTCGATGTTGACCGAGAACTGATCGAGGAAGTCGCGCCCGAGCAGGCCGTCGCCCGCGCCGTCGACGCCGTGCGCGGCCACCGTGAGCCGGCCGACGGTCGCGCCGGCGACGTCGAGCGAGTTGATCGTCACGAATTGCATCTGCTGGGAGCCCGCCACGCCGCTCACCATCGCGGAGCCCACGGGACGCGCGAGCGACACGCCGGCCGCGGCCAGCACGCGCGGGTTGATCATCGTGCGATCGGCGCCGGTATCCAGCAGGAGCTGCGCGGACGTGCTGCCATTCACCGTCGCGTTCACCATGATGCGCTGCCCCGGCGCATACGTGATGCTCGCGCCACCCTTGGCCGATGGCGACCCCGTCGCGGCCCGATCGGCGACGCCGGGCGGCGGAGCGCCTCTGCCGTCGTTGCTCATACCGAGCGGCACCGCGCGCGCACGGTACGGCTGCGGCACGCTCTCGAGGCCCTCGACGTAGTGGTTGATGCCGCGGTCGTCCGTGTACTTCACGATCTCGGCGGTGGCGGGCGTGACGACCAGCGTCAGCGTGAGAGCCAGCGCAGCTCGCCGCGTCATCGAGCCGATCATACCGCACACCGCGTCAGCCGATATACGACCATTTCGGCGGCGCCGGCGACCTCGTTGCGGGCCAGGCGCACGGAATACACGGGCGTCATCAGGTCGCGGCGCGCCGCCAGCCGGGGAAACCACGCCGGAAAGATCACGACGTAGTCCGGACACTTCTGCGCGACGTAATCGATGACGCCGATCTCGCCCTCCCGCCGATAGGGCAGGACCTCGGGCGTGACGAGGCCCATCAGGTCGAGAACGGGCCGCCGGGAGAAGAACGCGATGGCGCCGATGTCGTTGACCGCGAGCGTGGCCGACGGTGCCGTATGCGAGTCGAGCCAGTGGCCCAGGTGCACCTGCATGGCGTTGATGTTCTGCACGCCCCACGCGTAGCGGTCGGCGGCCGGCGCCAGCGCGATCAGCGAGACGAGCAGCGCGATGCCGAGCACCAGCGGCTTTGCGCGGAACGCCTTGCCGCCAGCGGCCGCGAGCACGACCACGGCGAGGGGAAGCAGATGGGTCGAGTAGCGCCCCTCCTGGAACGCCGGTCCGCGATACGGCGCGAGCAGCGCCATGGCCAGCGGATGGACGATCAGCGCCAGGGAAACGACCCCGAGCGCGCGGCCATACCGGCGCCAGGCGAGGAACGTCGCCGGCAGCGCCAGCGGCAGCAGCGGCTGGGTCGTGAAGAGCCAGCGAAGCCACTCGACGGCGAAGTCACGGGGACGGATCAACCACGTCACCGAGGCCGGCTCGCGCAGGCCCCCGAGCCAGCCGAGCAGTCCACCCTCGATCTTGGCGACCGCAGTGGCCGGCAGCGGCCGGCCGACGGTGGCGTACGAGAACGCGACGAACGGCGCGAGGATCGCCGCGGTCACGGCCACGAACAGCAGCGCGCGTCGCGCGGTGAGCGGCCGCGCGACGGCGAGGAGCGGGACCAGCACGATGGCTTCCGGGCGCGCGAGCGCGGCCAGGGCGGCGGCGATGGCGGTGGTCCACGTCGCCTCGCGGGCGAGGGCCAGCAGTGCGACGGCCACCAGCAGGGCGGCGAAGGTCACCTCCATCCCCGAGAGCGCGCCCCACGCGAAGGCTCCCGTCCACAGCAGGCCGACGGAGGCGACCATCGCGGTCGCCGGCGCCGCCCCGAACGCGCTGGCCGCGCGTCGCATGACCAGCGCGGCGGCGATGCCGCTCGCCACGCCGAGCGCCTTCGCCATCCCGAGCGACGCGCCGGCGACGGCAGCGCCGGCGGCCAGCACCAGGGTCCACAACGGGGCCGTCGAGCCCGAGATCGGGTGGCCGGGGTTGTAGACGAAGCCGGCACCGGCGGCGAGGTTGCGCGCGAAATGCAGGTGGATCCAGGAGTCGTCGAGTGGAAAGCCGGCAGCGCCGGCGATGGCGCGCTCGCGCAGCAGCAGCCAGGCCAGCGGCACCATGGCGGCCAGCGCGATCAGCAGGTCGTCGCGTCGGCTAGCGGTCACGCACGAGCGTGTAGCCCGCGTAGTCGATCGGCCGGCGATCGACCGGCAGCACGTAGAGGAAACGGCCGTACGGCAGCTCCATCTCGAGGAGCCCGGCCGGCCGGGCAACCGACGGCGACCAGTGATCGACGAACCACACCAGGCGGCGCGTCCGCGCCGGCAGCCGCACGTCGCTGTCCCGAAGCGGCGTCATCTCCGAGGACAGCTGCGGCGCGTAGTACCCCGGCGTCTGATCGCCGACGCGCAGCTCGAACATCGAGTACTCCGGCAGATAGAACATGGCGTGGCGGAGCCACGGATACGAGCGGCTGTTGCCGAGCTCCGTGATGACGACCGTCTCCTCGGCCGGATAGAGGCCGCGGATGGCGTCGACGAAGGTGCGGACCACCTCCTCGTGCTGCCGCAGCGCCGCCGCGGTTCGGCTGAAGATCCAGTCGAACGCCTCGTCCTCCGCCGCGCGCCGCCAGGCCGGCTTCGCCGCGTCGAAGTCGCGGGGCAGCGGCCGCGCGTTGACGAAGAATGCTCCGTTCACCAGCACCACCGTCACGACGACGGCGCCGGTGGCGACGCTGCGCACCCACGAATATCGCGCGAGCGCCGCCGCCCCGGCCAGCGCGGTCACCAGCACGCGCGACAACACGACCACGAGCGCCGGCAAGAACGTGAGGACGTAGCCGGCCTGCCCGAAGTGGACGAGCGTGTAGACGAGCAGCGCCGGCGTGATCCAGGTCACCGCCAGCCATTCGCGCCGGCCCCAGCCGTGGCGCCGGACGTACCACGGCACCAGCATCACCGCGAGCGCCAGCGGGCCCAGACCGACGACAACGGACTCGAGAAGGTAGCGCGACATCCGCAACGTCGTATCGAGCGGGCTGAGCATGACGGCGGTCGGCAGTACCACCGAGTCGGCGAGATGACGCGAGGCCGCGAGATACCGCTCGACGCCGCCGGTGAGCAGGATCATCGGCACGAGCCAGGCGAGCACGACCACGCTCAGCACGGCGAGCCCGATCGGCAGCGTGCGACGACGGCGGGCGCCGAGGCACACCGCCGTCAGCCACAACGGAAAGAGCAACAGCACCATCGACTGGCGCATCCCGCCCGCGAGCCCGAGATAGCCCGCGGCCAGCCACGCGTCCGTCTCGCTGCCGTCCACGGCGCGGAAGGCGAAAAAGGCCACGAGGGATGCGAAGAGCGCCTCGCCGGCATACGTGAGTCCCACCGACCCGTAGAACCAGAACAGCGGGCTGACGGCCAGCAGCGTGGCGGCGACCAGCGCGGTCGGCCGGTCGTAGGCCGATCGGGCCAGCGCATAGACGACGAACGTCGTCAGCCCGCTGAACACCACCGCGAGCGTCACGTAAGCGGCGGTGGGATCATCGAGCCACGTGTTGACGATGCGCCCGAGGCCGACATAGAGGATGTAGCCCGGCGGGTGCGGCTGGTGCTTCACGACGTCGTACTCGCGTAGCGCGAGGGCGAACTGGACGGCGTCCCAGTTGTACAGCATCCGCGCGCGATAGGGCAGCCGCGACAGGACAGTGAGCAGAGCCAGCGCCCCCGCGAACAGCACGTCGATCCGATCGAGGCGGCGCATGGCGAGGGTGGAGTATACCCGCCCCCGAGGTCACGCGCTGAGGACGTGAAGCGCTAGGCCTTCTTTTCCTCTTCCTTCCGCGCGGGGCTGGTCGTCTCCTCGGCCTTCGCCTCGTTCACGCCCTTCTTGAACTCCTTCACGCTCGAGCCGAGCGACCGCGCGAGCTCCGGCAGGCGATTCGCGCCGAACAGCACGAGCACGATCACGAGGATGATCAGCAGCTCTTGATACCCGAGACCAAACATACCGGCTCCTTTCGCGACAGGCTTAACCTTAACACTGTTTTGGAGGTGGGGGGCCCCGCCATGGCCCGCCGCACCCCCAACGTTCGGTGCGCCCCGGCAAAGCCGTGGCGCACCTCGGGAGCGCTAGGCGCCGCGCAGGATTCTCCGTTCGCCGACGCGCGTCGTCACCCGCCGAGCGTCGAAGAATTCGAGCAAGGGAATCGCGAACTTCCGGGAGATGCCGAGCAGGTCCTTGACGTCGCCGGGGCCGATTTCCTTGCGCTCGCGCAGCAGGGCCACGAGCTTGTCCTGGATCGCCTCGAGCGCTTCGGCGTGGAAGAACAGCGACTCCTTCACGCGGACCAGCCGGCGAGACTCGATCAGCACCTGGAAGAGGTCATGCTCCTCGTCGCCCCGCAGCCCGGCGCGCCCGAGCGCCTCGGCCGGACTCGGCGGTGCCGCCTGCGCCTCCCGGAACTCACGTTCCACGCGGTCCACTGCCGCCTGTTGCTCGGCGCTCAGGCGCACCTCGTGCGAGCCCAGGCGGACCTTGTCACGATCCACGCGCACGGTGCCTTCGGCGCCGAGCGCAGTCAGGACATGAGCGAATACCCGCTCGTCGGCGCCCCCGCCTCGCCCGCGCAGCTCCTCGCGGGACATCCCGGGTCGGAGCGGCTGGGCGCGGTGGAAGCGCTCCAGCGCCGTCACGATGAGCCCGCGAAGGCGCGCCACCCCGTCGGCGTGCAGGAACCACTCCTTGTCGACCGCGACCACGCGGCCGGCGGCGAGGAGCGCCTCGAGCAACGCGCGGCTTCGTACGGGACCGAACGGCACGCGCGCGGCGAGGGCGCCGAGGCGGACGCCGCCGATCCCGGCGTGGCGCACGTGCTCCTCGACCACCTGCTCGGGGCTCCCCGTCTCGAGCGTGCGCAGATGCGCGATCCGCGCCGGCGCCTTGAGCCGCATCCGCGCCGGATCGACGTCGAGGAGGGTGCCGCCACCGATGGTGACGATCGGTGAATACGAGCGCACGACGAACCGGTCGCCGGGCAGCGCGACCAGCGGCGCCTCGAGACGGAATCGCGCGAAGGCGCGGCCGCCGGGCGCCAGCTCGTTCGTCTCGAACAGCAGCACGCGCGCCATGATCTCGCTCGTCCCGGCGTGAAACCGCACGCGGTCGCGCGTCTTGAGCGGCCGCGGCGCGTCCGCCAGGAGCTCGAGCGTGCCGTCGACCAAGGTCGCCGCCAGCAACGTGCCGGCGTGGCCGATGACGTCGCCGCGCTCGACGGCGGCGCGCTCGAGGCCCTGGAGATTCACCGCGGTGCGCTGGCCCGCGACGGCGCGCTCGACGGCGTGGCCGTGCACCTGCAGGCCCCGCACC
>JBIOXS010000100.1:0-56905 GCA_044869815.1 Candidatus Rokuibacteriota bacterium | reverse complement strand
ACTGGATGGTGGTCTCATCGCTCAAGGTCAGTCACGAGCTGCTGGCCACGCCGCCGACGTTCTGGCCGCAGGAGTGGGACCTCCGCGCCTACCGGACGCTCTTCTACGAGACGAACTTCGTGACGTACTTCAAGAACACCATCGTGGTGGCGGCGCTTACCACCGGCATCGTGCTCGCGGCCGGCATCGTCGGCGCCTACGCGCTCACGCGCTATCGCTTCCGCGGACGCACGCTCGTGGGCCGCATCACGCTGCTCGCCTACATGTTCCCGCCGATCATCATGCTGGTGCCGCTGTTCCTGCTCGCGCGGGAGCTCGGGCTGGTCAACTCGCTCGTGGGCCTCGCGCTGACGTACATCTCGTTCTCGCTGCCGTACGCGCTCTGGATCCTGCGCGCGTTCTTCCAGTCGATCCCGGTGGAGCTCGAGCACGCCGCGCTGATCGACGGGGCCAACCGCGCCCAGGCGCTGGCCTACGTGGTGATGCCGCTGGCCCTACCCGGGATCATCGCCACCGCCATCTTCACCTTCATCGTGGCCTGGAACGACTTCCTCTTCGCGCTGGTGCTGATCGGCCAGGACGAGCTGAAGACGCTGGCCATCGGGATCAACGAGTTCTTCCACATGGCCGTGGTCGACTGGGGCCTCATCATGGCCGCCGGCGTCATGGTGACGATTCCCGCCCTCGTCTTCTTCATCGCCGTCCAGCGCTACCTGATCGCCGGGTGGGGCGCCGGCGGTCTCAAGGGCTGAGCTCGCGACGGGCGAGCCGCCGCACGAGCTCCGTGACGGCGCCGTAGACCAGATGCAGCAGGAACTCCACTCCTTCCTTCGCAGCCGGCTGGCGCGTGGGCGGCGCCGCGAGGCCGAGCGCGGGCACCATGATCACGTGCGCAGCGAGCCACACCGCGACGCCGAACGGCAATCCTACTGCCGTGGTGACCCGCGGCGCGACTGCTGCGACTCCGCCGTAGGCCGCGCCGACACCGGCTCCGAAGGCGTAGTGGACGAGGTTGCCCGCGAGTGGCTTGAGGTCCTCGGGCAACGGACGGTGGAAGAGCCAGCCCATGATTCCATCGGCAACCTTCACGGTGGCATCCTCGTCCGGTTGCTGATCGGAGGGCGGCGTCTGCCGCGTGCCTGGGCTGATCCTGGCGAGTCCTCTGTGGACGACGCTCATCGCGCCGGCAGCGATCACGCCACCGACGAGGCCCGCCAGGACGCCGCGCCAAATACCCATGATCGGTGGGTTGGTCGGCCTGTCCTCTCCCTGACGCCGCTCCGCTTCGGGAGCCGGTAGGGCGGGAGGAAGCGGCAAAAACTCCCGCGCCAGGCCGACCAAGCGGTTACACCCCTCAGTATGCCTGGATTCCGAGACGGCTACACGATCGAGCGGTACGCAGCGGAGCTGCTGCAGTCGTGGCGCCTGTAGTTCCCGACGGGGACGGGAGGGTTCGGGAGCGCCAGGCCTATCTCCGCCAGCCTCTGCTCGACGGTCATGCCACCTGCCGCGCGGCGGTGAGCATCGCGTCGTAGCCGGTCAGCACCTCGGCCGGAATCTCGACCATCTCCACGATGCGCTCGAAGTCCTTGAAGCCCGAGCCGGTCAGCACGCACACGACGGATTCGGCGGGGTCCACGTGGCCGCCGGCGACGAGGCGCCGGAGCGCCGCCACCGTCACGGCGCCGCTCGGCTCGATGAAGAGCCCTTCGCCGGCGAGGTCGCGCATGGCGGCGCAGATCTCGTCGTCGGTGACGGCGGCCGCGGCGCCGCCCGAGGCGCGCACGGCCGAAAGCGCGCGCGCGCCGAGCAGGCCGGGATCGGCCGCGGCGAGCGCGCTGGCGATCGTCGGCTGCCTCTCGACAGAGGCGATGGTCGGCGCGCCGGTCTCCCACGCCCGCACCATCGGCGCGCAGCCCGCGCCCTGCACGAGCGTCATCTTCGGAACTCGGTCGACCCAGCCGAGGCGCTTCAGCTCGTTGAAGCCCTTCCACGTCTTCGCCAGCGACATGCCGCCCGCGGCGGGATGCAGGATGCGATCGGGCGCGCGCCAGCCGAGCGCCTGGGCGATCTCGTACGCATAGGTCTTCTTGCCCTCGTAGCGGAAGGGGTTGTCGGTGCCGCAGTCGTACCATTTCACCTGACCGCTCGCGATGAGCCGCCGGTACATCGCGTTGATCTCGGAGTAATGGCCGCGCACACGGAAGAGGCGGGCGCCGAAGAACACGGCCTGAGCCATCTTGGGCAGGGGCGTGTCGTGCGGGCAGAAGACGACGCTGCGCAGCCCGGCGCGCGCCGCGTACGCCGCGGTTGACGACGCCTTGTTGCCGGTGGAGTCGCAGGCGAGGACGCCGTAGCCGAACTCGAGGGCCTTCGTGGCCGAGACCGTGATCGAGCGGTCCTTGAGCGAGCCGGTCGGATTGCTCGCGTCCGACTTCAGCCACAGCTCACGCACGCCGCAGGCGCGGGCGAGCCGGTCGGAGCGGAGGAGCGGCGTGCCGCCCTCGCCGAGCGTGACGATCTTCGCGGGGTCGAGCACGGGCAGCAGCTCGCGCCAGCGCCAGACGTCGTCGGCACGGCGCCAGAGCGCGTCGCGATCGAGCTCGCGTGCCAGCCGCGCGTAGTCGTAATCCGCCTCCAGGAGATTCTGGCACTCGGGGCAGAGGAGGAGGTCGCGGTCGGGCGGATAGCTCGCCGCGCATCCCACGCAGGTGAAGCCGGTGAAGTACGTCATGAAGCCTTCCTTCTCACGAGCAGCAGGGGCGTGAGCACGACGAGGCTGGCCAGGATGATGACCGTCGAGATCGCGGGCAGGATGGGGGTGATCTCGTAGAAGATCGCGTCCCACACCTTCACGGGCAGCGTCTTGGCCCGCACGCCGCTGATGAAGAGCGTCACCACCACCTCGTCGAACGAGACGTTGAACGCGAAGAGCGCGCTGCCGAAGACGGCGAGCCGGATCTGCGGGAACGTCACGCGCGCGAACGTGGTCACCGGCCCGGCGCCGAGGCTCAGCGAGGCCTCCTCGAGCGCGGGGTCGACGCCATACAACGCGCTGCCGACGAAGACGACCACGAACGGAAAGGCGAGCACGCTGTGGGCCAGGATCAGCCCGCCCACCGTGCCGACCAGCCCGCCGGCGGCGAACACGTAGTACGCCGCGACGGCGAAGACGATGCTCGGCACGATCCGCGGCGCGATCAGCGCCGCCTCGAGCAGGCGCCGGGTCCGCGTCGCCAGCCGTCGCAGCCCGAGCGCGGCGAGCGTGCCGAGCACCGTGGCCACCACCATCGCGCCGAGCGCGACCTGGACGGAGCGGCCGAGGGCCAGCATCCATTCCGGACTGGCGAAGAAGCGCCGGTACTGGGTGAGGCCGGGCACGGCCGGGATCAGCTCGAACGTCATCGACGAGCTGAAGGACATCGGGATGACCGTGAGCACCGGCACTACGAGGAACGCGAGCACCGAGCCGCCGGCCACGGCCAGCGCCGCGCGCGGCAGGAGCCTCCGCAGGCGCCGTCTCACGGCAGCCCCGCCGTGCGCGGCATGCGACCCTCGAGCGTGCGGATGTAGATCGCGTAGAGCAGCAGCGTGCCGATGAGGAGAGTGTTCGCGAGCGCGAAGGCGAACGGCCAGTTGAGCACCTGGCGCACGCTGAACTCGATGAGGTTCGACACCATCATCTGCTTCGGGCCGCCGAGGAGCGCGGGCGTGATGAAGAAGCCGAGGGAGACGATGAAGACGAGGAGCGCGCCGGCGGCGACGCCCGGCATGCTGAGCGGCAGCGTGACGCGCCAGAAGGTCCGGGCCGGGTGGGCGCCGAGGCTGGCCGAGGCGTGGCGGAGCTCGGGCGGGATGGCCAGCAGCGCGCTCAGGACGGGGAAGATCATGTAGGGCAGCAGCATGTTGACCATGGCCAGCAGCACGCCCAGCTCGTTGTACATGAGGTCGAGCGGTGCGCCGATCACTCCCCACTCGGTGAGGAGGCGGTTGAGCAGCCCGGTGCGCTGCAGCAGGATCATCCACACGTAGTTGCGCACGAGCACGCTGAGGAAGAACGGCACGATCACGCACAGGAGCAGCAGCTGCCGCGTGCGCGGCTTCACGGTGGCCAGGAAGTAGGCGGCCGGATAGCCGAGCAAGGCGGCGAAGACCGTCGTGAGCAGGCTGATCTTGAGCGTGATCCAGAAGACGCGGCCGTAGACGGGCGTGCGCCACATCCGCTCGTAGAACGCCAGCGTGAAGTCGGGCGCGAACACGCTGCCCCAGATCACCCGCGCGAGCGGCAGGACGAAGACGACCAGCAAGAAGGCCAGCGGCGGGCCGAGCAGCACGAGGCGGGTGAGCGTGGAGCGCTTCACCGGAGGATGGCGCGCGCGTCCGCCACCGCGGTCCCGCGCTCGAGCAGGAACAGCGGGTTCACGTCGAGCTCCGCGATCGCGTCCACGTCGGCCATCAGCTCCGAGACACGCACGATCACGTCGACGGCGGCCTCGACGTCGCGCGGCGGCCGGCTGCGCACGGCGCCGAGCAGGCGATGGCCGCGGATCTCCGCCGTCATCGCGCGCGCCTCGTCCGCGTCGACCGGGGCCAGGCGGAAGGCGACGTCGGCCAGCGCCTCGACGTCCACGCCGCCGAGGCCGAACATCACGACCGGCCCGAACTGCGGGTCGCGGAACGCGCCGACCACGCATTCGAGGCCGCCGGAGATCATCGGCGTGACGAGGACGTGGGCCGGCGCCATGCGTAGCGCCGCCGCGCGCTCGGCGAGGGCGCGATAGGCGTCGGCCGCGTGCTCGGGCGCCACGTCGAGCTGCACGCCGCCGGCCTCGCTCTTGTGGAGCAGCCGGGGCGACACGAGCTTGAGTACGAGCCGGTCCCCGAGCGCGCGGGCGGCCGCGGCGGCGGCGGGCGTAGCGACCACTTGCGACGGGGGAACGGCGATGCCGTAGGCCGCCAGCAGCTCGCGGGCCTCGGGCTCGAGCAGCACGCCGCCGATGGCGCGGGCGAGGATGGCGTCTACCCGCGCGTGGTCTGGCGCCGAGCGGCGTCTGTGCGTCGCTTGCCGTGTCGCGCGGGCCCGCCAGCACGCGGCCAGCGCCTTGGCCGACGCTTCCAGCGATCGGTACATCGGCACGCCGGCCGCGCGGAGGATGTCGAGCGCGGGCAGGCGCTCGCCCGCGTAGATCGTGTGCAAGACGAACGGCTTGCCGTGGCGCCGCACCACGTCCACCAGGTCGCGCGCCGCGGCCTGCTCGCGGAGGCCCAGCTCCGGCGTCGCGATGCGCACGTAGCCGCCGAAGTGGCCGGCGAAGATCACCGCTCCGATGTCGGGGTCGGCGAGGCAGGCGTCGGCGACGCGCGGGACCACCTCGGGCTCTTCCTCTGCCCGACCCGCGAAGTCGATCGGGTTCGCGACGCCGCTGCGCGCGGGCAGGATGTCGCCGAGCCGGCGCTGCGTGGCATCGGCCAGGGTCGGAACCAGCAGGCCGCCGCGATCCGCGGTGTCGCAGACGATCGTGGCGTGGCCGCCGCCGTCGGACATCACGGCGACGGAGCGCGACGCCAGCGGCGGCAGCGAGGCCAGCGCGACGGCGGCGTCCCACGCGTCCTCGCTCTCCGCCGCGCGCACGGTCCCGCACTGCCGCAAGGCCGCGTCGACGACGCGCCCCTCGCCGGCGAGCACGCCGGTGTGAGAGAGCGCCGCGCGCCGGCCGCTCTCCGTGTCGCCGGGCTTGAGCACGACGACCGGCTTCGGTGACGGATGCGTCCGCATGAGCTCCCACAGCGCACGGCCTTCGAGCGCGCCGAAGCCTTCCAGGTAGGCGACGATCACCTTCGTCTCGGGATCGCCGAAGAGGTAGTCGAGATATTCGGGAATGCGGACGTCCGCGGCATTGCCCACCGTGATCAGCTTGCTGAAGCCCACGCCCTTCTCGCGCGCGAGCTGTCCGAACGTCAGCGCCATGTTGCCGCTCTGCGAGATCAGGGCGATCGGACCGCGCGGAACCTCCCAGCCCATCGCGTTGACGCGGCCCGAGCCGCTGAAGAGCCCCGCGCAGTTCGGGCCGACCAGCCGCGCACCGCTCGCCCGCGCGACGGCCACCAGATCCTGCTCGACGCGCTTGCCCTCGGCGCCGGTCTCACCGAAGCCGGCGGTGATGACGACGATCGCGCGGACCCCGGCGGCGACGCAGTCGGCCACGGCGCCGGGGACCAGGTCGGGACGCACGAGCACGACCACCATCTCGACCGGCCCGGGCACGTCACGCAGGGAGGGATAGGCCTTGCGGCCGAGGATCTCCGACGCCGTCGGATGGATCGGGTAGAGCGGCCCGGCGAAGCCGCTCTCCACCATGCTCCGCCACCGGCGGCCTCCCGTCTTGTGCAGCACGGTGGAGGCGCCGATGACGGCGGCGCTGGTGGGATTGAAGAGCGGATCGAGCGAATGCCTCACCCGCTCACCGGTTCTTGAACTGCGGCACACGCTTCTCCGAGAACGCGCGTGGACCTTCCTTCGCGTCCTCGGTCTCGTGGATGAGCGCGGTGACCGCCGCGTAGAACCGGAGCAGGTCGTCCGGGTGCTCGTGCAGCCCGCGCCACGCCAGCTCCTTGGTGACGCGGATCGCCAGCGGCCCGTTCTCGGCGATCTTCTGTGCCGTCTCCTCCGCGCTGCGCATGAGCGCCGCCGGCTCCACGAGACGGCTGACGAGGCCGACCTCGTAGGCGCGGCGGGCGTCGATGCGCTCGCCCGTCAGCAGCATCTCCATCGCCACCGACATCCCCACCGTCTGCGGCAGCCGCATGGCGCCGAACCCGTGCAGGATGCTCCAGCGCACCTCCGGGCACCCGAACGACGCATTCGTCGAGGCGATGCGGATGTCGCTGCCCAGCGCCAGCTCGAGGCCGCCGGCCAGGCAGTACCCGTTGATGGCCGCGATCACCGGCTTGACCGTCTGCAGCCGCTGGCCCAGCCGGTTCTGGCGCTCGAAGTCCCACAGCTCGTTGATACCGCCCTCGTGCGAGCCGCCGTGCATCTTCTTGAGATCGGCGCCGGCGCAGAAGGCCTTGTCGCCGGCGCCGGTGATGACGGCGACCCGGAGGGCCGGGTCGCCGTCGAACTCCTTCAGCCGCTCGCCCATGAGGCGCGCCGTCTCCAGGTCGAAGGCGTTCATCGCCTCCGGGCGGTTGATCGTGATGCGCGCGATGCTGCCCTTGGTGTCGTAGAGGATCTTGCTCATTTCAGCCGCCACTCGTTCCACTGCTCGTTCACCTTGTCGAGGTTGGGACCCCACCAGTCGCCGCTCAGCAGGAAGCCCTTCTTGATGTTCTCGGGGTTGGAGGACAGCAGCGGGCGGAGCTTGGCGTCGACGAGCGGCATGGCCTTCGTGTTCGTGGGGCCGAAGGCGATGTACTTCGTCAGCTCCGCCTGGGGCTTCGGCTGGAGCGCCCAGTTGATGAACTTCATCGCGTTGTCGGCGTTGGGCGCGCCCTTGGGCACCACCCACGCCTCGAAGGTCAGCGCCGCGCCCTCGTAGCTGATGCCGATGGGCTCGCCGTCGAGCATGAATGTGATCGAGCGCGTCCACGGCGTGGCGGTGATCTCGCCGCTCTTGAGCAGGACGCCCGGCTGCGGGAACTGCGACCACCACACCTTCACGTCGGGCTTGACGCGGTCCAGGCTCTTGAGCGCGCGCGGCACGTCGAGCGGATACAGCTTGTCCTTCGGCACGCCGTCCGCGATGAGCGCGAATTCCAGACTGTAGGTGGGCGCGTTGTAATAGCCGCGGGGGCCGGGGAACTTCTTGGCGTCCCAGAAGTCCGGCCAGCTCAGTGGTGCCTTGCCCTGCGCGTACGCCTTCGTGCTGTAGGTGAGCAGCATGGGAATGGTCACGCAGCCCACGGCGTGCTCGGTCACCAGCGGCTTCATGATGTCCCTGGCATCGATGGCGTTGTAGTTGAGGCGCTGCACCAGATCGTCCTTCACCGCCGTGTAACGCAGGCGATCCGGGATCGAGATCAGGTCCCACTCGACGTTCTTCGATTGCACCTGCGCGCGCAGCTTGGCGATGTCCACGCCCGTCGTCTGCACCACCTTGATGCCGGTCTCCTTCTCGAACGGGTCGAAGAGCGCCTTGGTCTGCCCTTCCTGATAGCTGCCGCCGAAGCCGACGAAGACGAGCTCCTTCTTGCCCTGCGCGCGCACGACGTTCGGCAGCGTGGCGCCGGCCAGCGCCCCGGCGGTGGCGCCGAGGAACCGTCTGCGGGAGATTCGTGGACTCTGCATGAGACGTCCTCCTGGTTAGCGGTTGACGGTGAGGCAGTCGGCCGGATCCCAGCCAACGGTGAGCTGCTGACCGGTCTTCCACGGCTGCTCGACCGAGGGCGCCAGCGTCTTGGCGACCAGCTCGTCGCGCTGATCGAGCAGCAGCCGGTACTTCACGAGATCGCCGACGTAGAGCAGTTCCAGCACCTCGGCCTGGTAGCAGTTGGCGCGCCCGGCCGCGGCCGCGCCCAGCCGCACGTACTCCGGCCGCACGACCAGATGGGCGGGGCCCGGCGCAGCTGCGCCGGCGGCGAGCCGCACACGCAGGCCCTTGCCGGTGGTGAAGATCGCATCCTCACCGAGGGTGCCGGAGAGAAGATTCGACTCCCCGATGAAGTCGGCCACGAACTGGTTCGCGGGCCGACGGTAGACCTCCAGCGGCGGGCCGAGCTGCTGCAGTCGCCCGCCGTCGAGCACGGCGATGACATCGGACATCACGAGCGCCTCGACCTGGTCGTGCGTGACCGAGACGGTGGTGATCCCGAGCTCGCGCTGCAGGTGCCGCAGCTCCACCTGCATGTCCTCGCGCAGCCGCTTGTCGAGCGCGCCGAGCGGCTCGTCCATCAGCAGCACCGGCGGCTCGAAGACGATCGCGCGCGCCAGCGCCACGCGCTGTTGCTGGCCGCCCGAGAGCTGGCGGGGATGGCGGTCGGCGAAGCCGTCCAGCCGCACGAGGCCGAGCGCGCGCCGCACACGCTCGACGACGTGCGCCTTCGGCGTGCCCCGCATCTGCAGCGGGTAGGCCACGTTCTGGAACACGGTGAGGTGCGGGAAGAGCGCGTACTGCTGGAAGACCACGCCGATGTTCCGCCGATACGGCGGCCGGTCGGTGATCGACGCGCCGGCCACGAGGATGTCGCCCTCGGTCGGCTCCTCGAAGCCGGCGATCATCCGCAGCGTGGTCGTCTTGCCCGAGCCGCTCGGCCCCAGCAGCGTGAGGAACGCTCCGCCCTCCACCGAGAAGGACACGTCGTCGACCACGCGCGTGCCGCCGAAGGCCTTGGTGAGCCGGCGGACTTCCAGCGGCGCGCCGTGGATCTTCAGAACGTCGGCGGGATGATCGCCCATATGCATTTGAGCTGACGCGGGCCGGGGTTGACGATGCGATGCGGGACCGAGCAGTCGAACCGGATGCTGTCACCGGCGCGCAGCCGGTGCACCGTGTCGTAGAGCGTGACCTCGGCCACGCCCGCGAGCACGACGCCGCACTGCTCGCCGGAGTAGGCGAAGGCCTCGTCGCCGGTGCTGGCGCCCGGCGCATACACGCTCACGATGAACTCGATCTGCCCCGAGAGGTCGGGCGTCAGCAGCTCGTAGGTGATGCCCCGGCGCGGCGACAGCCGCTTGCGCTCCGCCGCGCGGACCACCAGCCGATCCGACACCGCCGAGGAGGGGAAGAGGTGGCCGATCGTCGTGCCGAGCGCGCTCGCGATCGCCTTCAGGCTGCCGAGCGTCGGATTGGAGTGGTCGCGCTCGATCTGGCTCAGCGCGCTCGGCGTGATCCCGGCCTTGTCCGCGACAACCTTCAGCGTCAGCCGGCGCTGGAGCCGGAGACTGCGAATCCGCGGACCGACGGCGGCGTGGGCCATGGGAAAGTGCCGCTGAATTTATGAAGCGGCGCTGAAAAAGTCAAGGTGACGTGAGGGGGTGCCCCAGTGCCTCCTCCACTGCGACACAGATGGCAACCGCCTTCCTCGCGTCCTCGGCGGAAACGAGTGGCCGCCGCTCTCGAAGCGCGCCGACGATGCGCCTCAGCTGCTCCTCCAGCTCGAACAGCTCGCCCGACGCTTTCAGCGGCCGCCTGTCCGCCACGTTCGTCCCTCGACGCCGCACCATCAATCCGAAATCGGCGTCGCGCGTCCGATCCATCCCGCCCGACCACCACGCACGTAGGGCACCGTCGGAACCGATCGCCTCGCACGTCAGGTGGTACTCGAAACCGGCCAGCGTCAGCGTCACCACGGCGTAGCGCCCGCCTGGAAACCGAAGCGTGGCCGTGACGACCTCGGGCGAAAAGCCGACCGCGCTCACCGCCAGCGGATCGCCCCAGCGCGCGAAGTACCAGAGCACGAGGTCGAAGTGGTGGACCAGCTCCTCCATGATCCAGGAGCCGATGCGTCGAGGATCGTGGCGCCAGCCGCCGGAGCCGGGCCGGTAGGGGAAGCGGAAGAGGTTGAACGTGACGCCGCGCAGCTCGCCGAGGTCGCCGGCGTCGATGATTCGCTTGATGGCGCCCCACTGCTCGGACAGACGCAGCTCGTGGCCGATGGACAGGACGCGGCCGGTGCGGCGCGCGGTCTCGATCAGGCGGTCGCACGCCGCGAGCGTCGGGGCGAGCGGCTTCTCGAGCAACACGTCCTTGCCGGCTTCGAGGGCGGCCACGCCGATCTCCTCGTGAAGGTCGTTCGGCACCACGACGTCGACCGCGTCGATGTCCCGGCGAGCGAGCAGCGCGCGGTAATCGAGCTCGACGGCGGCGTCGGGATGGTCCTTGCGCGCGATCTCCGCCGTCTCCGGCGTCCGGCACGCGATGGCGGCGAGCGTGGCGCCCGGGGCCTGCGCGATCGCCCGGGCGTGATGGCGGCCCCAGAGCCCGTAGCCGATGAGGCCGAAGCGCAGCGTCATCCCTTGAGCGCTCCGGCGACGAGGCCCCGCACCACGTACTTCTGCAGCAGCACGACGAGCACGAGCGTGGGCAGCAGGCCGAGCAGGCAGATGGCCATCATGAGCGTGAAGAAGACGAAGTAGTCGGACACCAGGCCCGCCAGCACCACCGGCACCGTCATGACCTCCGGCCGACTCACGACGATGAGCGGGATGAGGAGCTCGTGCCACGACAGGATGAACATGATCGTCGCGCAGGCGGCGAGGCCGGGCGTGGCGAGCGGCAGCACGATGCGCAGGAAGGCGCTGAAGCGCGTGCAGCCGTCGATGCGCGCGGCGTCCTCGAGCTCGGCGGGGAGCGCGGCGAAGTACGGTACGAGGATCAGCACCGCGTAGGGCAGCAGGAAGCCGATCTCAGCGATGACCACGCCCGTGAGCGAATTCAATAACCCGTACCGGCGGAACATCACGTAGAGCGGCACCATCAGCACGATCAACGGCACCAGCCGGGCGGCGACGGAGAGCGACAGCAGCGCCTTGACCCACGCCAGCCGCAACCGCGCCACGGTGTACGCCGAGAGGCTGCCGAGGAGCAGCGTGAGCAGCGCCACCGACGTCGCGACCACCACGCTGTTCATGAACGCCGCCGGGAAGCGCTCGACCGATTTCGGCAGGTACGTCACCTGCTCGAAGATCAGCCCGCGGTGCGCGCCGCCCGAGACGATGAGGTCGAAGTTGGCGAGCGTGGGCCGGCGCGGGAGCAGCGAGCGAAGATCCGACTGAAGCGCCTTTTCCGACTGCAGGGCGCCCATGACAACCGGGAGCAAAGGCAGCAGCAGAAACGCGATCACGGCCACGTTCGCCAGCTCCAGCGCGAGACGCCGCGGCCGCGAGAGCCTCACGCCTCGAGTCTCCGGCCCACCATCCGCGCGTAGGCCACGCCGGCCACCGCGAGGATCAGCGCCATCACCCAGGCAGACGCCGCGCCGAGACCCACGTTGAACGGCGGCTGAAACGCCGCGCGATACGTGTACCACGCGGCCACCCAGGTGGCGTTGCCCGGCCCGCCCTGCGTGATGGCGAATATCTCGTCGAAGACCATGAAGCCGAACGTCGTCCTCAAGATGAGGCTCACGGCGATGATCGGGCGCAGCAGCGGCAGCGTGATGTGCCACAGCTTGCGCCAGCCGGAGGCGCCGTCCACCTCGGCCGCCTCGTAGTAGTCGCGCGGGATGCCGCGCAGGCCGGCGTGATAGAGGAGGATGTTGAAGGGCGTCGTGCGCCAGACATAAGCGCTGATGACGGCGGCCATCGCCAGCTGTGGGTGCCCCAGCCAATTGACCGGCTCCTGGATCAGTCCCAGCGCGAACAACGCGCGGTTCAGGTACCCGTACTGGGTGTTGAAGACGAACGCCCACAACAGCCCGTTCACCACGGGCGGCACGCCCCACGGCACCAGCAGCAGCACACGCGTCACGCGCGACAACGAAACGCGGTCGTCGTCGATGACCAGCGCCACCGCCAGCGCGATGACCACCTCGAGCGCCACCGACACGCCCACGAACACCACGGTGTTGCGCAGCGCCAGCCAGAAGATCTCGTCGCCGAAGAGACGCGCGTAGTTGGCGAGGCCGGCAAACGGGAACTCGCCCGTGCGCAGGTGGCGCAGGCTCACGTCGTGGATCGAGAGCCAGCCGGCGTAGAGGACCGGCCAGGCGAGGATCAGGAGCAGGCACAGGCCGGACGGGAGGTTCAGGATGAACGCGAGCGCTCCCGCGGTCGGCTCGCGCCTGACGCGTCCGAGCATGGGCCGCCGAGCCCTGGCGTGTCCAAGGGTGGCGTTCATCGGGCGAGTCTACGCGATAGCGGAGAAAGACGCGGGCCGGCGGTGTTATCCTCCCGGCCACTGCTGGAGCCTCGCCGCTCACGGTCTGCACTGTCGCGTCCCGCGCGACACCGAAGGAGGGCGTCCCATGATCGAACATCCGATCTCGCGTCGCTCGCTGCTCACGACGGCCGGCGCGCTCGCCGCCGTCGCCGCTGCGCCGCGCATGACAGCGGCACAAGCGCCCGCGGGCAGCGGGCCGATGGCACCGCCGAGCACGGTGACGACACCACCGCGCGATTTCGGTCCGAACGCGCCGCCCACGACCTACTTCACCGATCCCGATGTGCTCACCATCGATCCGGCCTTCAACGGTCTGCGTCAGCCGAATGCGCCGATCCAGCGGCTGTGGACCGGCGTGCTGTGGGCGGAAGGGCCGGCGTGGAGCAGCCAGGGTCGCTATCTCGTCTGGAGCGACATTCCGAACAACCGACAGATGCGCTGGCTCGAGGACGACGGGCGCGTCACGGTGTTCCGGTTGCCATCCAACAACAGCAACGGCAACACCTTCGATTTCCAGGGACGGCAGCTCTCGTGCGAGCATCTCGCGCGCCGCGTCGTTCGCTACGAGCACGATGGCTCGATCAGCGTGATCGCCGACATGTACAACGGCAAGCGGCTCAATTCACCGAACGACGTGGTCGCGCACCCGGACGGGAGTTACTGGTTCACCGATCCGCCGTACGGAGGCCAGCTCTACGAGGGGGCGCCGGACGCGGCGGGCGGCCCCAGCAATGCGGCCGGCCGGCTCAAGCCACGTCTGGGTCAGGCGGTCGGCATGGGCGAGTACAAGCGCGAGCTGCCGACGAGCGTGTATCGCGTGGATCCGAGCGGGCGCGTCGATCTCGTCGTCACCGAGGCGCAGGTCCCGGATCCGAACGGCCTCAGCTTCTCGCACGACTACAAGAAGCTGTACGTGGTGAGCACGGGCAAGGGACCAGGCGACACCGGCCCCGGCGGCAAGGGCGAGATGTACGTCTTCGACGTCGGCGCCGACAACAAGCTCGCCAACGGCAAGCTGTTCTCGAACTTCATGGTCGACGGCGTGAAATGTGGCCCCGACGGCGTTCGCGCGGATGTCCACGGCAATCTCTGGTGCTCCAGCAATGCGGGACGTAACGTCGGCTACAGCGGCGTGACCGTGTGGAACCCGGAGGGCAAGCTCATCGGGCGCATCCGGCTTCCGGAGGTCTGCGGCAACGTGTGCTTCGGTGGGCCCAAGCGCAACCGGCTCTTCATGGCGGCCAGCCAGTCGCTCTACGCGCTGTACGTCAACACCCAGGGAGCCGGCCCGGGCTAGGCCTTCCTTCGCCGCTTGACGAGGCGCCGCCGCCGCGCTTGAATGAGCTTGCTCGAGTCCTGTTGGAGCGTCCGAGCGGCGGAGGCGTGCCGCATGGTACGTGGACGGGTTCGCGCATGTCGTTGGCAACGCTCTCGTCGGCCACGCCGGTGGCCCGCGGGAGCTTTTGTGCGTTTACCAGGAGGTGGACGATGAGTATCGTGGCTATGTCCGAGACCGTCGGAAGCCGAGGCACGGAGATCGGGCGGGCGCTGGCGGCGGCGCTGGGGTGGGAGTTCGCGGACCGCGAGATCATCACGAAGGCGGCCGAGTCGTTCGGGGAAGGCGTCACCGAGCTGACGCACGCCACCGAGGAGAAGCCGACGCTCTGGGACCGCTTCCGCGAGAGCCAGCAGCGCTACGCGACCTATATCGAGGCCACCGTGCTCGAGATGGCCGCGCGCGACAACGTGGTGCTGGTCGGTCGTGCCTCGACCGTGATCCTCCGGGATGTCCGGCACGCGTTGCGGGCCCGTGTGATCGCCGCCGAGCACGCGCGCGCGCAGCGGGTCGAGCAGCAGCTCGGTCTGACGCCGGAGGCGGCACTCGAATCCGTGCGGCACGCCGATCATGACCTCGCCGCCCGCGTGCGGTTTCTCTATCATCTCGACTGGAACGACCCGTCGCTGTACGACGTCGTGCTCAACACGGAGCGGCTGAGCGTGGAACGCGCTGTCGCCGTGCTTCGCGAGATGCTCATGGACGAGCGGTTCGCCTCTACCGACCTCTCGCGCCAGGAGCTGCGTGATCGCAGCCTCGTCGCCTCGGCCCGGGCGGCGCTTCTGGCCAACCCGACCACGCGATCGATTCACATCGTGGTGACCGCGGCGCGTGGTGAGGTCGAGTTGACGGGACTCGTGAGGGACGAGGACGAGCGCCAGGCGGCCGAGGCGGCCGTCGCACGGATTCCCGGCGTCGCCGGCGTGCGCAATGAGCTCATCGTCCATGCCGGCGCCGTCGACGACCTGAGCCATGGACAGTTCCGCCACGGCGCCGAGCGGAGCTGGGGAGGGTACGGCGAGCGCTCCGACGAGCGCAAACGCTGATCCGGACGTCAGGCCTTCTTCGCCTTGGCGACGGCGGCCACCATGTTGTCGCAGGCTTGATCGGCGGTGATCTTGCCCTGCAGGCACGCGGTGAGCTCCACGTTCATCATGTCGCTGAAGCGCGGGTACCACGGCTGGAAGACGGCGGGAACGACGTCGGCGAAGTTCTGCGCCTGCTTCCACGCGCCGAGGATGGTCGGCACGTCGCCCCACTTGCTCCAGCCCTTGCGCAGGAGCTCGCTCTCCATCACGGACTGGTAGCCGCTGCCGAGCATGGCGTCGGTGGCGAGGCGGTTGGCCTGCGTGTACTGGCCATCCTTCGTGCGGCCGCCGAGGTACTGCATGAGCTTCCACGCCCACTCCTTGTTCTTCGTCGTGCTCGGCAGGATGTAGAGCATGGTGTAACCGATGGTCTTGCCGTCGCCTGGATGGCCGAGCACGCGGCCCTTGCCGGCGATGGGCGACTGCTTGTCGTCGTTGATGAGGCTCACGTAGTAGTGGTGAAGCGTGCCGAGGTACACGTGCTGGCCGGCGTTGAACGCCTTCACGGCCGGGATGAAGCGCAGATTGAGCGAGCTCGGATCGGCCAGCTCGTCCTTGAAGGTGCTCGCCCACCACCTGAGCGTCTCGCGCGCCACCGAGCCGGGGCCGAGCTGGGGCGCGAGCTGCTTGTCGAACACGACGCCGCCGCGGTTGGCGGTCATGCTGAACCAGGTGCCCGGCAGCTGCTCGAAGCCCTGGCCGCCGATCCAGAGGATCGGATACTTCGACACGCCGTCCTTCTTCGCCTTCTTCGCCTGCTCGACGAGCTCGGGATAGCTCTTGAACGGCCTGTCCTTGAAGCCGGCCTTGCCGAGCAGCTCGTCGTTGTACATGAAGGTCCACACCGTCGAGAAGTACGGCAAGCCCCAGGTCTTGCCGTCGCGTTGCGCGATGGCGCGCGTGAACGGGGTGAAGTCGCGGACGTACTGCTCCACGCCCGGCAGCCCGTCGATCGGCTGCGCGATGCCTTGCTCGATGTAGCTTCCGAGGTATTGCATCGGCGACTGCGAGACGTCGACCGGCTCGTTGGCCGCGAACATCGCGGTGAGCTTGGCGACCTGCGGCTCGACGTTGGGCTCGATGATCTGCTGGACCTTCACGCCCCAGTCGTCCTCGAACTGCCTGGCGATCTGCTCGTAGATCTTGCCGTACTGCCAGACGACGAAGTTCACGGAGCCGGCGTTGCCGGATGGGCGCTGGCTCCACGGGCCGGCCTGCTGGGCGAAGGCGGTGCGGGGCAGGAGCGCGGCGGCGGTGGTGGCGGTGAGGAACTGGCGGCGACTCCAGCGTCTGGTCATGGCGACCTCCGGGCGACCGGGCCTCGGCTTCGGTGGCGGGATCATACGCGAGACGCGGCGCACAACGTAAGGGCGGACCCCGCCACCCGCCGAGCGCATCGGCCGGCCGCCGGCCGGACGATGCGCGCAGCGTGGGCTGGCGCCTACTGTCCGGCGCCGTGATCGTGGAGCTGGCCCCGGATTTCTCCGGGCGGGAAGACCGAGGAGTGGACGTTGGCATAGGTCGCGCCCGCTCGAATCGCACGGACCAGCTCGGCGAACTCGCCGGGCGCGATGCCCTGGCCGGTGACCTCGATGATCTTGTCCGGCCCGATCGTTCCGGTGACAGTCCCCGAGGGCGGGCATTGCGGAGTCACGGGGCGGCGCAGGGCCGGCACCGGGTGCTCGGCGGCATCCGTCTCACACAGCCACACGACGATGCCGCCGACCGTGTGCCGCTGGCCGAAGTGGATATGAGCCTGAGTGACCGCGCCCTGGAGATCGGCGTAGGTCAGCTCGTATCGGATGAGCTGAGCTTCCACGTCGATGTGGGCGCTGAAGCTTCCGGTTGCATCGGTCGAGACCGCTCCCCGAAGCGCTGCCGATGGCGGGACCACCGGGGGCCCGGCGCTTCCCGGACTGAAGATGAAGTGCACCTCGCTGTACCCCGACAGGTCTGTGGCAACGCGGTTGGGCCCGCCGGGACCTCCGTCCTGGGCATCGGCCGAGAACACTGTCCCAGCGATGATCGAGAAGGCGAGGGCAAAAGTCGCGCGCTTCATGGGGCGTCCTCCTACTGAGGTGGTACAGCGGGAGTTGAGGCAACCCAAAGATGCGCGATGAAACGAGCGAGACCCGCCAACGGTTCCCGGCGTGAGAAGTCGCGCCGGTCAGCATCGATTTACATGAGGCTTCCCCGGCCTGAGCGGTTGTGTCCCGAAGCGTGTGCCCCCTTAGGTTAGAGAGCATCATTCGAGTGGGGCGACAGCCACGCCGCGTAATCCGGCCCGCTCGATGGCCGCTTTGACCAGGCCCTCCGATTTCGCGTCTTCAATGAACTGGCGCGCGTACGCCACGCCGAGATCGCGTCCCTTCGGCATCGCCATAGCATGCGGATCAACGCCGGGCCGACCGTCGAGAACCCGAGAACCAGGCAATTGTTTCGACATCTCGAACAGGATTGGCTTGATGCTACCCATGACGTCCGCTCTCTCGGATTTCAGCGCCTCCAATGCGCCGGGATTGCTTGAGGCTCGGACCACCACGATATTTTTGAGCGTGCGAGAGAAAAAGATATCCGGGCCGGACTTCTCCTGCACGGCAACTCGAATCCCGGGCCGATCCACATCAGCCATTGTCGAGATGGGAGAACCGGCCGGGATGAGGTAGCCGAATTCGACTTCCAGATGCAGCGCGGTGAACTCCCACTCCTTCGCCCGTGCAGGGCTGAACCCGACAAACGCCACGTCCCAAGCGCCGGATTTCCCGCCGTCGAGAAGAGCTCCGACTGATGGATACAGAACGGGCTCGAACGGAACCCCGATACGCCGGGCCAAGTCTTTTCCGAGATCAAATCCGACCCCCGTCATCTCCCCCGACGCGGAGTCCCGTACGACGTTCAAGGGATTGGCAAGCTGGAGCGCAACGCGAAGCTTGCCCGTTGGTGCCAAAGCCTGTCGCGCTTCCGGTGTCGGGGCGGTACGGATGCCCGCACAGCCCATCATCAGCAGTCCGGCTATTGCAGTGATTAGCCAGTGCGTCGTTCGCATTGCTTCCTCCTTGAGCGAAGCCACGCGCGATCTTGCGCCAGCCGTCGATTTCGCGCAACCTGACCTGCCCACTCGCCACGAGGCTGAAGAGCCGCACGAGCGCCACCGGCGCGCTGCTGCTGCGAGCCGAACGCTCAGACAACGGCAATGGGCGAGTGTACGAGGTGACCTTCGCCGCCGATGATGGCCTCGGCAGGCAGTGCACCGGCGTCGTTCACGTCGGCGTACCTTTCGCGCCATAGCCCTGTTGAAGTAGTTCTCGGTTCCGCCGACAATCCCCCGTATGACCCGGGCGGGGTGGGCGGGACGGTGGTGCCGGCTTCGCGCCTTCTTCACGCGCGTGCCCGGCCTCGTCACGCTCGCCGTCTTCGTCGTCGTCTTCGTCGTCTACACGGTGGCCGGCTTCTTCCTGGTGCCACGCCTGATCGCGACGTACCTGCCGCGCTACGCACAGGAGCAGCTCGGGCGGCGGGCCGAAGTCGGCGAGGTCCGGGTCAACCCGCTGCTGTTCAAGGTCGACATCAGGAACTTCCGGCTCCAGGAGGCGGACGGGCGGCCGCTGCTCGGCTTCGACCGGCTCTTCGTCGATTTCGAACTCACGAGCGTGTTCCGGGCGGCATGGACCTTCGCCGAGATCCGCCTCGAGGCGCCTCGCATCGATGCGGTCCTCGCCGCCGATGGCCGCATGAACATCGCCGAGCTGCTGGAGGCCTTGCCGAAGGGCGAGCCGGCCCGGGAGCCAGCGGCACCGCCGCGGGTGCTCCTACAGCACGCGGTGGTGCGGGATGGCGTCGTGTCGTTCACGGATCTCTCGCACCGCACGCCACAGACCGCCGCGGTGCAGCCGATCAACGTCGAGCTCCACGACGTGACGACGCTGCGCGAGCGCCGTGGTCCGTACACGATCTCGGCGACGCTGACGGGCGGCGGCGTCGTGAGCTGGGACGGTCACGTGTCACTGCTGCCGCTCGCCTCCAGCGGCCGGCTCGACCTGCGCGGCTTCCCGCTGGCCACGGCGTGGCGCTTCGTTCAAGAGACCGTCGCCATCGCCGAGCCGAACGGTCAGCTCGACGCGAACCTGCGCTACCACTTCGGGTACCGCGATGGCACGACGTCGCTGAAGGTGGAAGGAGTCGAAGTCGGACTGACCGGCCTGATCTTGAAGGAGCGGGGGAACAACGCGCCGCTGCTCGCCCTGGACAAGCTCGACGTGATCGCGGCGTGGGGCGACGTGGTCGCGCGCGAGCTGACGGTGCCGGAGATCTCCGTCCGTACGGGCCGCGTCTCGGCCGCGCTGGCGCAGGACGGAACGGTGAACTGGCAGCGCCTGGTGACGCCATCCGCGAGCGCCACGTCGCCGGTTCCGCCGCCCGGCGCCGTCGCCGAGACGACGCGCCCGTGGAAGCTCGCCGTGGAGAAAGTGCGCGTGGACGATATCGCGCTGTCCGTCGTCGACGAGAGCCGCGCGGCGCCGCTCGCGCTCGACGTCGCCGGCCTGAGCCTCGGCCTCTCCGCGCGACTCGAGAGCACACCGTCGGGCCTGGCCGGCGTGGCGGACAACCTCGACCTCACCCTGAGGCGCGTGGCGGTGCGGGAGGGCGCGGCCGCGAAGACTCCGCTGGTCGCGCTCGAGCGGATCGCGATCGAGAGCGGCCGCGTCGATCTGGGGGCGCGCCAGATCGCGGCGTCTCGGCTCGCCATCAACGGCGGCGCGACCACGGTGGTCCGCGACGCCGACGGCACTCTTCCGCTGCTCGCGGCTCTGCGCTCCGCCGAGCCGCCGAAGCCCGTCCGCGCGCCGCTGCCCCGCACAGCGGCGCCTGCGCACCCGGCGACGCCATGGGCAATCGCGCTGGACAAGCTCGAGCTCGCAGATCACCGTGTCGCGATCACCGACCGTGGCGTCACGCCGGCCGTCGAGCTCGGCCTCGACGAGCTGAAAGCGAGCGTCCGTGAGGTGCGCACCAATGGCAAGAAGCCGTGGCCGTTCGACGCGAGCTTCCGCGTCGTGCAGGGAGGCCGCTTCAGCGCGAAAGGCAACGTGGCGCCCGATGGACGGACCGCCGACGCCACCCTGACGCTCGCGCAGCTCGCGCTCGCGCCGGCGCAACCCTACGTCGCCCGCACGGCCGCGGTGGTGCTGCGCTCGGGGGCCGTGTCGACGGTGGGGAAGCTGACGTATCGCGCCGGCCCCGAGCGCGCCGCCGTGACGTACACCGGCTCGGCCGACATCGACCGCGTGGCCGTGCTCGAAGCGGCGAGCGCCGAGCCGCTCTTCGCGTGGAAGTCGCTCCGCGCGGAGACACTCCGGTTCGGGCTCGGTCCCGATCGGCTGGAGATCGACGAGGTCCGGCTCACGGAGCTGGACGGGCGGCTCGTGATCTTCCAGGACAAGAGCCTCAATCTGACGCGACTCATGAAGCCGACCGCGACGCCGCCGCAGGCGGCGCCCGCGCCGAGCGCGCTGCCCGCGACGGCGACCGGGCGCGAGCCGGCTCCCGCGTTTCCCGTGACCATCCGGCGCGTGCGGCTCGACGAAAGCTCGATGAACTTTGCGGACCTCAGCCTCGTGCTCCCGTTCGCCACCCGCGTGCACGGGTTGAACGGCGTTGTCGCCGGGCTCGGATCCGACACCGACAGCCGCGCCACCGTGAAGCTGGACGGGCGGGTGGACGAGTTCGGGCTCGTGAAGGTGGACGGCGCGATGAGCGCGTTCCAGCCCAAGGTCTTCACGGACCTCGCCGTGATCTTTCGCAACGTGCCGATATCGACGCTGTCGCCGTACAGCGCCACCTTCGCCGGACGCCGCATCGTGGCCGGCACCATGAGCCTCGACCTCGAGTACAAGATCGACCACAGCGCCCTCGTGGGCGAGAACAAGGTCGTATTGCAGAAGCTGCAGCTCGGCGAGCGTGTGGAGAGCCCGGGCGCGATGCGATTGCCGCTCGACCTCGCCATCGCCATCCTGAGCGACGCCGACGGGCGGATCGACATCGCGCTGCCGGTGCGTGGCAACGTCGACCACCCGGAATTCAGTTACGGTCACCTGATCTGGCAGGCGCTCGTCACGGTCATCACCAGGGTGGCGACGGCGCCGTTCCGGGCGCTCGGGGCGCTGTTCGGCGGCGACGGCGACAAGCTCGAGGCCGTCGCATTCGAGCCGGGCAGCGATGTGGTGCTGCCTCCGGAGCGCGAGAAGCTGAAGCGTGTCGGCGAGGTGCTCGGCAAGCGGCCGCGGCTCAAGCTGACCGTGCACGGCGCCTACGACGCGAAGGCGGATGGCGAGGCGCTGCGCGCACTCCGCGTGCGGCAGGACCTCGCGCAGCGGCTCGCGGTGAAGCTGAAGCCGGGAGAGGATCCCGGCCCCGTCGCGCTCGGCGACGTCAAGACGCAGCGCGCGCTCGAAGCGCTCTTGACCGAGCGGGGCGGCGGCAAGGCCGTCGACGACTTCGTGGCTGGCTACGAGAAGCGCAGCGCGAAGAAGGCGGAGCGCGCCAATCCGGTGCTCGCGCTGGTGGGCCGCGGCAGCGGCGACCGCGCGTTCTACGAGGCGCTGTACGGGCGGCTCGTGGAGATCGTGCCGCTGCCTGAGGCGGAGCTGACGGCACTCGCGCGGCGCCGCGGCGAAGCCGCCGTGCGTGCGCTCGGTGAGGCCGCCACCGCGCGCGCCGAGGTGGGCGATACCGAGGTCGCCGGCCGTGCCGAGCGCGCCGGCATCCCGACGCGTCTCGAGCTCGGAGCCGTCGGCTCCTGAGGCGGAAATGACGGGCCCTTCAGCGACCTAGCCTCAGCTCGATATCCCTGGTCTCGCTGGCACCATGATTGTAAGAGGCTGCATGGTCGCCACCATTCAAGGGATACTGCCCGCGATTCGCCGCTATCTCGAGCGGGATCTGTGGACCGTCGACGCCGGGCCCCGCGGGCGCCCGCGGTCGCTGGCGATCGGCCTCGCGCGCGTGGTGGTCGTGCTCGTCCGGGCGCTGACCGATCCACAGCTCAATCTCGAGGCGACCGCCCTCGTCTATCGCACGCTGCTGTCGATCGTTCCCTTCCTGGCCGTTGGCTTTTCCGTGCTGAAAGCCTTCGGCGCCGAGTACAGGATCGACGCGGTGGTGGGCCGCATCCTGGCGCCGCTCGGCCCCAGCGGCGCGCAGCTGGCGTCGCAGGTCGTGATCTTCGTCGACAACCTGAAGGTCAGTGTGCTCGGCGCCATCGGGTTCGTCCTGCTCTTCTACACCGTGCTCTCCGTGATCGAGCGCATCGAGAGCGCGCTGAATCGCATCTGGCACGTGCGCCGGCCGCGCAGCCTGGCGCGCAAGTTCAGCGACTACCTCAGCATCATCCTCGTGGGGCCGGTGCTGGTCTTCGGCGCCTTCGCCATCATGGCCGCCGCGCACAACTACTGGCTCGTGCAGCGCGTGCTGGCCGCCACCCACCTCACCGAGGCGTCGGTGTTCGTCGCGCGACACGGCGCGCCGTTCGTGCTGCTGGTCGCCGCGTTCACGCTGCTCTACCGCCTCTTGCCGCACACACGCGTCACGCTGCGCGCCGCGCTGGCGGGCGGCACGACGGCGGCGCTGCTCTGGCACCTGGCCGGTTACGGCTTCGCGATGTTCGTCGCGGGCTCCACCAGCTACACGGCCATCTACTCCGGCGCCGCCGTCTTCCTCATCTCGCTCATCTGGCTCCAGCTGGCGTGGCTCATCGTGCTCACCGGCGCGCAGGTCGCTTACGTCTACCAGCACCCGATCGCGTCGGTGATCGTCCGCGGGCGTCCGAGCCTGCTCCTGCGCGAGCGCGTCGGCCTCGGAGCGCTGGTCGAGGTCACGCGACGGTACCTGCGTGGCGAAGGACCGTCGTCCCCCGAGGAGCTCGCGCTCACGCTCAATGCCCCGCTGGCGACTCTCGAGGATCTCCTCGAAGACTTCGTCGCGTCGCGCCTGCTCGTCCACACGACCGAGCCGGACGGCGTCATGCTCGCCCGCGCGCCGGAGCAGGTGACTGTGGTCGACGTGCTCGGCGCGATCCGTGAGCCGCCGGCCTCTCACGACGTCGATCCGGCCGTTGTCCCGGGTCCGGTGACGGAGGCGCTCCGCCGCCGTGACGAGGCCGTCCACGGCACGCTCGGCACCGTGACCTTGCGGTCGCTGGCGACTGCCGCCGACGTGGGATCCACCGAGGCGTGGCGCCCCGCCACCGTTGATCGCGACCGCGCCGCGTGACGATCGCCGTTTTTCATGCCGGGAATTGGCGTCGGCGCGCATACGATAGCGGCGGGTCCAGTGGAGGAGGTTGACAGAGAGCCGTCGACCGGGAGGTGCCTCCTTGGGAATGAAGCCAGGTCACGTAGAAGTCGCCCGCCTCGCCTACGAGCTCTTTCTCGCCCGCGGAGCCGAGCACGGCCTCGCCCTCGATGACTGGCTGGAAGCGGAGCGTCAGCTCAGCTCGACGCCCCCGCGCTCGTCGAAGAAGCCGTCTGCCACTTCGGTGCGCCGGAAGAGATGACCTGCCGCGGTTGAACCACCGCGGCTTCGGCATCATCGAGAGCGTCATCGTTCTCGCCGTGGTGGCGATCGGCGGGTACTTCCTCATGCAGTACGTGAGCTCGGCGGCGAAGAGCACGGAGGTGCTCCGGCAGGAGCGTCCGATCGACCGTTCGCGTCTCGCCGCCGACCGGGCGACGCTCGCGTCGGTGCAACCGCTCATCCGGAACTACCAGGCCGAGAAGGGCCAGTGGCCGCCGGACAAGGCCACCGTCGTTGGACTGCTCATGGCGCCACCGAGATTTCAGTGCCCGGGAAACGACTTCGAGTACGACCCCGCCTCGGGCACGCTCGGTCTCACGATCATCGACGACGCTCGCTGCTGAAGCGCATCCGACTACGGCAGCGGTAGCCCCACGGCACCCAGGATCGCCTGGTCGAAGCTGAGCTCGTTCGTCAGTGTTCCCTGGAGGGTCGCCGTCGCCGACTCCGGCGACTCGAGCGCGAGCTGAAGCGTGACGTCTCCGCTCGCGGGCTTCTCACCCTTCTCGGCCCAGTTCACGAGGCGGCCGAGCGTGAGGAGAACCTCGGCGGGTGTGACGTTGCAGTGGCCATAGCGCTGGACGGACTGCTGGGCGAGCCACTTCGACGTTCTGGCCGCGGCCACGATCTTGGCCAGCGCCGCTTCGTGGGCGAACGGCACGTCCGGGTCCATCGTCGTGTGGAGCGTGAGGAGCGGGAGACCGAGCGATCCGCGGGGGCGATAGTAATCGTTGAGATAGCGAATCGCCGCATCCTTGGCCGCGAAGCGCCCGACCCCGGCGTTCACGGTCACGTCATAGAGCCCGAGGCCGGTGTACCAGGTGTTCAGATTGCCGAATGGCGACTGCCCGCCGGTGCGCGCGAGAAGATCGTTCGTGCCGCGAATGTTGTAGCCGAGCGGCCGCACGATCGACAGGACGAGCTCGCTCAGCGTGCGGTACGGCAGCTCGATCTGGTCCACGGAGGCGAGCGCCACCGCCTTCTGCGGCTCGGCCAGGATGGCGGCGACGATCGCCTTGACCACCGGACTGTCGGCGGAGAACTCCATCGGCGGGACGTGTAGCGCGTCGCCCGGGATGACGCCGGGGAAGAAGAAGTCGAAGAGCACCCGCACGTTGGCGACGTAGTCGATCTCCTGGCGGCCGCCGCCGAGTGGTCCGCAGAGCGCGAGCGCGCCCTGGTAGTCGCCGGGGTACGTCTCGGCCAGCATCACGGTGATCAGCGCGCCGAGGGATCGGCCACCCACGTAGACGTGCGTGGGCACGCCGAACCGGCTCGCGAAGAGCGTGCGCAGCTCGTGCGTGCGCGCGGCGCCGTCCTTCACCGCCCAGCCGTTCTCCGCGTAGCTCGAGTACGCGACCGCGTAGCCCGCGCCGAGCAACGTCTCCCGGAGCTGCACCAACCATGGCGCCACGTCGGCCGGCAGCTCGTCGGGCAGGGCGATCGGCGCCCCGGGGTCGACGAATCCGTGGGCCCACAGCACGAGGCGACCGTTCCAGGTTTCCGGCACGAACATCGCGTACTGCGCACCGTTGCTCACGCCGAGCTGCTCGGCGGCCGCGTTCGGGGAATGGTCAGCGAAGACGGGCACGGCAGTGGTGAGGACCATGGCGACGGTCAGGACGGAGCGGGTGAAGAGGCGCTTCATGCGTTCGGTCTCCTTCAGAGACTCGCCCCGCGGGGTAGCAGGGATAGTCGCGGCGAGGCCGCGCGCAGTTCCGCGACGATGGCCGCACCGAGACGGCGTGGCAACCACGGCTCGCCCCCGGCGACGGTATGGACGGCTTTCGGAAGGTCACGCGCCAGATCGTCCTCGGTGACATGGCCGAACGCTCCGCGGCGCACCGCTTCCAGGAGCGCCTCCGTCGACGTCGACCTTCGGCCGATGAGGATGACGCTGGTCGCCGGGCTCATCCGCTTGATGATCGGCAACACGGACAGCGCACGCAGCGGCGACGCCACGGCGTCGAGCAGAAGGATCGCCGGGCGGTCGCGCTGCAGAAGACGCCGGGCGCTCACCACCGCGACGCCGGACGGCCAGCGGTCTCCGGCGGCGTGGGTGAGGACCGCCTGACAATGCCGGCGCATCCGCGGCGCGGCGACGATCGCGACGGACAGAGTCGGGCGGCTTTCCACCTTGTGAGTTGTGCCATCAGCCCGAGGTTCGAACAATCGGACGGAGGTCTATCAGACTTTGGTCTGAGTCGCTTCGAGCGGCCCGATCGCGAGTGCGAGCTGCAGACGGCTCGACACGCCGAGCTTCCTGAAGACGCTGATGAGCCGCAGCATGACGCGTCGGCCGACCCAGATCTCGCCGGCTTCGACGAGCTGGACGGCTTTCCGGATGAGCGCGGGTGAGGTATCGCGCGGACAGAAACCACCGGCGCCGGCCTTCAATGCGCGGATCGCGAGCGCGTCGTCATCGGCGTCAGCGAGGACGATGGTCTTTGCCACCGCACTGAGCGCGGACACGACGTCGAAGGTCGCGGCCTCGGGCTCCGGCCCGAGGTAGAAGAGGACCACCGATGGCACGAGCGCGGCGACGTGGCCTTCGAGGCCGTCGCGCGCCGGGAGGTCGACGACGGTCCGGCCGGCGGGCTCGCTCGCGAAGCTCTTGAGGAGACGGCGACGGAACGGCGGATCTCCGCCGGCAATGACCAGGCCGCCGGCGGTCGCGCGCGTGGAGAGTACACGCTTGGCAAGCATCCGCGAGGGGAACGGCAAGATCGGCGCCAAACCTTCGGCGGCCGAGAAACCGGCCGGTTACAAGAGAGCCGAGACCGAGCGCTGGATGATAATCGGCCAGCGCCGGGGCGCCGGTGACCTCTCCATTATTAATGCCCTCGGCCGGGCGTTACCCCGGCGGCTATCCCGCGGTGCCGTGCGGCGTCCGTGCATCGCCGCCGTTGTGGAGCATGGCCGGGCGTCCGCGGGCTTCACCATCCTTCGGATCGAGGGCGCCCGGGACCGAGCATACCTCCATCCGCGCCCGGCGTTACCTTTAGAGCGATGCCGACACCGGAGTGGCTGCAGGAAAAGCTCTTCGAGCGGCGCATCGTGTTCATCACCGGCCGCCTCGACGAGGCGCTCGCCGCCCAGGCGGCGGCGCAGATCATAACGCTCGACGCGACGGGTGACGATCCGATCGACGTCGTCCTGGACAGCGGCGAGGGGACGCTCGAAGCTGCCTTCGTGCTCATCGACGTCCTCGACGCCGCGCATGCGACCGTGCGCGTGCAGTGCCACGGGCAGGTCGCTGGCTCCGCCATCGGCGTGGCGGCGGCGGCCGACCACTGTGCCGCGTCGCCGCACACCACGTTCCGGCTCGCCGCTCCCGCGACGCGGCTCTCCGGCACTCCCGAGGAGATCGCCGCGCAGAGCGAGGAGCACCGCCAGCTGCTGTGGCGATTTCAGGCGCGGCTGGCGAACGCCACCGGCCGGCCGGCGGAGGACGTCGCCGACGATATGCGCCGGGGCCGCTACCTCGACGCGCGCGAAGCGCTCGCGTATGGCCTGATCGACGCGGTCCGGTCATGACCATGCGTCCTCGCGTCCTGGCGCTCGCCGTCCTCATCGCCTGCGTCGTGCCGATGCGGGCTGTCGAGGCCGCCGACTCGGTCTGGGATGTGCTGCGTCAGCCGGGCGCGGTCGTGCTGGTGCGCCACAGCTACGCGCCGGGCGCGTTCGATCCGCCGGACGCACGACTGGACGATTGCTCGACGCAGCGCAACCTGGACGAGACGGGTCGGGCCCAGGCGAAGCGCATCGGCGACGCGTTCCGACGCCACGGCGTCGGTGTCGGCAGGGTCCTCTCGAGTCCCCGCTGCCGTTGCCTCGAGACCGCGCGGCTCGCGTTCGGAAAGGCGGACTCGTGGCTTCCGCTGCAAGGCGCGCTCCGGGACGCGGAGCTCCGGCAGCGTCTCGTGGCCGAGATCCAGAAGGCCATGGCCGAGCATCGCGATGGAGCTCCGCTCGTCCTGGTCACACACGGCAGCGTGGTGACCGACCTGACGGGGCTGAACGTCCGGATGGGTGAGTTCGTCGCACTGCGACGCGACAATCGAGGCCACAGCGTCGCCGGGCAGCTGTACGTCGAATGATCGAGGCGCACCTCGATCTGCTTCTCGACCATCTCCTGACCGTCGTGTTCGTCGCCTTTCTCATCGAAGCGGCGGGCTTGCCGTTCCCGACACGGCTGCTTCTCCTCGTCGCCGCCACGCTCGCCGAGCCGCATCAGCTCGCGGGGCTCGTGGCGGCCACGACGGCGGGCTCGCTGATCGGCGATCACGTGCCGTACGTCGCCGGCGCGCTCACCGGGCCGCGCATCCTGGCGCTCTACTGCCGACTGACGCTGGGCTCCGAGCAGTGCGTCGAGAGAACCGTCGGCTACTTCAAGCGGTTCGGTGCCGGCGCCATTCTCCTCTGTCGGTTCTCGCACAGCGTGCGGCTGTTCGCGTCCGCGCTGTCGGGGTGCGGCCACATCGCGTACTGGAAGTTCATCACCTTCGATCTCGTCGGCACGGTGCTGTACGCGGCCTTGTGGGTGGCGGTCGGTCAGCTGGTGGGTGAACCGGCGGCCGAGTTCCTCGGCCGCCACGGTGGGGCGCGACTGCTCCTGCTCATCGGGCCGCTCGCGATCGCGACCCTCATCGCATACCGGCTCTGGCGGCGACACCGCTACGGGCCGGCGCGCTCGGACGTGCTGCGCGAGGAATCCGCCTGCGTCGACCCGACTCGTTAGACGGTCGTCCCGTCGCTCACGCGCTGCGCTCGAGTGAATCGGCGAGGGCAACCAGCAGCTGCGCTCCATCGCCGCGCCACGCGCTGCCATGCATGCACGCCAGCGTCGTCGGCTTTTCGGCGGCGAGACGCTCGAGCGTGCTCCGCGTGTTCTTCGCGTGCGCGAAGTAGTCCATCGCCCCGCGGAACGCCTCGCTGGGACCCAGGATGTCGGATTCCGTCAGCGGCGGATGCTCCGCACCACCTTGCGTGAACAGATCACCGCACAGCAGCGTGCGCGTACGGGTCTCGAGGAGGAATCCGCACTCCCACGCGTGGGGCAGGTGTGGAGTATCGAACCACTGAACGTTGTGGCTGCCGAGGGCGAGGACCTCGCCGTCGGCGAGCGCGCGGGCCGGACGGTCGGCCACGTCGTTGACTGACACCAGGGCCGCGATCCGGCCGCACACGGGCTCGGCCGCCGGCGCGGCCGCGAGCCACTCGTTCAGCGAGCCGCACTCGTCGGCCTCGAAGTGGGACAGCCCGATGTAGCGCAGCCGCTCGACGGGCAGCACGCGGCTGACGGCGTCGCGGACGAGCGGGAACATCCGGCGCGGGCCCGTGTGGAAGAGCAACGGCTGCTCGGCCGCGACCAGATACTGGTTGAACGTGAAGCCGCCGGGTCCACCGGGAATCGTCACCGGGGTGCTGATGCGGTAGATGCCGTCCGCGATCTCGTGAACGCTGGTCGTCATGGCGCCCTCCTTCTGCCGGGAAGTGTAACGAGACCGCGGGCCGTTACACTCCCGGCTACGATGCACGCACGGAGTACACTCCTGGCCGATGGATGTCAGCGCGCTGGCCGACGCGGAGCTCGCCCGGCGGATCGCGGCGGCATCGCCGGGCGATGCGTCGAGCGAGGAAGGCGAGCTGTATGCCCGTCTCGCCCCCCGCGTGCGGCTCTACGGCCTCCGCCACTTGCGCGACACGCAGTCGGCGGCCGACCTGATGCAGCAGGTTCTCGTGATGGCCATCGAGCGCCTGCGCGACGGCAAGATCAACGAGCCCGACCGCCTTGCCTCCTACGTCCTCGGCATGTGCCGGATGGTCGTGCTCGACATGCAGCGCGGCGGCCGCCGGCGCGACCGGATCCTCCGTGAGTTCGCGTCCGACGTGCCGGTCGGAACCGAGGCGCCGGCCCCGCGCGTCGACGCCGATCGCCTCGACGCCTGCCTGGCGCGCCTGCCCGAGCGCGAGCGCACCGTGCTCGTACTCACGTTTCACTCCGGCCGGACCGCGATGGAGGTGGGGCACGAGCTCGGGCTCACGGCGGCCAACGTGCGCGTGATCCGTCACCGCGCGCTCACGCGCCTGCGCGCATGCATGGACGTCTCGCCGTGAGGGGCGAAGCGTGCGCGGCGCCGCTCGAGCTGCCGGTCTTGCTCGACTACTGGCTCGGAGATCTCGCGCCCGACGCGCAGGACGCGATCGAGGAGCACCTGTTGAGCTGTGCCGTCTGCGCGGCCGAGCTCGATGAACTCGTGGCCATCGCTGGAGGCATCCGGCGGCTGGCGAACGCGGGACGCGTCTGGACGGTGGTGCCGGCCACGTTCCTCGAGCGACTCGTGGACGAAGGCCTGCGCATCCGAGAATATCGGCTGGCGCCCGGCGGCAGCGTCCAGTGCACCGTGAGCGCGAGTGACGACGTGGTGGCCGCGCGCTTCGCTGCCGATCTCCGCGGCGTCACGCGCGCCCACCTGGTCCAGTGCGACGCCGAAGGCCACGAGGCGCACCGCATCGAGGACATCCCCCTGACGACGGCTGGCGACGAAGTGGTCGTCATCGACCGCACCGATCGCCTGCGGGCGCTGCCGGCCGGCGTGGAGCGGGTGCGGCTCGTGACTCCCGACGCCGCCGGCGAGCGACTTCTCGGCGAATACACCTTCGTCCACACGCCGTCGTCGTAGAGCTGCGGACATGGCTTGACCCGTCCCCGGCCGGCCGCTAGGCTGCTGGCGTTCAACGCGACCCGACGGGTGGGGGAGGCCGTTCCATGAAGTGCGCGGACTGTGGCGCTCAGCACCGTCCCGGTGCCCGGTTCTGCGAAAAATGCGGCGGCCCGCTCACGCCGGATCGTGACCTCGCCATCCCGGCCTCCGGCGCCGAGCGCGTGGGCCCGAGCGTGCGGCCGTCGGAACGCGCGCGGGAGGCGGAGCGCAAGCACGTCACGATCTTGTTTGCCGACGTTCGCGGATCGCTCGAGCTGCTCGGCGATCGCGATCCCGAGGAAGTCCGCAGCATCCTGGATCCCGTGCTCGAATGCATGATGGACGCGGTGCACCGGTACGAGGGCGTCGTGAACCAGGTCATGGGCGACGGCATCATGGCGCTCTTCGGCGCGCCCCATGCGCAGGAGGATCACGCCATCCGCGCATGCTACGCCGCGCTCGCAATGCAGGACTCGGTGCGGCGATACGCCGAGGCCGTGCGCGCGGCCGATGCGGTCGACATCCAGGTCCGCGTCGGTCTCAACTCCGGCGAGGTCGTCGCGCGTGCGATGTCGAGCGATTTGCAGCTCGACTACACCGCCGTCGGGCAGGCCACGCACCTGGCCTCGCGCATGGAGCAGCTGGCCCACCCCGGCAGCATCCTGCTGACCGCAGAGACGCTGCGCCTCGCCGAGGGCTATGTCCTGGTCAAGCCGATGGGCCCGACGCCCATCAAGGGCCTGGGCAGGCTGCTCCAGGTCTACGAGCTGACGGGCACCGGCCCGGCGCGCTCGCGGCTCCAGGTTCGCGAGGCGCACGGCTTGAGCCGTTTCGTCGGTCGCGATCTCGAGGTCGAGCAACTCCGCCGGGCGTTCGACCGCGTGGAAGCGGGGCACGGCCAGGTCGTGGCCGTCGTGGGCGAGCCCGGCGCGGGCAAGTCACGCCTCATCTACGAGGTCGCGAGCGCGCGGCGCGCCGGGAGCTGGTTGTTCCTCGATGCGGCCGCGCTGTCCTATGGTCGCGGCAGGACGTACCTGCCGGTCATCAAGCTGCTCGAGGCCTACTTCCAGATCGACCGGCGCGACGACGTGCGACGGATCGTCGACAACGTGCAAGAACGTGTCCTCGCCCTGGACGAGCAGCTTCGTCCCGCGATCCCCGCCCTGCTGGCGCTGCTCGACGCGCCGGTGGACGATCCCGATTGGTTCGGCCTGCCCGCCGCGCGGCGGCGCCGCCAGACGCTGGATGCGATCACGCGACTCGTGCTCCGTGAGAGCCTCGCCCGGCCGGTCTGCGTCGTTGTCGAGGACCTGCACTGGATCGATTCCGAGACCCAGGCGGTGCTCGACGATCTCGTCGAAAGCCTGGCCAGCGCCCGCGTGCTGCTGCTCGTGAGCTATCGACCGGAGTATGAGCACGGGTGGGGGAGCAAAGGCGTTTACAGCCAGATCCGCATCGATCCGCTGACGGCGGAGAGCGCCGACGCACTGCTGGATGCGCTCCTCGGCCCCGACGAGGCCCTGCGGCCATTCAAGCGGCTCCTCATCGAGCGCACCGGCGGTAACCCGTTCTTCCTCGAGGAGTGCGTGCGCGCGCTTGCCGAGACGGGCGCGCTCGACGGCGCTCCCGGCGCGTATCGCGTCGCGCGCGCGGTCACGACCATCCAGGTGCCGGCGACGGTGCACCCTGTCCTGGCCGCTCGCATCGACCGGCTGCCCCTCGAGGACAAGACGCTGCTGGAGACGGCCGCCGTCGTCGGCAAGGACGTGCCACTCGCGTTGCTGGCGGCCATCGAGGAGGTGCCGGAGGAGATGCTGCACCGCCGCCTGGCCCGACTCCGGTCGGCCGAGCTCCTCTACCCGACGCGTCTGTTCCCGGACGTCGAGTACACGTTCCGGCACGCGCTCATCCACGATGTCGCCTACACCAACCTGCTGCACCCCAAGCGACGGGCGCTCCACATCAAGATCGTGCAGACGATCGAGCAGCTGGCGGGCGAGCGCGTATCCGAGCACGTCGAGCGTCTGGCGTACCACGCCCGCGCCGGTGAGCTCTGGGACAAGGCCGCCCGCTATTTGCGGCAAGCGGGCACGAAGGCCTTCGCGCACTCGGCGAACCGCGAGGCCGTCGCGTGGTTCGAGCAGGCGCTGGCCGCCCTCAAGCGCGTACCCGAGACACCGGCCACCCTCGCCGACGCCTGCGACTTGCATCTCGGTCTCCGCAACGCGCTCACGCTGCTCGGCGACCACCAGCGGACGCTCATGCACCTGCGCGAGGCCCAGGCTCTCGCCGAGCGGATCGGCGACCGTCGTCGGCTGGGCCGAGCGCTGTCGTTCGAGGTGAACTGTCTGCTGCTCCTGGGGCAGCACGACGCCGCTGTCGAGGTCGGCCGCACGGCGCGGGCGGTCGCCGTCGAGCTCGCCGACATGGCGCTGCAGACCGTCACCGACATGTACGTCGGACGCGCCGTCTTCCATCTCGGAGACTTCGGACGCGCGATCGAGATTTTCAGCGCCATCGCCGGTGCACTCAGTGGGGAACTGGCGCGCGATCATCTCGGCGTTCCCGTCCTGCCTTCGGTGTTCGCGCGCAGCCACCTGGTGGAGTCGTTCGCGGAGGTGGGCCGCTTCGACGAGGCCGCGCGGGTCGCCGACGAGGCGATCGCCATCGCGGAGACGGTGAATCATCCCGACACGCTGTTCTGGGCGTACCGGGCGGGTGGTTTGCACCATCTCGCCCGGGGAGACATCGCGAGGGCATCGGAGTCGCTGGAGCGCGCCCACGTCGTGTGCCGGACGCACGACATGGCGTCGTCGCTCACCCGGATCAGCGCGGAGCTCGCGCTGGCCTGGGCGCTCGCCGGCCGCATCCCGGAGGCCGTCAAGATGGCCGAGCGGGCGGTGCAGGAAGCCAGCGAGCGGAAGCAGGCGATGACGTATTCCAAGGTGCTACAGCTGCTCGGCGAGGTCTACCTCCTCGCGGGGCGGGTCGACGAGGCCGGAGACGCCGCGATGCAGGCCCTCGAGCTCTTTCGATTCCAGCGGGAGCGGGGCCACGAGGCGGGGACGACACGTCTGCTCGGTGACGTCCGCGCGCGACAGGGGGCGGCGGACCGGGCGGAGTCGGACTACCACGCGGCGTCCGCGCTCGCCAGCGAGCTGGCGATGCGCCCGCTCGCCGCGCGCTGCGACGCCGCCCTCGGGCGCCTGCTCTCGCGTATCGGCCGGCGCGATGCCGCCGTCGAACCGCTGCGCCGCGCCCGCGCCGAGTTCGGCGCGATGAGCATGCGCGACGATCTCGCGCGCGTCGAAGCCGACCTCACCGCCCTGGCTTAGCTCCGCCTCGCCGGCGCCGCACCTGGACGGCGGCGATCGGCACCCCGAGGCGACGCGCCACCCGCCGCAGCTCGAGCTGAAGCGCCTCCAGCCGCTTGCGGTCCGCCCGGACGGAAAACGTGAGGCGCGTGGCTACTTCACCTTGACCTCGGCCTTGGTTTTCTTGACCTGGAGCTTTCCGGTCGGTGACGTCGGATCGGCGATCCCGCCCAGGCTTTGCTTGATGCACTTCTTCAGCTCCTGCTCAAATTTCGTGAACGCGTTCGGGTCGACGGGCCCTGCCAGCTCGATGCAGACTTCGAAGACTTCACCAAGTCCCGGCGGATCGAAGCCCATAGCTGCTCCTTTCGGTCGAGGCGCCTACGCTCCAACCTCGTCGATGCCGTCGAATGCGTCGTCGGCGTGGAAGATGGCCGGCTCGACGTCCAGGTCCCGCGCCATGTAGTAGTCGTCCACTGCGTCGTAGGTCTCGCCGAATTCCAGACGTGCGCCCAGAGCGACCTGGACGTACGTCAGTGCCATGTTGTGCTTCAGGACACGGTCGAAGGCCGTCATGGCCATGAAGAACCGCCCGGCGTTGATCTCCGTCACGTGCGGCCGGCCGGCACCGTCCTCCTTGACGTCGATGCTGAATGCCCCGGAAGCCGCGGGAGCGATCGCGCGGACCGCGCGACGACACACGTCGACGGCGGCCGGCGCCACCACCGTCTTGGCGAGCGAGGACAGGGAGGTGACGCCGCTCGGGATGTTGTCGACACCGAAGTACGACAGCCGTTCGAACGTGCTGGCCAGCACGAGCCGTCCGCGATCCCAGACGGACTGGCAGAGGATCTCGCGTCCCGGCAGATATTCCGACAGCGTGAACGAGCGAACCGGGACGCCCTGCATCGTCTGCCAGAGGCGAATCCAGGAGCGCGCCTGGTCAGGACTCACGACGGCGGCGCCGCCACGCGCGCACGTGCCTGTCCGCGGGCGGCACCAGAGGGGGCGCCGGCCGAGGCGGGCGAAGAGCTCGTCGACAGCGGCGAGCGTCGTGACCGGATACGTGGCCGGCGCGGGAATGCCGCACCGTCGCAGCGCCCGCGTCAGGCGGTACTTGTCTCGACAGAGCGCGACCACACTGTGATGAGGCAGAAACAGGGCCCGTCCGAGGCGGCGGCGACCATCGGAGAGCGCCTGCACGTGCGTATCGCTCGTCGGCATCACCAGGTCGACGTGGCGGTCGTCCACGAGGCGGCTGACGGCGCGAACGAAGGCTCGCGATCTCGACGGCGGCAGCAGGATCCGCGCCGCGGCGGCGGAGCGCTTCAGGACGAATCGATCGTCGTGGCCGCCCAGGAGGGTGAGCGAGGGATCGGCGGTCCTGAGGCTGCGGATCAGATTCTCGCCCGCCGCCGTGCCGGCGCCGAGTATGAGCACCCGCGTCGTCACGTCGCCCTCCGGCTTCGCACGCGGGCGGATCACAGCACGCCGAAGGCCGTATAGGCCCGGATGATCCCGGCGCCGGAGTCCTGATCGAAGCCCGGCGCCCGGATGTTGCGCGCGGTGTTCATCAACGCTGTCCTGGCCTGGGTCTGCGTGAGATTGGGGCGATAGCTCTTGAGCAGGGCCACGACGCCGGCCGCCGTCGCGCACGCCGCCGAGGTCCCACCGTCGAACGGCTTCGGACCGTAGACGGGAAAGAATCCGCCGAACTGCATCATCGAGCAGAGGTCCGGCTTGGGGGCGTGAGGCGGCAGCACCGCCGCGCCCTGACTCGTGAATCCGTACCACGCGCCGTTGGTGTCGGCTCCCCCCACGGTCATCACCTGCGGATGCCCGTTCGGGCCCAGGATGCTGTGACCGGGACCCCGATCTGTCGCACCGCACGGCGAAGTCGACGGGTGCGGACAGCCGGTACCGCAGTTGCCGGCAGCGAACAGCACCAGCATGCCCGCGTCGAGGGCCTCCTGGACCATCAAGGCGAAGGGACTCCGATCATTGCTGGCGAAGTCCGGCCCGTTGGCGCTGTCGTAAAGCCCCCAGCTGTTCGTGAGGATCTGCGGGACGCCGCCGGTGGTGAACCGCCCGATGCAGAACTCGTAGGCGGCGATCGCGTTGCTGACGTACACGGCGAACTTCTCGGCGGGGGTGCTGCCGGGCATGTCCTGCCAGATCCGGATGTCCCAGAGCTGTGCTTGCGGCGCAACGGCGAGAATGTCGTACGCCACCATGTTGCCGTGCTGCTCGTTGTTCGGACCCCAGCCGAGCGCGGTCGTGCCCCAGCTGGCCGTCGGCCACCCGTCGACGACGCCATTGATCCGCGCGATCTCGGGGAGGTTCACGGGTCGCCCCACGGCCGTGATGCCGCCGTCGACGACGCCGATCTGGACGCCGCGCCCGCAGTAGCCCCGCTTCCAGATCCTGGTGACTCCGAGCGCCGTCAGTGCCATCGAGATCGTCCCGACGGCGCCCCCTCCGCAGTTGACCATGCCCGCAAACCCTGCACCGACGTTCGCCTGTCCCTCCGCTCGTCGGGCCTTCGCGCGTGGCTTCCGAGTCGGCTCCCGAACGGCCTGGCGGGCGGACGCTCGCGCAAACGGCTGAAGCGGGGCGTCGATCCACACGCGGTACGCCGCCGGGTGCATCTCGAGCTCCGCCTTTCGGGCGAGATCGATGGTGCCGCGCACCAGCATGAGCTGGAGGCCGGCCGTCGCGAGGCGCTCACGTTCTGGCTCGGGGGGCCGGAGCCGCACCGGCCCGTAGTCGAGATCCAGATCGAGACCGGCCGACGTCAGCTCCCGCGCCGCCTGGAAGACCCGCTCGCGCGGCGCGTCTCGCTCCACGGTGATCTCGACCATGACGCGCAGGCGCTGCGCTGTAGCCGTCTTCCTCGGCTTCGCCATGAAACGGCTCCTGTCGCACGGCTTCGAGCGTGGAGAACTATGGGAGCGCGACCCCGGGGTGTCAAGCGGAGTATTCCTTGCCAACCACCGCTCGATGTGCGATCACCGACGCGCCGGAGGAAACCGCCATGACCTCGCCGCTCGTCACCTACGCCGCCGATGACCGCGTCGGCATCGTCACCCTGAACCGTCCCGACAAGCTGAACGCGATCAGCCCCGAGCTCAAGCGTGAGCTCGTCGAGCGTTTCCACGAGGCCGATCTCGATCCGGCCACGAGCGTGGTGGTGCTGCGCGCGGAAGGCCGCGCGTTCTCCGCCGGCTACGACATCTCGCCGAGCCCGGCTCGCGCGTCGCGCAAGGGCAACGCGCTGGCCTGGCACGCCTCGCTCGCGGACGACGTCGCGCTCGAGATGACGCCGTGGAACATGACGAAGCCGGTGATCGCCGCGGTGCAGGGGCACTGCCTGGGCGGTGGGTGCGAGCTGGCGATGCTGTGCGACCTCACGGTCGCGGCGGACGACGCGCTGTTCGGCGAGCCGGAGATCCGTTTCTCCAACGTCGGGCCGGCGCTGGTCATGCCGTTCGTGATCGGCCTCAAGCGCGCGCGGGAGCTACTCTACCTCGGCGATCCGATCGACGCCCAGACCGCGCTCGCCTACGGGATGGTGAACCGCGTGGTACCCCGCGCCGAGCTGAAGGCGGCGACGCTGAAGCTCGCGCGGCGCATGGCGCTCATGTCGCCGGAGGCGCTGGCCTCCACCAAGCTCGCCATCAATCGCGGTGCCGAGAGCGCCGGCTTCCGCAACGCGATCAACGCCGGGCTCGATGTCCTCGCGGCGCTCTATGCGGCGCGCACGGAGGTCGGCGTGAAGTTCGACGAGATCCGGGAGAAGGAAGGGCTCGGCCCCGCGCTCCGCTGGCGAGCGGCCCAGTTCGCGGAGTAGGCATGCGCTGCCCGCGGTGCCGCTCGGAGAACGACGCGACGGCCGCCTTCTGCGAGGAGTGCGGAGCCAAGCTCGAGCTGGCCTGCCCGGCATGCGGGCAGCCGGTCGGTGCCGGCAAGAAGTTCTGCCGGTCCTGCGGCACGGCGCTGTCGTCGGTCGGCGAGGCGCGCCGCGGAGCGCCGGCCGCGGTCGAATTGCCGAAGCATCTGGCCGAGCGGATCCTCACGTCGAGAGCGTCGCTGGAGGGCGAGCGCAAGCAGGTGACCGTGCTCTTCGCCGATCTCAAGGGTTCGATGGAGCTCCTCGCCGAGCGCGATCCCGAAGACGCGCGGACGATCCTCGATCCGGTGCTGATGCGGATGATCGAGGCCGTGCACCGCTATGAAGGCACCGTCAATCAGGTCATGGGCGACGGGATCATGGCGCTGTTCGGGGCGCCGCTCGCGCACGAAGACCACGCCGTTCGCGCGTGCTACGCGGCGCTGCGGATGCACGAGGCCATCGGCCGGCACACGGAGGAGCTGCGCCGCACGCACGGCGTCGAGATCCGGATCCGCGTCGGCATCAACTCCGGCGACGTCGTCGTCCGCGCCATCGGCAGTGACCTCCGCATGGATTACACGGCCGTCGGGCAGACGACGCACCTGGCCGCACGGATGGAGCAGCTCGCACCGCCGGGGACGACGCGGCTCACCGAGCAGACCCTGCGGCTCGTGGAGGGCTTGGTGCAGGTCCGCCCGCTCGGCCTCGTCCCCGTCAAGGGGCTCGCGGAGCCGCTGCCGATCTTCGAGCTCATCGGCGCCGCCGCCGCACGCACGCGGCTCCAGGCGGCCGGCGCGCGCGGCTTCACGAAGTTCGTGGGTCGCGACAGCGAGATGGAGCAGCTGCGGCAGGCGGCGGACCAGGCGCGGCACGGTCGCGGCCAGATCGTCGCCGTCCTGGGCGAGCCGGGCGTCGGCAAATCCCGGCTGTTCTACGAGTTCAGCCGCTCGCACCGCGCCGCGGAGTGGCTCGTGCTCGCGGCGAGCTCGGTGTCGTACGGAAAGGCGACGCCCTTTCTGCCGCTCGCCGACCTGCTGCGCGCCTACTTCCGCATCGACGATCGCGACGACGTCCGAAGTATTCGCGCGAAGGTGACCGGTGTCCTCCTCACGCTCGACCGCACGCTCGACGACGCCGTCCCGCCGGCGATGTGGCTGCTCGACGTGCTGGAGCCGGACGACGCCTTCCTCTCGCTCGACCCGGCGCGCCGGCGACGGGCCGCCGTCGACGCCGTGAAGCGGCTCCTGCTGCGCGAGAGCGCTGTCCAGCCGCTCTTGCTGATCTTCGAGGACCTGCACTGGATCGACGCCGAGACGCAGGCGGTGCTCGACAGCCTCGTCGAAAGCGTGCCGAGCGCGGCCATCCTCCTCGCCGTGAACTATCGTCCGGAGTACCGGCACGGCTGGGGCAGCAAGACCTACTATCGGCAGCTCCGCATCGATCCGCTGACCGCCGACAGCGCCGACTCCCTGCTCCGCGCGCTCCTCGGCGACGATCCGTCGGTCGAGCCGCTGAAGCGACTGCTGGTCGAGCGCACGGAGGGCAATCCGCTCTTCCTGGAGGAAAGCGTCCGCACGCTGGTGGAGACGGGATCGCTGGCCGGCGAGCCCGGGGCGTATCGGCTGACGAGATCCACGGACGCCGTCCGGGTGCCGCCGACGGTCCAGGCGATCCTGGCGGCACGCATCGATCGACTCCGTCCGGAGCTGAAGCGGCTGCTGCAGGCCGCGTCGGTGGTGGGCAAGGACGTGTCCATCGGGCTCCTCGAGCCGATCGCCGAGCTCCCGCCCGATGAGCTGCGCCAGGCCCTCGGCGAGCTGCAGGCGGCGGAGTTCCTGTACGAAACACAGCTCTTCCCCGACCTCGAATACACGTTCAAGCACGCGCTCACGCACGAGGTGGCCTACGGCAGCATGCTGCAGGAGCGTCGCCGCGAGCTGCATGCCGCGCTGCTGACCGCGATGGAGCGCGTGTACAGCGACCGCCTCGCCGAGCAGGTCGAGATCCTGGCTCACCATGCCGTGCGCGGCGGCATCCGGGACAAGGCCGTCCGCTATCTCGCCGAGGCGGGCAAAAAATCGCTGGGGCGATCGGCGGTGCGCGAGGCCGCAACCTTCTTCGAGGCGGCCCTGGGGATCCTCGCCGAGGCGCCAGAGACCGCGGACACCCTCTCCGAGCGCCTCGACATCCTCATCGCGCTCGGACCGGCGCTGATCATGCTTCACAGTGCCACCGCCCCCCAGGTCGAGGAGATCTATCGCCGCGCGCTGGAGCTGGTCGATCGCCTGGGCGACGTGTCGCGCCGCTTCCCCGTGCTCTGGGGCCTGTGGTTCGTGCTCTACACGCGAGGTGAGTATCCCGCCGCGCTCGCGGCGGGGCAGGAGTTGCTCGCGAGGGCGCAGGCCGGTGACGATAGTGGCCAGCTGGTCGAGGCGCATCATGCGCTCTGGCCCACGCTCGTCGCCATGGGCGAGTCCGCCAAGGCCGTTCCGTACATGGAGCGTGGTATCGCGCTCTACCAGCGCGCGGATCATGCGGGACAGGCGTTCTTCTACGCCGGCCATGATCCGGGCGCCTGCTGCCGCTATCAGCTTGGCGCCGCCCGCTGGCTCCTCGGCTTCCCCGACAGTGCCGCCGCCACCGTGCGCGACGCCCTTCGGCTCGCGGAGGATCTGAAGCATCCGATGACGGTGACGACCACCCTGTGGTTCGTGGCGTGGGTGCAGTACCAGCGCGGCGAGCACGAGATGGCGGCCGAGACCACGGCGCGGCAGCTGGCACTGGCCCAGGCGCACGGCTTCGAGCACTGGACCGACTCGGCGCTCATCATCCCGGTCGCGTCGCGGAGGACCGCCCCGGTGACGGGCGACGCGCTCGACGACCTGTACCGCAGGCTGATGGCGATCCGGAGCGCCGCGTGGCGTCGCGTCTTCTGCCTCTCCATTCTCGCCGAGCTCTGCATGGCATCGGGCGACGTCGTGCGGGCGCGGAAATTCATCGGCTCCTTGAGGGCCGAAGACCGCCAGGCCTTCTGCGCGCCGGAGATCCACCGGATCGAGGGCGAGATCCTCCTGCGCGAAGGCGCGCTGGCCGAGGCGGAGCAACGGCTTCACACCGCCATCGACGTCGCGCGGCGGCGCACCGAGAAGTCGCTCGAGCTGCGGGCCACGCTCACGCTCGCGCGCCTGTGGCGACAGCAGGGCAAGCAGGCCGACGCGCGTGACCGGCTCACCGCGCTCTACGGCTGGTTCAGCGAAGGGTTCGACACGGCGGACCTCCGGGCGGCGCGCGCGTTGCTGGACGAGCTCAAGCCATGACATTCGTCCGATCACGCACGCACGCCGCCCGCGACGGCTTCGGCAAACCGGTCCGGCGCGTCGAGGACGCCCGGCTCGTCACCGGCCGCGGCACGTTCAGCGACGACGTCAACCTGCCCGGGCAGGCGTACGCCGCGTTCGTGCGCTCGCCGCACGCTCACGCGCGAATCGTGAGGATCGATGGTGCCGCCGCGCTGAAGATCCCCGGTGTCATCGCCGTGCTGACCGGCGCCGACGCCGCCGCCGACGGGCTGCGTCCGATTCCGCACATTCCCGTTCCGACCAACCCGCACGAGCTGACACTCCGGAATCGCGATGGCTCGGCGCCGTTCATCGACCCCCATCGCCCGCTGCCCGCGGACCGGGCGCGACTCGTCGGCGAGGCAGTCGCCATGGTGATCGCGAAGACGGCGGCGGCCGCGCGTGACGGCGCGGAGGCCGTGGTCGTCGAATACGAGCCGCTGCGCGCTGTGGTCACCGCCGCCGACGCGACGGCGCCGGGCGCGACCCGCGTCTGGGACGAGGCGCCCTCCAACGTGTGCGTCGAGTCCGAGGTGGGCGACGCGGCGGTCACGGACGCCGCCTTCGGCCGCGCGGCCCACGTGGTGCGCTTCGAGACACAGGTGAACCGCGTCACCGGTGTGCCGATGGAGCCCCGGGCGGCGGTGGCCGTCTTCGACGTGGCGAGCGGACGCTACACCCTCCACGCCGGCTCGGGCGGATCGCAGCGGATCAAGCACGACGTGGCCGAGGTGCTCGGGGTGCCGAGCGGCAGCGTGCGGGTGATCGCGCGCGACGTCGGCGGCAACTACGGGCCGCGCAACGCCTGCTATCCCGAGTTCCCGCTGGTGGCGTGGGCGGCGCGGCGGGTGGGCCGGCCGGTCAAGTGGACGTGCGACCGGCGGGAGGCGCTCCTCACCGACTTCCACGCGCGCGACCTCGTCTCGCACGCCGAGCTGGCCCTCGACGCCGACGGCAATTTCCTGGCGCTGCGCGCGGCGAACACGAGCAACATCGGCGCCCACGCCGTGTCGTTCATTCCGCTCAACAAGGGCATGGGCGTGCTGCCGAGCCTCTATCACATCCCGACGGCTCACGTGCGTGGCCGCGCCGTCCTCAGCAACACGTCGCCGACCTATCCCTATCGGAGCGCCGGGCGGCCCGAGGTCATGTACGTGATCGAGCGGCTGATCGATCTGGCCGCGCGTCGCCATGGCTTCGACCGCGTGGAGCTCCGCCGGCGCAATCTCGTGCCGCCGACGGCGATGCCCTATCGCAACCCGGTCGGGCTCGTGTACGACAGCGGCGACTACGCTGCCGCCCAGGACCGCGCGGTAGCCCTCGCGGACTGGAAGAGCTTCGAGGCGCGGCGGGCGGAGGCGCGGCGGCGCGGCCGCCATCGCGGGATCGGACTGGCCAACTATCTCGAGCTGAACACCGGGGCGCCGCGCGAGCGCGCCGAGATCACCGTGCGGCCCGACGGCCACGTCGACGTCGTGATCGGCACGCTGTCATCGGGGCAGGGCCACGAGACGAGCTTCGCGCAGCTGATCGTCGAGTGGCTCGGCGTCGAGCATTCGCAGGTGCGCGTGATCACCGGGGATACCGACGTCGCCCGCGTGGGCGGCGGCTCGCACTCGGGCCGGTCGATGCGTCAGGCAGGCGTGGTCATGGCGACGGCATGCGATCAGGTCGTCGAGCGCGGCGCGCGCGTCGCCGCATGGCTGCTCGAGGCCGCGCCGGCCGACATCGTCTTCGGCCAGCGCCGGTTCACGGTGAAGGGGACCGACCGCTCGGTCGATCTCTTCGAGGTCGCCGCGGCGGCGCTGCGGCCCGACGTCCCCGATGGGCTCGGCGGGCCGCTCGCGGGCGAGGGTGATCGGACGGACAGCGTGCCGTCGTATCCGTACGGCTGCGCGGTGTGCGAGGCGGAGGTCGATGCCGAGACCGGTCTGGTCGAGGTCGTCCGCTGGACGTCGGTCGACGACGTGGGCCGCGCCGTCAACCCGCTCATCCTTCACGGCCAGGCCCACGGCGGCATCGCCGCCGGCATCGGCCAGGCGCTCTGGGAGCTCTGTCACTACGAGCCGGACACCGGGCAGCTCACGTCGGCGACGTTCATGGAGTACGCGCTCCCGCGCGCCGACGCGCTGCCGAGCTTCACCACGGAGCTGAGCGAGGTCCCGTCGGTCACGAACCCGCTCGGCCTGCGCGGCGGCGGTGAGGGCGGCACCACGCCCGCGCTCGGCGCCCTCGTCAACGCGATCGTGGACGCCCTGGCGGAGCTGGGTGTGGAGCACGTCGAGATGCCCGCGACGCCCGAGCGCGTCTGGCGCGCCATTCGGGAGGCGCGCCGCGGGTGAGCTGCCCGGTCAGCGCGCGCCACTGACCTCCCGCGATTCGTGCTCCAGCGCCCGCGGCGGCCCCAGCACCGTCATCAGGACCACCGCGCGCCGCAGATCGCCCCTCCGGAGGTCCAGCCGCGGTCGCGGCCGGCGGAGCGCCGGCGGTGGCCTACGCGGTACGGGGGCAGACACTTCGGGGCGCTGGGGCGTCCTCGCCGCTCGAGGGGGGACACGCGCAGGTGCCGGCGGCCGCTGCGCGTCGCGCTCGGCTTTGCGGGCCGCCTCGCGCTGCCGACGGTGGCTCAGATACGCGCGGATCACGTTGAAGAGGACGACCACCAGGAACACGAGCAGGATGCCGACCTGTTCCGGCATCATCGGTCTCCTCTTACCGCGATGTCGTCGGCGGCGGCGTCTCGCTCCCGCCCTCGGCGATCGACTCGCGCATCGACGTGTCGGCCTGCACGTTGCGCATGCGGTAGTAGTCCATGATGCCGAGGTTGCCGCCGCGGAATGCCTCGGACATCGCGCGCGGTACTTCCGCCTCGGCCTCCACGACGCGCGCGCGCATCTCCTGCTCGAGCGCCACCGCCATCGCGCGCCGCTCCTCGGCCTTGGCCTGGGCGATCTGCTTGTCGGCGTTGGCCTGATCGATCTGGAGCTTGGCCCCGATGTTCTCGCCGACGTCGACGTCGGCGATGTCGATGGACAGGATCTCGAACGCGGTGCCCGCGTCCAGGCCGCGGCCGAGGATGTGCTTGGAGATGTGATCGGGATTCTCGAGGACCGCCTTGTGCGTGTCGGCGGAGCCGATGGTGCTCACCATGCCCTCGCCCACGCGCGCGATGACCGTCTCCTCGCCGGCGCCGCCGACCAGGCGGTCGAGGTTGGTGCGGACCGTCACTCGGGAGACGGCGATGAGCTGGATGCCGTCCTTGGCAACGGCAGCGACGCGCGGCGTCTCGATGACTTTCGGAATGACTGACATCTTGACGGCCTCCAGCACGTCGCGCCCGGCGAGGTCGATGGCGGCGGCCCGCTTGAACGGCATGACGATGTTCGCCTTGTCCGCCGAGATGAGGGCGTTGACCACGCGGCCGACGTTGCCGCCGGCGAGATAGTGTGCCTCCAGGTCGTTGATGGACAGGTTGAGGCCGGCCTTGATGGCGCTGATGCGCGCGTTGACCACCGTTCCCGGCGGCACGCGCCGCAGGCGCATGCCGACGAGCGTGAGGAGGCCGACGTACGCGCCCGAGGCCCATGCCGCGATCCAGAGCGGAATCGGGATGAGGTAGAGCACCAGCACCAGACCGACGACGACCAGCACCACGATGCCGACAACGCCGAGCTCGACTCCGATCATCGCTTGCCCCTTTCCGGATGTCCGCGCGTCTGCCGGACGACAATGCGGTTTCCATCGACTCGGATGACCTCGATCGGGGCGCCTGCGTCGATCCACTCACCCTGCGAGACCACGTCGACTCGCTTGCCGTCGAGGTCCGCGATGCCGGCCGGCCGCAGCGGGGAGACGGCGGCGCCCTCCTTGCCGAGCCACCCGCGGTCGGTCTCCGGCGCCGAGCCGTAGCCGGCGGCGGTGCCCAGTCCCGTATCGAGGATCAGCCGGCGGCCGAATGGCAGCCTGGGCAGGAAGCGCAGCAGGGCGACCGACGCCGCGAGCGCGATCAGCAGCGAGACGGCCACCCGCGCGATGGCGCCTATCACGAGTTCGGTGGTGGCTCCGGCGCCGATGAGGCTGAGGGTGAGTCCTGCCAGCAGCGCGACGATGCCGGCGACACCGACGAGGCCGAAACCGGGCGTGACGAAGAGCTCTATCGCCAGCAGCACGAGGCCGATGGCGACCAACAGGATTTCCTCCCAGCCGGCGAGGCGCACCAGCCAGTGCCCCCAGAAGAACAGGGCGAGACTTGTGATGCCGAGCGCGCCCGGCAGGCCGAAGCCCGGCGTGCGCAGCTCGACGATGATCCCGAGCATGCCGACCGTCATCAGCAGCGAGCTCAGGATCGGATGCGTGAGGAATCGCACGAGCTGCTCGGCCCAGTTCTCGGACACGGGACGCACCTCGGCCGAGTCGAGCCCGAGATACTTCAGCACCGCCTCCTGCGTGTCGGCGCGGACGTCGGCCACCTTGTGCTCGAGCGCCTCGTTGGTGGTCAGCGTCAGCAGCTTGCCCTTGTCGACGAGCGCGGGGATCGCCACGTCGGGATCGACCATGGCCTCGGCCACGAGCGGCGGCCGCTTGCGGAACTCGGCGGTGGCGCGGAACTCCTTGCGCACGTAGGAGATCGTCTTCTCGTCGGTCGGCTGCGCCGTCCGGTTGCTGCCGCCGCCGAGCTGTACCGGCGTGGCGGCGCCGATGGTGCCGCCCTCGCCGATGGCGATGACGTGGCACGCGAGGCTGATGAGGGCGCCGGCGGAGATCGCGCGCTTGTCGATGAACGCCACCGTCTTGACCTTCGCGCCGAGCAGGGTGTCGCGGATGAGGACGGCGGCGTCCACACGGCCGCCAAAGGTGTTGATCTTGAAGATCACGGCCGCCGCCCCCGCTTTCTCGGCCTCGTCCACCACGCGCCGCACGAACGGGGCCAGGCCGAGATCGATCATGCCCTCGATCGGTGCGACGTAGACGATGGCCTTGTCCTGCGCACGCAGGCTCGTGCGCGGCAGGCAGAGCAGCCCGACGCCGAGGATGGTCGCTGCAAGTCCGCAATATCTGGTTGCCCTCGTCACGGCGCCACCGTATCACGATGCGCACCGGCGCTGCCCAGGCCTTGACGGCGGCGCCACGCGGTGCTCTCATCAGCGCCACCGCGCACGAGGAGGTCGTCATGCCCCGGACCTACAACGTCATCGACGCCGACGGTCACGTGCTCGAGCCCATCGACATCTGGGACAAGTACATCGATCCGGCGTTCCGCGATCGCGCTCCGAAGATCGTCAAGGACACGGACGGCAAGGAGCGCCTCGACGTCGAGGGGCAGCGGCTCGGCAGCCAGAAAGGCTTCGGCGTGATCGGCGCCATCGGCGCGCGGCAGGGCGACGTGGCCGAAGAGACCATGCAGTACATCGACGGGCGCAAGGGTGGCTTCGACCCGCACGCGCGCATCCCGGACATGGACCTCGACGGCATCGACGCCGCCTTCCTCTATCCGAGCGTGGGGCTCTTCTCCGGCGCGATCAAGGATCCGAAGCTCGCGGCCGCGGTGTGCCGCGCCTACAATCGCTGGCTCGCCGACTACTGCCGGCCCTATCCGGACCGGCTCTTCGGCGTGGCGATGCTGCCGATGCAGTCGATCGAGGCCGCCATCGAGGAGATGCGCTTCGCCCGCCGAGAGCTCGGCATGCGCGCCGGGTTCCTGCGGCCGAATCCGTACAACGGGCGCATGCTGCACCACCCGGACTACACGCCGTTCTGGAACGAGGTGCAGGAGCTCGACTTCGCGATCGGCCTGCACGAGGGCGCCAGCGGCGGCATGCCCCAGGTGGGCGTCGACCGTTTCGAGACGCGCGGCGCGCGCCACATCATCTCGCACACCATGGAGATGATGCTGGCGGCCATGAGCGTGATCTGGAGCGGCGTGTGCGATCGGTTCCCGCGCGTGCGGATCGGGTTCATGGAGAGCGGCGGCGGCTGGATCGCGCCCTGGCTCGATCGCATGGACCGCCACTTCGACGACAAGGGGTTCAACGACTCGGGGCTGTCCATGCGGCCGAGCGAGCTCTTCCAGCGCAACTGCTGGATCTCGTTCGAGCCGGTCGAGCGCAGCCTGAGCGTGCTCGCCGACTTCATCGGGCCGCACAAGATCCTCTGGGCCACCGACTATCCGCATCCCGACGGATTCTTCCCCGGGGCCCCGAAGCTGATCGCCGATCGCCCGGAGCTGTCGGCGCAGACCAAGCGCGAGATCCTCGCGGGCGGCGCGATGCGCTTCTACGGGCTGTCGTAGCGGAGCCGCACCGGCAGCCGGCGAGCACCCCAGCGCCCGGGCGCCCCATCGAAGACGCCGGCGCACGGCTCGCCGCACGTGAGGCAACGTCCGCGCGGATCGAGTCGCCACGCGCCCAGCCGGTACCAGTCGCGCTCGATGAGCACCGCCCCGCACCCGTGGCAGCGTGTGGATTGGCCCGCGGCGTCGTGGACGTTGCCGGTGTACGCGTGGCGAATGCCGTTCGCCATGGCGATCTCCCGGGCGCGCGTGAGCGTCGTCGCCGGCGTCGGCGGGCGGTCCAGGAGCTTCCAGTCGGGATGAAACGAGGTGAAGTGAACCGGAACGTCGGGGCCGAGGCGCTCGACGATCCAGCGCGTCATCGCATCCGTTTCCTCGGGGGCGTCGTTCAGGCCCGGGATCATCAGGTTCGTGACCTCGAGCCAGACGCGCGTCTCGTGCCTCAGATACTCGAGCGTATCGAGCACGGGCTGGAGCCGGCCGGCGCAGACGCGGTGATAGAAGTCGTCGGTGAACGCCTTCAGATCGACGTTGGCGGCGTCCATATGGCGGTAGAGCTCGCGGCGCGGGTCGGCGTTCATGTAGCCGGCCGTGACCGCGACCGTCTTGAGGCCGCGCTCCCGGCAGGCGTCCGCGACGTCCATCGCGTATTCCATGAAGATCACCGGATCGTTGTACGTGAACGCGACGCTCCGGCAGCCGAGCCGGGCGGCCGCCTCGGCGATCGCTTCGGGTGACGCGGCGTCGGCGAGGGTGTCGAGCTCGCGGGACTTCGAGATGTCCCAGTTCTGGCAGAAGCGACAGGCGAGATTGCAGCCCGCCGTGCCGAAGGACAGCACCGACGTCCCGGGCAGGAAGTGGTTCAGTGGCTTCTTCTCGATGGGATCCACGCAGAACCCCGACGATCGGCCGTACGTCGTGAGCACGATCCGGTCGGCCTCGCGCATGCGGACGAAGCAGAGGCCCGTCTGCCCCTCGTGCAGCGCGCACGCGCGCGGGCACACGTCGCAGCGGATGCGCCCGTCGTCGAGACGGGTCCACCAGGTCGTCGGATAGCGTGTCTGGGCCATCGGCTCGCTTCTGCCTCCATGATGCATCGAGCCTCGCGCGTCGTCACCCTCGGGGACTTGACATGGACCGCGGCCGGCTAAGTCATCAGCGGCCGAGGGCCTTTCGTTTCCAGAGCTCCCAGGCGCGCGACGTCGTGGCGGCGTCGTTGGCCTCCGTGAGCTTCGCCTCTTCGTCGTCGAGGTAGGTCACTTTGTCGCCGGCGAGATTCATGGCCTGCCACTGCAGGCGCGCGTTCATCTCGAGGTAGATGCTCCGGCGCACCGCCATGGGCAGCGAGTCGCCGACCACGACGGCCCCATGGCCGCGCATGAGCGTCGCCGGCCTGTCGCCGAGCGTCTGCGCCAGCGCGCGGCCGAGCGACGGGTTGCGGACGAGCATGTCCGACGCGCCGCCGGCGGCCGCGCGGATCTCGAAGACGGGCACGCCGCGCCAGAGGAAGGCGCTCATGTGGTAGAGGGGGCGGAGGCGCACACCCGTGGCGCCGAAGGGGATCACCGACGGCGAGTGGTTGTGGACGACGGCCCTGACGTCCGGCCGCGCCTTGTAGATCTCGCCGTGAATGAATCGCTCGAGGTAGAGACCGCGGCCGCGCGCCTCGACGGCCGCGCTGTCCAGGTCGAACTCCATGATGTCGGCCGCCGTGACCAGCTCCGGCGCGAGCGAGCGCGACATCAGGTACCGGCTCGGATCGCGATCGTGGCGCACGCTCACATGGCCGAAGCCGTCGACGACTCCTTGATCGGCCAGGATGCGATTGGCGGCGACGAGGTCCTCGACCAGCCTGGGGTCCGGCGTCCCGGCCGACGTCGGTGTCGCCTGCGCAGCGAGATGTGCAGGACGCGACGCCGCCCATGCGGCGCTGGCAAGGTGGAGGAGGAACGCGCGACGCCTCATCGCCTCGACGGCCGATACTATACGCCGCGCGGCAAGTAGGCTATCGTGGCCCTGCTGGAGAAGGGGTGCGCGCGGGACGGGCGGCAACCGTAAGGAGTCCGGCCATGCCAACGTACATCGTCCTGGGAAACTTCACCGACCAGGGGATTCGCAGCGTCAAAGACTCGCTCAAGCGCGAGGACACCTTCCGCAAGCAGTGCGAGAAAGTCGGCGCGCGGGTCAGGGACGTCTATCGCACGATGGGCCGCTACGACCTGGCGGCCGTCTTGGAGGTTCCTGACGACGTGACCCTCACCTCGCTGCTCTATTCCGTGGGAGCGGTGGGCAACGTCCGCACCGAGACAATGCGCGCGTTCACACGCCAGGAGACCGAGGACGCCCTCGCGAAGATGATCTAGCGCCACGTCGAAATCGTCTCAATCCCGCCGTGCCGCGCGCGCCCTCTCCGGCACAACCATCAGCGGCGCGGCGGCACCGTCCACAGGTACACGCGACGGATCCGGTCCAGCGGCGATGCCGGCGAGCGCGATCACTCCTCGGGGACGGGCAGGGCCTCCACCCGGCCGGAGCTCGCGCGGGCGCGCTCGTTCTGCTCGGCGTGGACACGGCGCATGAGCGGGAGCAGCGGCAGGATCGCGAGGAAGATCATCGAGATCAGCCAGAAGTCGTCGACATAGGCGAGAACCTGGGCCTGTTCGGTCGTCCGGCGGTAGAGCATCGCCAGCGCCCGGCGGCCGGCCGTGAACGAATCTGCGCCCTGGGCCAGGAAATGCTCGGTCCATTCCTGGAGCTGACGGCTCGTCTCGGCGCTCCACACGTCCACGTGCGCGACCAGCCTCGTCTGGTGCTCCTGGCTGCGCCGCACCAGCAGCGCGGTGGCCATCGCCACGCCGATGCTGCCGCCGATGTTGCGCACGACGTTGTAGGCGGCGGTGGCGTTGCCGAGACGCTCGAGGCGGATAGTCGCCAGGGTGAGCGTCTGCAGCGGCACGAAGATGAAGCCCATGGCGATGCCTTGAAGGAAGCGCGGCCATGCGAGCGCCCAGTAGTCGATGCCGAGGGTGACCTGGGTCATGAGCGTGGTGGCCACGAAGTTGAGCAGGCAGCCGCCGGCCAGCATGATCCGCTGATCCATGCGCGACACGAGGCGGCCGGAGACCATGAGCGCCATCATGGTGCCGAAGCCGCCCGGGGCCAGGACGAGACCGGCGTTCCAGGCGTCGTAGGCCAGCATTTTCTGCGTGTACAGGGCGACCAGCAGCATGCTCGAGTTGAAGCCGAGGCCGACCAGGGCGATGCACACGGTGCCCACCGCGAAGTTGCGGTCGTTGAACACGCTCAGATCGAGGATCGGCTCGCTGGTCGTCAGCTCGCGCACGACGAAGCCGGCGAGCGCGCACACGCCGAGGACGAACAGCGCCACGATGTGATTGGAGTCGAACCAGTCGGCTTTCTCGCCGAGATCCAGTCCCAGCTGGAGGAAGCCGAACCCGAGGATCATGAGGACGAGGCCCACCGCGTCGATCCGGCTCGGCTTCTTCGCGAACGGGGAGTCGAACAGGAACGCGCTGACCATGACGAAGCCGACGAACCCGATGGGGAGATTGATGTAGAAGATCCAGCGCCACGACCAGTTGTCGGCGATCCAGCCGCCGAGGGTCGGGCCCAGGATCGGCGCCAGCATGATGCCGACGCCCCACACCGCCATGGCTGTCCCCCGCTGCCGGAGTGGGAAGATCTCCCACATGATCGCCTGCGCCATCGGGATGACGGGGCCGCCGCCGAGACCTTGCAGCACGCGCATGGCCACCAGGAACTCGAGATTCGGCGCGATGCCCGACAGGAACGAGCTGGCGGCGAAGAGCACGGTGCAGATCAGGAAGAATCGGCGTCGCCCGAACCGGGCGGAGAGCCAGCCGGTGGCGGGGATGGCCACGGCGTTGGCGGCCAGATAGGAGGTGACGACCCACGACATCTCCTCGATGCCCGCCGACATCGAGCCCTGCATGTGCGGGAGCGCGACGTTGGTCACGCTGGTGTCGAGCACCTGCATGACGGTGACCATCATCACGGAGAGCGTGATGGCCCACCGGCGCGCGGCCGAGATCGGAGCGTCGGTCACGCGGGCCGCCAGTCAGGTCCGACACCGCTCAGGCAAGCGTCGCTTCGCGGAGGGCGCATGGTGCGCCCCATTATCGCCCGGACGCTGGATGATCCTCGACCGCTTCGGGGGGATGGTCTGGCTCAAAGCTGTGCGCGGTCGGCGTGGTGACGCGAAGAACATCCGATATTTCGGAATGTTCGACTCTGGCATTGCCGTTGCTCAGACCAACGTCCGATGCGTGGAAGACCAAGATCCCGGAGCGCGGCCGGCGCCGTCGCCATCGCCGGCGTCGACGACTTCTATAGCCGTCGATTGCTGCAGAGTCTTCGCGCGGGCAACGGCACACGCCCGCTTCGCGCGATTTCGGCCGGGCAGGATCTCGTGCCGCAGATCGCTGCCTCGAACCCCTCGATCATCATCTACGATCTGGGGCGAAATCCGGATGCGAACGGCCTCGCCATGATCGCGCCGCTAAGCCGTCTGGCGAAGACGATCGTCGTGTCGGCCATCGACAGCGACGGCCTCGCCGTCGAAGCATTGAAGGCTGGCGCGGCGGGCTTCTGTCCCCGCGATACGCCGACCGGCCTGCTGCGACGAGCCATCCACCTCGTCGAGGCCGGCGAGATCTGGGTCGGCCGGCGCGTCATGCTGCGCCTGATCGAGGAGCTCGCGTTCCGAAGCGCGCCGCCCGCCGTCGCTGGCGGCGAGCAGCTGACGCCGCGAGAGTGCGACCTCGTGAACCTCGTGGCCGTCGGCGCCACCAACAAGGCCATCGCGGAGCGGCTCTCCATCTCCGTCAAGACCGTCAAGACGCACCTCACGAACATCTTCAAGAAGCTGGGACTCACCACCCGCCTCGAGCTCGCCGTCGCCGTCGGTCGTTCCGCCGCCGCTCAGACCAACGTCGGATAGACCTAGGTCCGATCGTTCGCCGTGGTCGCGGCGTGGCATCAAAGTGTGCCGTGACACGGACCCATCTCTCCATACTCGTCGTCGGTGGTGCCGCCCGGCGGCGGCGATGCCGGGCCATCCTCGCCGATCAACGAATCGCGAGCCGCGGAGCGTCCCTTGCGGGAGCGCATCGGCTGCTTCGGCGTTACCGACCACGTGTATTGCTCCTCGATGCGGCGCCGTCCACCCGTCGCGCCCTGCGCGTTCTGCCCGTGCTCAAGAATGTCAGCCCCGCTACCGGCGTCGTCCTGCTCGGGCGGCGCCGGGCCTCGACCGCGCTTCTCATGAAGGCCGTGCGCCGAGGCGCGTGGGGGCACCTCGCCGAACCTGATCTGTCCCGTGATCTGCCGAAGGCGGTCCGCATGGTGGCCGCCCGACAGCCCTGGCTGCCGCGTCGATTGAGCGCAGCGATTGTCGCCGAGCTCCTGGCGCGTGGTGACGGCGAGAAAAGGAACTGACATGCTGCGATGGCGGGTCCTCCTCGTGTTCTTGTGCGTGGCCGTCGGCCTCGGCTACGAAGGCCTCATCTGGTCCGGCTGGGGCGCGCTGATGCCGCGCTTTCCCACGCCCTACGCCGTCCCGATTTTCGACGTGCCCTTCGCCCTGGTGGCGGTCGGCATCGGGTATCTCTGTCTCGAGCGACATCGGCTGCGCCAGGACGGCCGCTCGGCCGGACTGGGCACCACGCTGTGGTTGACGGCGCTGCTGGCGCTCTCGCACGTCCTCGCCCAGCCCGACTATCCCGCGAATCCCGGCGTCAATGCGGGCATCGCTCCCTACTTCTTCTTTCTCAGTTACTTCGCCGGGCTGGCCGGCATCGGTCTAGCCGCGCACTGCGGCGAGTGCAGCTTTCCGCTGCGCGGCCGCGGCCGGTTCGCGCTGGGCGCGGCGGTGGTCCTCCTCAGTGGCGTGCTCACGACCGTGGTGCTGCACGTGCGGCCGCTGTTGTCGCCGGTGGCAGGCGGACGCTTCACGCCATTCGGACTCGGGGCCGGGTACTTCGTCCTTGCGACCGCCGGCGTGTGGGCGCTGTCCGGAGGCCTGCGTCGCTATGCGGCCCGCGATCCGTTCGGCGGGTACTTCCTCCTCGCCGCCTTCATCTGGATTCTCGGCCTGCTCGGCTTCCTGCTCCACCCGTTCCGATACAGCATCCCGTGGTATCTGGCGGGGTTTGCGCGGCCACTCGGCGTCGGCGTGATCTTCGTGGGCTTGCTGCGCGAACAGGTCTGGCTCTACCGAGAAGCGCGCGCGCGTCAGCGTGACCTGGACGTCCTGCACCGCGCGGGGCAGGCCCTCGTGCGGAGCCTCGACCTCCGCGAGATCGCGGAGACGATCGCGACCAAGGCGCTGGAGGTGTCCGGGGCCGACGGCGCGATCCTGTTTCGCTATGATGCGCGCGATCGCGTGCTGAGCGCGATGAGCCGCGCCGGCGCCATCAGCGACACGCTGGTGTCGGGACTGGCGCTGCCGCTCGGGCAGGGCGCCTCTGGCGTCTCGGTCGCGGAGCGCCGTGCCGTCTTCACGTCGCTGCTCGGTGACGATCCGGCCGTCCCGTTTCCCCACGACGTGGTGACCCGGGTGCGCGGCGAAGGCCTGCGATCGGTGCTGGCGATTCCGCTCGCGAGCCAGACGGGCGAGGTCTACGGGGCCCTCTCCGTCTTCTATCTCCGCGCGCACGAGTTCACCACCGCCGACGTCGAGCTGCTCTCGGCGTTCGGCACCCAGGCCTCGGTGGCGATCGAGAATGGACGCTCGTTCGAAGAGCTGGCGCGGCGGGCACGCCACGACGGAAGCCTTCAGGACTTCGCGCAGCATCTGCTGCAGATCACCGACGAGGACGAGATCCGCAGCGAGACGGTCCGGGTCACGCGTGCTGCGCTCGGCGCCGACCACGTCGGTCTCTTCCTGTCGGATCCCGCCGACGGGTGCTTGCGTCTGACGGCCGGTCTCGGCTGGCAGCCGGATTTCGTCGGCGTGCTGACGATCCCGCCGTCGAGTGATTCCTTTGCCGGCTACACGTTCCTGACCAAGACACTGGTGCAGGTCGACGACATCGCCGCCGAGCACCGCTTCGCCGTGCCCGCGCATCTCACTGCGCACGGCATCGCGGCCGGTGTGGCGGTGCCGCTGGGCGCGCGCGACCAGCCCATCGGGGTGCTGGCCATCTACTATCACGCCCCCCGCCGCCTCAGCGACGAGCAGGGCCGGGTCCTCATGAGCATCGCGCACCAGACGGCGCTCGCGCTGGAGAAGGCGCGCCTCTACGCCGAGCTGCAGGCGCGCTTGGGCGAGCTGCAGCAGACGCAGGATCAGCTGATCCAGGCCGACAAGCTCAAGGCGCTCGGCACGCTCTTGTCGGGCGTCGCCCACGAGCTGAACAACCCGCTCTCGACGATCCTCATGTCAGCCCAGCTGCTCCTTACCAACCGTGCGCTACCCGAGGCGGTGCGCGAGCGCGCCGGTGCGATCGAGAGCGAGTGCGGCCGCGCCTCGCGGATCATCCGGGAGCTGCTGGCCTTCGCCCGGCAACGGCGACCGGAACGTCGGCGTGTCGACGTCAACGAGATCGTCCGGGACGCGCTCCAGCTTTACGGCCCCGATTTCGCGCTCAAGCGCATCCGGATCGCCTCCGAGCTCGGAGCATCGGTGGCGACGATCTCGGCCGACCCGTTCCAGCTCCAGCAGGTCTTGCTCAACCTCTTCACCAACGCCGCCCATGCCATGAGCGCGAGCGGGCGCCCCGGCGTCCTGACCGTCCGGACGGCACAGACAGACGCGGGCGTGACGATCGTCGTGGAGGACAACGGGCCCGGCATCCCGGCCGAGAATCTGCGCCGCGTGTTCGACCCGTTCTTCACGACCAAGGCCGTCGGCGAGGGCACCGGACTCGGACTCAGTCTCTGCATCGGCATCATCGAAGCCCACGACGGCCACCTCGCGGCCGAGAACGTCCCGACCTCGGGCGCGCGCTTCACGATCCAGCTGCCGCTCGGAGAAGAGGTCGTCGACGTGATCGAGGAGCCGGCCGCCGGCGGCAACGACGCGCGGGACGCCGTCGATATCCTCGTGGTCGAGGATGAGCCGGCCCTTCGCGCGGCCCTCGTCCAGGTGCTGAGGATGGAGGGACATCGCACGGTGGCGGCCGCGACCGGCCACGCCGCCCTGGAGTCGCTGGCGCGCGAAACCTACGACGTGGTGATCCTCGATCTGAGGCTGCCGGACATCGACGGCAAGGCGATCTGGCAGTGGATCAGTCGTCATCACCCCGGGCTCTGCGAGCGCGTGGTGTTCATGACCGGCGACACGCTCAGTCCGGGCTCGAACCGCTTCCTGCAGGAGGCCGGCCGGCCGGTCCTGGCGAAGCCCGTCGCGATGGACGAGCTCACTCGAATGGTTGACACGGTGGTGGGGTCATCCGCCGGCACGGTCGCCGGCGCTCCGCGGTAAGACAACGGCGAAGAGCCGCTGAAGGAGACGACATTGAGGTTCCGCATGCGCTCGGCGACACTGGCTTCTGCCATCGTCACCACGACGATGCTCGTGACCATCGTGCTGGCGCGGCCCGCGGCGGCCGGCCTCCTCGGCGGGCTGCTCGGCACCGTGACCGGTGTGGTCAGCGGCGTCGTCGAGATCCTGGCGCCGCCCGTGACCGGTCCCGGCCCGTACGTGCTCCGCTTCGAACCGACGCAGAACATTTACGGCACGCCGAATGGCTCGCAGCCCGTCATGCGACCGAGCAGCGTCAGTGGGACCATGACGCTGAGCGTGGCCAACGGGCAAACCGATCTGCAGTTTTCCGTGAAGAACCTTCGACCGAACACGATCTACACGATCTGGACGATCTTCTATCCGCTGGCGTGGCCGATGTACTTCCCGCCCGGCAGCGTCAAGCCGGCCCTCGATCCGAACTATCCGACTGGACCAGCCGGCTACTACGTGGACGGCGGCGTGGTGTCGCCGACCGCCTCGCTGTCGGCCGAGTTCACGAACGGCATGGGGCTGGACCCCGGCGTGACGTTCGTGACGGATAGCTGGGGCAACGGCTCCGTTCGTCTGACGCTTGACTACAACATCCTCGGCAACACGTATGACGACGGGCCACCCGTCGGCAATAAGGCGCTGGTCACACAGTGCGTGGTCGACAGCCCCGGACCGCAGCGTGGGCCGTGCCCGTCGTCGAGCAACGTCCAGCGGGTGACGACGACCTGGCTCCGCAAGTACATCGCCCAGGTGCCGGCGGCCAATCGCGAGGCGCAGTGCGGAAACTACAACGCCTCCGACCCGGGCGCGATCTACTGGCAGTGCATCGACCCGGCGACGATGGATCCGGACACCGGCAGCGGCTTGCCACGCGTCTGGAGGTTTCCGTTCGACCACTTCCGGCTGGCCGCCCATCCCGACGGTCTCACCCATGGGTTCATCGGCGGCAACGAGAGTGAGCACGTGATCGACATGGTCGGTCGGCGCTGCAAGCTCACGAACACCTGCCCCTGATCGATGCTGGAAGCCCCCGGGCATCTCGGGTACCCGAG